>JAHLAX010000115.1 GCA_020625875.1 bacterium | reverse complement strand
GTTTACAAACATATCGTCGTAAAGCTCTTCGTAGATTTCGTCTTTGTTGCCGGCAGTGACTTTAATGTCACGCTCCCTAATGTAGTCGCGAATGTCATTCTTCACGGCTTCTTCATAATCATATCTTTCCATAATTGTAGCGTTTTATGTTGTTAATTAAAAGTTAGTTCTCCATGTTCTCTGAAAGAATAATATCTGCCTAGACTGACAACGATATGGTCTACGAGAACTATATCAAGCATCTTTGCAGCTTCTGATAGTTTTTTCGTCAGCTTACGGTCGTCCTCACTTGGTCTGGGGTTGCCCGAAGGATGGTTATGGGTCACTACGATACTTGAAGCAAGGCACTTCAAAGCAGCGCAAAAAATTACCTTTGGGTCTGCAATAACCGCATTGACTCCGCCACTTGACACCTTAATATATCCTTTCACACCGTTACCCGCATTAAGAAATAAAACGTAGAAAGATTCTACAACGTCTATCTCTGCGGGGTCGTAGACTTCTGACATCAAGAAATCATACGCAGCCAGTGGATCTTTTATTACGGGCAAGTCGCCCTTACGACTTCTTGCTTTGTCGGCTATCAGCTTATAAGCTCGTAGCGTTTTTACTTTAGCATTTACGTTGACTTTCATTTTAGTAGCGTTTTTGTGATTAGGTTGATGCAAATATACCCTATTATAATAAGGTATGCAAGTAAATTTTCAATTATTTTGCACGATAACCCATAAAATGCTGAAAATCAGCTATTTGCAAAAACGAAATTTTCGCTAAAAAATTTGGTCGTTTGCAAATAGCTGATTTCCAACAAGTTATTAAAATTCGCAATCATCTCCTTCGTACTGCTCAAAGATTCCCTGCCACCGCTTCACTCCATCGGCATTGCGCCACTCTGTTTCGCTATCTGCAAAGAACTCATACGTAGCAATAGCTTTTTTAACTGACTTGCGAAGCATACGCCTACCCTCAGTCGGGCTGCTATAATAGATGCGGAAATACGCTCCTTCCTTCGCAATACCTATACCAGACACTCTACCGAGAACATCAAGCCCTACACTGTCTTTGAGCTGCACAAGCATACCGATTTTTTCCAAGCCTTCGTGCGCTTCTCTAAGGGCTTTGCTCTGCTTGAAAGTAGCCTTGTCGATTATATCTTGCTGAACTAAATCTCCCTCATTGCCGAGTAGCGAAAGCCGCTTTTCATCATATTCCTCCAGTATAAGCAAGTCCAGAGCATCAATAGAACGAATGTAGGTATCTCCATCATCAGTACGGATATGGGCGTAGTTTTTTTCGAGGTTGTAGACTGGTCGGATTGTTATGATAGTACCGCTTTTTTCGTAGCCAGTTGCCGTAGCAAGCTTGCATCTACGAAAGCGCAATTTTTTGACAAGTTCCACCTGCTCATTGCACAATCGTAGTGCCATACTTTCCTCTTCTTTCGCGGCATCTTCTTCGGAGAGTACCGTACCTTCTCCACGAGAGAAAAGAATCTGTCTGGCGGCCTCTTTCAACTTTTCGTCTATCGAAACCGCCAGTATTTTTCGGAGGGCACTACTTTTTTCGGTGCGTAGCCATTTAGGTAACTTCATAGCAAATCGAGATATTCTTGCTTGAATCTACAAAGGATTCCCGTAAAGTGTTCTTTGCCGTTTACATGAGGCCGCAGCAAGCCTAACAGCTCAAACTGTCCGTAGCCGCTAAGCAATAAGGTATAGGGTACTACCATCACCCCAGAATAATTTCGGGGTATATGTTTCAACCTATGCACTCTAATAATAGCAGGGTTGTCGTCAATCGGTACGCAGTTTTTTTCGTCATAATCAGCGGTTAGCTCTCTCCATTCTTCACCAACTCCAAGCCCCGTGTTGGTCAGCCAACAACAAAAACCGAGTTTCTTTTTGCCCGTAGGCGTGTCGAATACTTTGGGTTGCGTGTGACCAGCTTGTAACAATTTTTTTCGGACAAGCTCAAACATCAAATTGGTGTGTAGCGTGTTGGAGTTGCCAATAATAATGAAATGCTTTCCGTACTCAAACAACATTTCAATCATCGGTCGGAGTTGGGAAAACGGAGGGTTGGTAACTACCACATCGCACCAAGCGAATAGCTCCTGCGCTTCCTTCGCCCGATAATCTCCATTCCAGTTGCCGATACCGAACTTTTTCGTAGTTCCGTCATATTCGTACAGGTCGCAGGTCGGGCAATCCTTTGAGTACCCGACACACCGCAAACCCGCCAAGCCGATACTACTATATTTTTCGGAGAAGTATCGCGGAAATTCACTCATATTCACATCATCGCAGGGGCACAATACTTTCT
>JAHLAX010000147.1 GCA_020625875.1 bacterium | reverse complement strand
GGTGACCCTGTTGATCCGTTTAATGTTACTTCGGATACGGATTTATATGCTGAATATGAAGAAGATGTGATCGCAAAAGGAACTTATGGCTGTGCCTGGAAAATTAAAAGTGATGGAACACTTGTGATCGGAAATCCCGGTGAAACGTGTACATTGAATAATATATCTTCATATAGTGATTGGCCGTGGAATACATACAAAAACGATTTAAAAGCTGCTGAGTTCAAGGGAGCTGTTAACGCAGGGACTAAATTAGCGGGAATGTTTAACGATTGTCGTAATTTATTATCTGTTGATTTTACTGGTTTTAATACTGAAAACGTTACAGATATGGGTTCTATGTTTCGTAACTGTACCAGTTTAACGAATCTTGACCTTTCTTGCTTTAACACCAGGAACGTGGGATATATGGGCAATATGTTTAATAATTGCGAAAAACTAATTAGTGTCAATCTTTCAAGTTTTGACACGGGAAATGTCACAAGTATGAGTTATATGTTTGCATATTGTAAAAAATTGCCGGCGATTGACGTCTCAAATTTTAATACTGCAAATGTTACGGATATGGAATCTATGTTTTGTGATTGTGAGGCCTTAACAAGTCTTGATCTTTCCAGTTTTAACACCGAAAAAGTTACGATGATGGGAAATATGTTTGACGCTTGTGGAAGTTTACAAAGTATAGATTTGTCTAGTTTTAATACAAATAAGGTCACATTTATGAGTGGAATGTTCCAAGGTTGTGGAAAACTAACCAGTCTTGATGTTTCCAATTTTAATACTGAAAAAGTCACGAATATGAAAAGTATGTTTTCCGGTTGTGGGGGTTTAACCGACTTGGACGTTTCTAACTTTGATACAAAAAAAGTAACTACTATGGAAGGAATGTTTTTGGGCTGTAAAAAAATACAGAATTTTGATCTTTCTAATTTTAATACAGAGAAGGTCACAGATATGAGCGATATGTTTTACGGCTGCAATGCGTTAACAAGTCTTAATCTTTCGAGTTTTAATACAGAAAAAGTCACGACTATGAACTTTATGTTCTACTTCTGCAATGCGTTAACAAGTCTTGATCTTTCGAGTTTTAATACTTCAAATGTCACAGATATGTATGGGATGTTTCAGGATTGTCAAGCATTAATCGATCTTGATCTTTCAAGTTTTAATACTTCGAAAGTAGTAAATATGGAGAAAATGTTTCGTATGTGTTCCAGCTTAGTGAATCTTGATGTTTCTGGATTCAACACAGAAAATGTTACAACTTTAGCTAATATGTTTATGGCGTGTTCCAGTCTGACAAGTCTTGATCTTTCTGGGTTTAACACTTCGAAAGTTACGAATATGTATAATATGTTCAACAATTGCAAAGCATTAACGAACCTTAATCTTTCAAATTTTGATACTTCAAATGTCACACGTATGGATGGTATGTTTTCGAACACCTCGAAACTTTCGTCGATTCTTCTTCCTGATACTTTCTCTTTTTCCGGAAAGAACATTACATCTACATCTTATAAAGCGTTATTTTCAACTCCACAATCCCCATCCACTGGTTGGAAACGCATTTACGATTCAAACAATATGATTCGTGACAATTCCGGAACGGTTTATTCTGCTGCCGAGCTCCGAGACAATTGGAACCCAGCCGAGATGGCCGGCCTTTGGGTATGGAACGAACTTGATATGTCGTCCAGTGGTTTTGGTGATGATACGAAAATGAGTTCCATTGATCCGAAATGGGTTCAGCTTGATACCACTACCTGGAAGTACACATTCGACGTATTCGATGATACGCTCGACTACTATGTGACAGAG
>JAHLAX010000093.1 GCA_020625875.1 bacterium | reverse complement strand
TTAGCATGACAGGACGGTGATCTGGTGGCACGGTACTGCAGACAATTCTATTGCGACCAGCGCGGAGATCGGATCTGCTGCGCGGACTGTTATCTCCGAAAGGACTGCGGGAATCCGTGCCTGAATCACCCGAGCCGATGTAAGCTGGAGGACACCACTCACAAACCAATCTCCAGGCGAGGCGGAAAAGCCAAGCTCCTGCCGAAAGGATATTACAACAAAGACAAATAGAGCTCAGAGCCCTCCGAGGCCAGAAGCCGCGGAGGGTCTCTATTTTGAAAACTGAGAAGACGATCGTCGCCGGCCGTCTCGTGCGGAAGGCGATCTACACCCGGGCAGCTGCCCGGGAGAGCGCACGGATCCGCCAGGCGAAGCGGAAGATCAGCGCCGAAGCGCAGCAGAGGATGAACGCAAAATACAGCTGGGAGAAACTGGAGCTGATGCTCGCGGCAAACTTCCAGGCCGGTGATCTCTTCGTCACGTTAACCTTTGACGACGATCACCTTCCCGGTGACCGGAAGCGGACAGCGGCGATCCTGAAGAAGTTCCGGAAGGAACTGGCGGAGATCCGAAAGGCCAGAGGCGAGGAACTCCGGATGATCTGGGCGATCGAGAGCGTGCACGGCGCCGGCCGCTGGCACATCCACCTCGTGGTGAACGAAACCCGGAACGACTTCGCCGACATCCTGCGCTGCTGGCCATATGGCAGCGACGTGGAGATCCTCCGGCTGCAGATCGACCGGGAGAAGAACTACGAGAGCCTCGCCCGGTATATGTGCAAGGAAAGACCGGAGCGCCAGGGCCTCCGAGGATGGAGCTACACCCGAAACTGCAGGCACCCGGAGGTCGAGACGAGGATCGTCCCGGACGGCGAAGACATCCAGGCGCCGGAGGATGCGATGGTGCTGGAAGACAGCTCCAAGCGGACGGAATGGGCCGAATATCACTACATCAAATACCTCGCCGGCCAGACCGTGCAGCTGCCGGGAAAGAAGCCGCGACGGCGGCGGAAGTTATAACTTTTTTATAATTTTTTCTGTCTTGAAACTCATATTAACAAAGGGAAAGGTTGTGATCCGGTGTGGAATCTGGTATAATTTGGACAGCAGATGAGGGCTGGCTGAAGTGCCCGACCTGCAACAAAAAACTGCAGCGCATCGATCGGAACTCGGAAGCCGAGAACATGCCGATCTGGTGCCCGCGGTGCTCAAAAGAATACAGATTTTCGATCCACCGAGACCGGAGCGCAACGACGCCGGAGTCCAGGAACCTCTAACGAGGCCAGGGCTCCGGCGCTTTTTGTTTACCATGAAACGGAATCCACGATCAGCAAACGGCAATCTCCGCCGGAAATACCGCGCCAGATTTAAGGCCCAGGGGGGTGCCTGCGGAATATGCCACGGCCGGCTCGGACCGATCCACTACGACGAGCCCAGCGACGCGCAGCATCCTCTCAGCTTCGTGATCGACGAAATTCGTCCAATAAGCAGATGGCGTGAATTTGGTTATGACAGCGCTGAAGAAGCAGCCCGGGACTGGACCAACCTCCAGGCGGCTCACTACATCTGCAACC
>JAHLAX010000069.1 GCA_020625875.1 bacterium | reverse complement strand
TTAGTATCTACTCTGTCTTTCTGCTACCTCTATTGTAGCACATCGTCAGAGTTCTCGGATTACTTTACCACTTACTTTTTATCATGCCTCCTTAATGTAATTTACGCTTATCAATTACGCGTACAGCTTTGCCCTCTGAGCGCTCGATTGTTTTTGGCGCGACAAGGTGAATCTTCGGACCGATGCCGAGCATAGAGCGCATAGCGAGATTGAGCTTTTTCTCCTGAGTTTGCATTTCCGAAACCTTATCTGAGAACAGCTCGGGCGTACACTCAACATAAATGTCGAATGTATCAGAGTTGTTGACGCGGTCAACGACAATCTGATAGTTCGGCGGGTATCCCTCTTTGAGAAGCACAGCTTCAATCTGGCTTGGGAATACATTTACGCCGCGGATAATCATCATATCGTCGCTTCTGCCGAGCGGCTTGGTCATCTTGACGTGAGTTCTGCCGCAGGAGCATTTCTTTCGCGACAGAATACAGATGTCCTTGGTTCTGTATCTGAGCAGCGGGAATCCCTCTTTATCAAGAGAAGTGAAGACAAGCTCGCCCTTTGAACCCTCGGGGAGCACCTCGCCCGTGTCAGGGTCGATAATCTCAGCGTAGAAGTGGTCCTCGTTGATGTGCATACCTGTCTGCTCCTCGCACTCGAACGCGACGCCCGGTCCTGAGGTTTCGGTAAGCCCATAGATGTCATAAGCCTTTATACCGAGGCTTTTTTCGATGCCCTGACGCATCTCCTCTGTCCACGGCTCAGCGCCGAAGATACCCGCCTTGAGCTTGTTGTCTTCGGGTTTATAGCCCTTTTCGGCTAAGGATTCGCCGATGTACGCGGCGTAGGACGGTGTACAGCACAGGATAGTCGCGTCTAAATCCATCATAAACTGAATCTGTCTGTCGGTGTTGCCTGAGCTCATAGGGAGAGTGAGCGAGCCTACCTTATGGGAGCCGCCGTTGAGCCCGGGACCGCCTGTGAACAATCCGTAGCCGTAGCAAACCTGCACAACATCCTCGTTTGTGCCGCCCGCGGCGACAATAGCTCTGGCACAGCATTCCTCCCACATATCAATGTCCTTTTGAGTATAAAACGCTACCACGCGCTTTCCTGTTGTGCCAGATGTGGACTGAATGCGAACGCAGTTTTTGAGGTCGGTGCCGCGCAAGCCGTAAGGGTAGGCTTCTCTGAGGTCGTCCTTAGTGAGGAAAGGAAGCTTTTTTATATCGTCTACGCTCTTAATGTCGTCGGGACTCACTCCCTTTTTGTCCATCAGATTGCGATAGTACGGCACGTTGTCGTATACATAACGCACCTGCTTTACAATCTTTTCGTTCTGAATCTGTCGGATTTCCTCATAAGAGGCGGTCTCGACTTCTTTTTGATAATAGTTTTTCATACTCTCAATACCTTTCTGAAAAATAAAAATAAAAAGGGTGTAGCACTCGGTTAAAGTGCCACACCCAATGTGAATTAATTTATCTTAACTCCATTTATCAGCATAGCAAATTAACCCTACTTGTATCAAACCAAGTAAAGTTAAATGTAAAGCTGAAATTGTTTTTGTAGTTAAGAGTTCTGTTCATAACTTTTCCTCAACAAAGTCTATGTTCTTTCAAGTCGCTTTAGCGTTGCAACTTGGTGATATTATAAAATATCGTTTCGCGGTTGTCAATAGTTTTTTATGTGACATTTTCAACACCGCGAAAGATACAATACAGCGGAGACAGAAAACCGTCTCCGCTGTTGTTAATGAATTATCCAAAGAAGAAATCGTTGTCAGGCTGGCTTATCAGTTCTTCATCCCTGTCGTAATTATCGTCGCTAGCGAAAACAAGCTGGTCGTCCGTTTGAACTATCGGTTCGCTTTCGTCAACCTCGGTTTCGGCGAAAAAGACCTCATCCTCGGTGACCGGCATTGGGCTTTCATCTTCGTTATCCTCACTAACGAAATACACTTCGTCATTAGACGCGCTTGTCGCGCTCTCTTCTTCGACTTCATATTCATCCATATAATAAACATCCTCATTTGAGGCATCGGTCGCGGATTCATATTCCGAAAGATTTTCTTCGGTATAATACACATTATCATCAGACGCGACGGACGCGGATTCGTATTCTGAGACGTTTTCTTCGGTATAATATACATCGTCATCAGAGGCTACGACTGCTCTCTGTTCTTCCGCGTTATCTTCTTCGGTGAAGAACACTTCATCATTAACCGCGTGAACCACACGACCGCTGGCGTCACGTTCTATGTTGTTCTTCTTATCGTCAGCAAACGCTCGCAGCTGTATTATCTTAAAAACAAGGAACACGAGCTTAACAAGCAGAAAAAGAATCACCGAGAACAGAAGCGCGTACCCCAGCGCGTTATGGAACATATGATAGTGAAACGCCAAAACCAGGTAGGTAATACCGAACACAAACTCTATCACAGAAGCTGCCTTAGGCGCAAATATCGTCACGGCGAGAAAAGCAAGCATAATCGTAATCCACATTGCGTACAAAAACGCAACGTTCAGATTAACAGAGTAAAAACGATATATAAATTTGTCAACTCGACCCATAATTACGTTAACGGGAATTATAAAAAGCAAAAACGGCAATATCCTCTGCCCTATCAGCGAATACCAAAGCCCCATAGAATGTTTAAAGTCGTTGACCTTGACAATAAATCGCTCCGTAGGGTCGGTTATTATTTCGTCTTTTGGTGGTTTGAAACGCTCTGCCATACAAAATCACATCCTTCCGATATTGTATACACTAGAGTAATACTAACATATTCATAGCTGAATTTCAATGCTTTTGCAGAAGAAAGCACGTCCGCTTTCAACAGGCGAAAAGCCGCCGAATATATTATAACAAAACACCTGAAATAATTGACGATAATTGTTAAATGGTATATTATAATAATTAAATGCTGCTTAACGAGGTGGATTATGAGTTTAAAAGTACGCCGCGCCGTCAAAGGCGACATAAAAAGAATACTTGAATTGCTGGTACAGGTTGATATGGTTCATCACCTCGGTCGTCCTGATTTGTTCAAGGGACCCGCTACAAAATACAACAGCGATGAGCTTGAGGCTATTATTCAGGACGATACCACCCCTGTGTTCGTCTGTGTTGATGAGGATGATGTCGCTCTCGGCCACGCGTTTTGTATTCATAAGCAGGTCGTCGGCGACTCCATACTAACCGATATTAAAACGCTTTATGTTGACGACATATGCGTAGACAGCGCTCAGCGCGGAAAGCATATAGGCAAAACACTCTATGAATATGTACGCGCTTATGCCGAAGAAAACGGCTTTTATAACCTCACTCTCAACGTATGGGCATGCAACAGCTCGGCGCTCAAATTCTATGAAGCTATGGGACTCGTGCCACAAAAAATCGGTATGGAAAAAATCCTGAGGGAAGAATAATGTTCAGAAGAAATACTATCCGCAAGCATATACAATTTTACGGCGAGGTTCAGGCTGTTGGGTTTCGATATACCGCCTATCACGCCGCCAATATGTACGGCGCCACAGGCTGGGTCAGAAACGAGTATGACGGCTCGGTAACTATGGAAATTCAGGGCAGCGAAAGACAGATTGACGATGTTGTCAAAGCGATTGAAAACGGTATGTATATCCGAATCGACAGAATGGATGTCAAAACAGTTTCGGTTGTCCCCGATGAGCGAAAGTTCAGAGTAGCGTATTAGTTTTATAAAAAGCTCTTGAAAATGTGAAGTAAACAGTATATAATCAAAGCATAGAAGTAGTATCGGAGACACTGTGATGGAAATCAAGGGAACAACCGTAGTAGGCGGAAGCGGAAAAGGCAGAGTCAGAATAATCGACTGCTCTTGTCCTGAATATAAAATAAGAAAAATAGACGATCCCGATAAGGAGCTGGGCAGGCTTGTGCGCAAGCTTCTGTATTATTGCGAAAACACGCGCAAAACCATCAAACACATTGAAGAGAATATCGGTCACAGAGAGGCGCGTATTCTTAACTGTCATATTCAAATGGTTCACGACCTCGCGCTTCAGTCCGAGCTTATAAGAAATATGTGTAACGGTATGTGCGCTGAACAAGCGGTCGACAAAATCTGTGAATCCTACATCAGCAGATTTATAGAAACCGACGTTGAATTCGTAAGACAGATCGCCGTTGACGTTATTGACGTCAAGACAAATGTGCTCAAGCTTATTATGGGTATCGATGAACCCGATGTCGAGCATTTTGAGGAAGATACAATCGTTGTGTCAGAGGAGCTAACTCCGTCTGTAATTTCACGCCTTGACCTTGTGCATACAAAGGCTATCGTAGTTGAATACGGCAACGCCAACTCTCACTGCGCCCAGATTCACCGCGCTACCGAGATACCAGGTATGATAAAAGCAAAAGGTCTGCTCAAAAATATCAAGGACGGCGATTACGCCACTTTTGACGGAAACACAGGAACACTTATAATTGAATAGCGTAAAGTCGGCATAGAATTACGCCGACTTTTTTATTTTCTATTTACTTTATATAAAAGCTCTGTTACAATAAATGTATAACCACGCGGAGGTGAAAACAATGACCGAAAACAAAAACACCCGCGAAAAATACATCAGACTTCTTGCCGAAAAATACCCCAGTCAACGCTCTGTATCGCGCGAGATAATCAATCTCAGCGCCATACTCAACCTGCCCAAGGGCACAGAACACTTTATGAGCGACATACACGGCGAGTACGACGCGTTCTGCCATATTCTCAACAACTGCTCGGGCGTTATACGCGAAAAGGTAAATATGCTGTATAAGCCCGCGCTGTCGCACGAAAGCCGCAAGGAAATCTGCACCCTGATATATTACCCGCGCGAAAAGCTCGCGATTATGCATAAGCAGGGCAAGGCGATGCCAGAGAATTACCGCGTGTTTATCAACCAGATGGTTGAGATAGCGCGCTTGCTGTCCTCGAAATATACGCGCTCAAAGGTGCGAAAAGCTATGCCCTATGACTACGGCTACATCATCGACGAGCTTTTGCACGCGCAAAAGGACGAGGACGACAACCAGGTGCGCTACCACAACAAAATTCTTGACGCGATAATCGACATTGACGCCGACGGATTTGTAATCGCTCTGGCTCAGTTGATAAAACGTCTGGCGGTCGACAGGCTTCATATTGTGGGCGATATTTTTGACCGAGGCGAGTCGGCCGATAAGGTTGTCGAGCTTTTGATGAAGCACCACAGTCTCGACATAGAGTGGGGCAACCACGACATATTATGGATGGGAGCCGCCTCGGGCAGCAAGGCTTGTATAGCCAACGTTGTGCGCAACAGCGTAAAATACAACACCGTCAAAACTCTTGAGAGCGGCTATGGCATAAGTCTCAGAAGCCTCGCCCTTTTCGCCGAAAAAACATATAAAAATAAGCGCCCGATGGACGCGGCGCTCAAAGCTATTTCGGTTATTCAGTTCAAGCTCGAGGGACAGGTGATAAAACGCAACCCCGACTTTGATATGGACGACAGGCTGCTGCTCGACAAAATTGATTTTGAAACAGGCACAGTAGTGTCCGACGGAAAAAGCTATAACCTCAACGACACCGACTTCCCCACTATCAGCGCCGACAACCCATATGAACTCACTGACGAGGAAACCAGCATCATCGATGAGCTCAAAGCGGCGTTTGTCAGCAGCGCCAGACTGAAAAAGCACATAACCTTTATCTACGAAAACGGCTCAATGTACAACACCTACAACGACAACCTGCTGTATCACGGCTGTGTACCGCTGAAGATGTCGGGCGAGCTCGACGAGGTCAAGCTGTTCTGCGAAAGCCTCAAGGGCAAGGAGCTGTTCGACTTCGCCGATATGATGGCGAGGCACGCGTTCTTCTCGAAGGACAAATATACTCCCGAACTCGACTTTATGTGGTACCTTTGGTGCGGCAAAAAATCGCCTCTGTGCGGCCGCATAATCAAAACCTTCGAGCGCGCCTTCATCTCTGACAAGAGCGCGTGGAGCGAGCCGAAGAACCCGTACTATGAGCACTACTATAACAGAGAAACCTGCGAGATGATTCTCAGCGAATTCGGGCTAAGCTCCCCTATCTCTCACATTGTAAACGGGCACACGCCCGTGCGCGCGTCCAAGGGCGAGCTGCCGATAAGAGCCGACGGCAAGCTGCTTGTGATTGACGGCGGTTTCTGTAAGGATTACCACGAAAAAACAGGCATAGCGGGCTATACATTGATTTACAACTCACACGGTCTGCGCCTTAAGGCTCATCAGCCGTTCGAGAGCGTGTCAGACGCCCTCAACGAAAACAAAGATATTCACTCGGATTCAGAGATTGTCGAAACCGAAAGCATCCGCGTTATGGTCGAAAACACTGACGACGGCAACAAAATCACCGAGCAGATTAACGACCTGAAAGAGCTTTTGGAGCTATATAAAACCGAGAAGTTCTGATAGTATACAAATAATGGGGCTGACTTAAAGTCGGCCCCGCTGTCATTCTGAGCGTTAGCGAAGAATCTTAATTAGTTAACATCTAAGATTCTTCGTCGCTTTGCTCCTCAGAATGAGAATTCGGAGCTGCCGCAAGTTAATGCAGCAGCTCCTTTTTTTGCAATTATTTAACTTTAACCTTGACACTAACTGTCTTGGATTTTGACTTATAAACCTTTGTACCCTTTGCTGTAACCGCAATCTTAACGGTATAGGTCTTGCCCTTCTTGAGGCCCTTGGCTACAGTAATCTTACCGCTTGACTTGTTGATGGTAATCTTCTTGTCGCCTGACTTCTTAGCGAAGGTAACCGTACCCTTGGCGTTCTTGATAGTGAATGCCTTAGTCTTGGCGAAGGTAGTCTTCTTAGCCGCCTTGGCAGTGATTGTCTTAGCCTTTACTGTCATCGGGTTGGCTTTCTGAATAACGTTAATCGTTACTTTTTTAGTTGTGCCGTTGTTCTTAGCCGAGATAGTAACCGAACCCTTAGATACGCCCTTGACAATACCCATAGAGCTGACAGTCGCGACCGCCTTATTGCTTGTAGTAAACTTTGTGTCGCCCTTAGCGTTCTTAAGATTTGAGATTTTTACATATGTTGTATCGCCAACATAAATCTTAGCTTTCGCGGCAGACAGTGTAAACGAAGCCTTAGGAGCTGTGGTCGGGCTGGTTGAGCTGGTCGGATTTGTGGGGTTAGTCGGATTTGTGGGGTTAGTCGGATTTGTGGGATTAGTCGGATTTGTGGGATTGGTTGGATTGGTGGGGTTAGTCGGATTTGTGGGGTTAGTCGGATTTGTGGGATTAGTCGGATTTGTGGGATTGGTTGGATTGGTGGGATTAGTAGGATTAGTCGGGTTGGTCGGATTGGTCGGGTTAGTCGGGTTTGTCGGGGTGGACGAATCAGTGTTGCCGCCAGGTGTTGAGCCGCCTGTCTGAGTAACGGTAGGATTGCTCAAACTTGTAAGCAGAGCTGAGCCATCGCTTGTAGCAGCGCCGCTTGAAAAGTAGGATGATGTGGTACCGTTCACGAGAGCGTCAAGCTCATTGAGCTGGAGGTTAACGCTGGCTGTACCTGTAGCGCCTGAAGCGACACTGAATGTCGCGGTAACTAGAGCCGCGCCGTTCTTGAAGTTATAAATACCTGACTGGGTTGATGTGTCAACTCCAGTGAAGTTCATATAATAGGGATTAGCGGTAAGCTTGGGTGACTTTGTAATGCCCGTTGTAATATTCGGAGTAGTTACACTCGCGAGTGTGAGCTTTGAGCTGTCATAGCTGAGTTCCATATCGCCGTCTGTAATGAGCTTGGAGGCTGTGAGGTTATAGGTAACAGTAAGTGTGTCGCCTGTAACGTTCATCGACTTAACCTGATTGCCGTTGAACTTAACCGAAGCGGTCAGTGAGCTTGAGGGCTGTGTCGGGTTAGTCTGACTAGAACTCGGGGTTGTGGGGTTAGTCTGACTAGAACTCGGGGTTGTGGGGTTAGTCTGACTAGAACTCGGGGTTGTGGGGTTAGTCTGATTAGAGCTCGGGTTTGTGGGATTAGTCTGGTTGTTAGGGTCATAAACGCTCCACGAACCATTTTCATAGATATATCCCGCGCCTGGGCAATCCAGATTACCTGTCTGATCAGAGCCGTTGTTAAAGATAACGTGAGCAAAGCTTCCTGAATAAGCGTACTCAAATACGCCGTTGCCGAGATTTGTCATAGCAACACCGGGCCAAGCGCTGTTCTGATCAGAAGCGCCTGTAGTCCACGCGTAGCAGTTAACGTTGCTCCAGTCCGATTTTACATAAATTGAACCTGAACCGCCCTGTGTGGGGTTGGTATTGCCGCCTGAATAATCAGACCAGCTTACCGAAAATTTATTATCTGTGTTGTTCGGTTTAGCAATTTTATTGTTTCCCGCGTAATCAAGGTCAGCGGACTGATGACTGTCACCGCCGACATTGAAGATGATTTTATCAAAATCACCCGATACGCTGTATGACCAGATGCTGCCTGAAACCTTTGTCATTGCAACGCCAGGCCAATCGCCGTTTTTCTGGTTAGTGTCGCTGGATTTCCACATATAACAACGAGGCGCGTCCCAGTTGGTGACAGAGTTGTCAAAATAAACTGTGTCGCCCGAAGCGGCTGTAGCGGTGATTCCGAGCGAAGTAAAGCACGAAATCAAGAGTACAGCTACGATAGCCAAAGCTGAAATTTTCTTTAAACTTCTCATTTTCAAAACTCCTTTCAGTTAATCAAAAAATGATATTGGTAACCGAGGTTACCCTATTGTAATCATTATAACGTATCTATAAAAAATTATCAATTAGCAAAAACATAAAACCTGAAAATTTTACGCCCAAAAAACTGTATTAATTTACAACAAGACCGCGTTGTGATATAATAATCTATATTTTTTTAACGGAGGTGCTTTGATGCGAAAAATCGCAGTCGGAATACTGGCTCATGTCGACTCGGGCAAGACCACGCTGTCAGAAGCGCTGATGTACTGCTCGGGCAACATCAAAAAGCTCGGCAGAGTTGACCACAAAGATTCATTCCTCGACAACTTCGCGTTGGAGCGCGACAGGGGAATCACCATATTTTCAAAACAGGCTGTCCTGAATTATAAGGACAGTGAGTTCACCCTGCTCGATACCCCTGGGCATGTTGATTTTTCAGCCGAAACCGAGCGCACGCTTCAGGTGCTTGACTACGCTATCCTCGT
This sequence comes from bacterium, assembly GCA_020625875.1. Classification (GTDB taxonomy): domain Bacteria; phylum Bacillota; class Clostridia; order Oscillospirales; family Acutalibacteraceae; genus Ruminococcoides. The sequence continues at coordinate 4,776 of JAHLAX010000069.1, read as the reverse complement.
AATCAGCGGCTCAAGCGGCGTTCAGAGCCACACATCCACATTGTGGAAGCTTCTGCGCAGATACAGAGTTCCGTGCTTTATATTCGTAAACAAGATGGACTTGGACGGCGCCGACAAAAAGCGTATGCTCGATGAATTAAAATCCAGACTGAGCGACCGCTGTGTGGATTTCACGAGCGATAGTACCGATGAGTTCTATGAGAATATCGCGCTTTGCGATGAAAGCCTGCTCGCGAAGTACGAAAGCGACAGCCTCACCAAGAAGGATATTATAGCGGCGATTAAGAGGAGAAGAATCTTCCCTTGTATGTTCGGCTCCGCTCTTAAGCTGGAGGGCGTTGAGCGGTTTTTGGGTTGTCTTGACAATTACACGGCTATGCCCGACTACAAAAGCGACTTCGGCGCTAAGGTTTATAAAATCTCTCAGGACACTCAGGGCAACCGCCTCACTTCCCTCAAAGTCACGGGCGGCAGTCTTAAGGTTAGGGACATTCTCAAAAGCGATAAAAACAAAAACAACGAAAAGGTAAACCAGATACGAGTCTATTCGGGCGAAAAGTTCAATGCTCTAAACGAAGCTGAGGCGGGTACCATCTGTGCCGTTACGGGCGTAAGCTTCACAAACTCGGGCGACGGTCTGGGCTTTGAAAAGAACTCCGCGCTGCCTGTGCTCGAGCCAGTCCTGACATATCGCGTTGATTTACCCGATGATATTGACAGGCACACGGCGCTGTCGAAGCTCAGAATACTCGAGGCTGAGGACCCTATGCTGAATGTTATGTATAACGAGCGTTTAGGTGAAATTCAAATTCAGCTTATGGGCGACATTCAGCTCGAGGTTCTTATGAGTATTATCGAGGAGCGGTTCGGCTTTTCGGTCAGTTTCGGCAGAGGCAGTATTATATATAAGGAAACAATCGCGAAAGCCGTTGAGGGCGTAGGGCATTTTGAGCCGCTGCGCCATTACGCCGAGGTTCACCTTATGCTGACTCCCGCCAAGCGTGACAGCGGTCTAAGCTTTAAAACCGAATGTAAGGAGGATAAGCTCGACAAAAACTGGCAGAGACTTATCCTCACCCACCTTTACGAAAAAACTCACATCGGCGTACTAACTGGCTCACCGATTACAGATATGGAAATCTCGCTCGTTTCGGGCAGAGCTCATCCCAAACACACCGAGGGCGGCGACTTTCGTCAGGCTACCTACCGCGCGGTAAGACAGGGCTTGCGCTCCACCGAAAGTGTACTGCTCGAGCCTGTTTATGAATTCACGCTCGAAGTACCTACGGAAAATATAGGCAGGGCGATGTCGGATATTCAGCTTAAAAACGGCAGCTTCAACTCACCCGAGAGCGACGGCGAGCTCTCGATTCTGACAGGAACAGCTCCCGCTGTCAATATGCTCGATTACGCGAAAGAGGTCGCTCAGTATACCCACGGAGAAGGGCGGCTGAGCTGCAGATTAAAAGGTTATGAGCCGTGCCACAACGCTGACGAAGTGATAGCGCTAATCGGCTATAATCCCGACAGCGATGTCGACAATCCCTGCGACTCGGTATTCTGCTCGCACGGAGCGGGACACAACGTAAAATGGGACGAGGTTGAGAGCCGTATGCATCTCCCCTACTCTCAGCGCTTCAAGTCCGAAGCTCCCGTCGAAAGGAACGCTCCAAGCCTCAAAAAATTCAAATCAAGTGACAACCTTTTCGCTCAGGACAAAGAGCTTATGAAGATTTTTGAGCAGACCTACGGTCCTGTTAAGAAACACAGCAAACAGGTTGTCCGCAAAAAATTCACCGCCAAGGACAGTAGGAGCGCGCAGAAATACAAGGGCAAGCCCGCGCCGAATTATGACGGCGTTGAGTATCTGCTGGTTGACGGATACAACGTCATATTCTCTTGGGACGAGCTCAGAAAGCTCTCCGAAGATAATATTGAAGGCGCGCGCAACAAGCTGATTAACATTCTCTGCAACTATCAGGGTTACAAAAAATGCGAGGTAATCCTTGTATTTGACGCTTACAAGGTCAAGGGCGACCGTGAGGTTGAGCGCGTAAACAACATTGATATTGTCTACACCAAAGAGGCTGAAACCGCCGATATGTATATCGAAAAGACCTCGCACAAGCTCGCCAAACACAACCGAGTGCGGGTTGTTACCTCAGACGGTATGGAACAGCTCATCATACTCGCGGGCGGCGCGCTTAGAGTGAGCTCAAGGGCGTTCTATGATGAAGTCAAGGAAGCCGAGGACGAAATCAGGAGGATTATAAATGAAGCTTGATTTTATAGATAACGGCGGAGAATTTGACTTTGGCAGAACGTCAAATGATTATGCAAAATACCGCGACATCTACCCCGACAGTATGTACGAAAAGCTCAAAGCCTTCGGCATTGGCAAAAAGGGGCAGAAAATCCTCGACCTCGGCAGCGGCACGGCGGTGCTGCCTGTTAATATGAGCGGCACGGGCGCTGAATTCACCGCAACCGACATCAGCGAAAATCAGATTGCCTACGGCAGAAAACTAGCCGAAGGAAAAGGCATTAAAAACATCAGCTTCAAGGTCTGCCCCGCCGAAAACACGGGCTTTGAAAGCGACAGCTTTGACGTTGTCACGGCAGTTCAGTGTTTTCACTATTTTAACGCCGAGAAGGTTTCGGACGAAATACGGCGGGTACTGAAGCCGCGCGGAATTTTCTGCAAAATCTTTATGGATTGGCTGCCCTACGAGGACGAGGCTATAGCCGAAATGGAGAGCCTTGTACTCAAATACAATCCCGACTGGAGCGGCTGTGGGTTTAAAGAGTTCAATTATAAATTCCCAAAATGGGCCGAGAACAGATTTACAATCGAGCACGTCGAATCCTTTGACACTGTTCTTGAGTTTTCAAAAAGCGCGTGGCTGGGCAGAATCAAGAGCTGCCGCGGCGTAGGCGCGAGCCTTACGCGAGAAAAGGTTGACGAGTTTGAAGCCGAGTACAGCGAAATGCTGAAAAAATACGATGAACCGCTGCGGCTTAAACACCAGATACATTTTGAAATTTATAAATCAACAAAATAATGGACTGGCTCACAAAGCCAGTCCTTCTGTCATTCTGAGCGTCAGCGAAGAATCTTAACCTACATTAAACCTAAGATTCTTCGTCATTTCATTCCTCAGAATGACAGTTCTTTTTTAACTAAATAATATTGGTTTTGATAAAACCCTAAACTTTTGTTGCATTTTTCGAACAGATGTGCTATACTTAATTATCGAACATCTGTTTTAAGGTTGTGAGCGTTTATGAAAAGCTATATAGCCATAGATTTAAAGTCGTTTTACGCCTCGGTCGAGTGCGTTGACAGAGGACTGAACCCGCTGGACGCTAACCTCGTTGTAGCCGATAAAAGCCGCACGGAAAAGACAATCTGTCTCGCCGTTTCCCCCTCGCTTAAGGCGTACGGTATCTCGGGCAGGGCGAGGCTGTTTGAGGTTGTGGAGCGGGTTAATCAGATAAACTCACTCAGGCTTAACGAAATCAAGAATAAAAATTTTTCAGGCAGCTCATATTCGGCTGAGGAGCTGGCGCTGAACCCAGACCTTAAGCTTGACTATATCGCCGCTCCGCCGCGTATGGCGCGCTATATTGAGGTGAGCTCAAAAATCTACGGCATTTATCTCGACTATATAGCGCCCGAGGATATGCACGTTTACTCGGTTGACGAGGTTTTTATTGACGCGACAAAATACCTCAGGCTCTACAATATGACCGCGCGTGAGCTCGCTTATACAATCGTGCGCGATGTACTCAGTCAGACGGGAATAACCGCCACCGCGGGCATAGGCACAAACCTCTATCTGTGCAAAGTCGCTATGGACATTGAGGCTAAGCATATACAGCCCGACAAGGATGGCGTGAGAATATCCGAGCTTGATGAAAAAAAGTATCGTGAACGCCTGTGGAATCACCGTCCGATTACCGACTTCTGGCGAATCGGCGGCGGCTACTCGCGCTCGCTCAGCCGCTACGGGATTTTTACGATGGGCGATGTGGCGCGCTGCTCGATTAACAACGAAAAGCTTTTGTTCAAGCTGTTCGGCGTCAACGCCGAGCTGCTTATAGACCACGCATGGGGGCGCGAGCCGTGCACAATTGAGGACATAAAATCCTACCGCCCCAAAAGCCAATCTCTGAGCTCGGGACAGGTGCTCAAGCGCCCGTACAATTTTGACGAGGCAAAGCTGATTATCCGCGAGATGACCGAGCTTCTTGCGCTCGACCTTGTGGACAAAAAGCTTGTCACCGACCAGATTATGCTGACAGTCGGCTACGATATTGAGAATCTCAAAAGCAACAGCCCGCGCTATGACGGCGAAATAAAGGTTGACCATTACGGGCGAAAAGTCCCCAGGCACGCCCACGGCTCACAGAATATCGGGCGCTTTACCTCGTCCACAAGGCTGATTATGGACGCGGTTATAAGCTTGTTTGAACGGATTGTAAACCACGAGCTGTTGGTGCGAAGAATGTACATCGTCGCCAATCACATAACTTCAGAGGACGAAATCATCACATCAGGCAACGGCGGTCAGTTGAATCTTTTTGACGACGCTTTAAGCGAAGCTCAGTCTGAGGAAATTACAAAACTAAACCGTGAAAAAGCTATCCAAAAAACCGTTCTCAGCCTGCACAAGCGCTTCGGCAAAAACTCCGTGCTAAAGGGTATGAACCTCAAGGACGCGGCTACCTCAATCGAAAGAAACGGTCAGATAGGAGGTCACAGAGCATAAATGA
>JAHLAX010000250.1 GCA_020625875.1 bacterium | reverse complement strand
TTTGATTATACCGTTGATGGGCTTGTGCTGTACCACGACGGCAGCTATGGCTATATCCTACCCGACCGCTACACGCTTTCGGAGATCTCCGGTGGCGTAAGGATATTGTTTAACGGTACTGGGGGCAGCGTATCCGTGCAGGGCGAGCTGAGTTGCCATCTGTTTATTAAACCTCGCGAGGAGGAGAGTAACGAATGAATGTAATCATAGCGGAACTTGCGTTGGATTTTTCCGAGAGCGAATCGCGAAAGTCGGTTTTTGTAAAGCAGGGCGATTCGGAAGGCTCACGAATGGTACGGATACGTCTATTTAACAATGGCGTACCTGTTGAATTATCGTCGTCCGATACAGCGGAGTTATACGCAAGTATAAACGGCGTAGCGACCGCGACGGGTGAAGAATGTGACATCGAAAACAACAAGATACTAGTTTTTTTAGATTCTAACGTCACGGCAATTGCGGGGCGCGAACATTGCGAGGTGCGTATCTCAACGCCTGTTACATCAACGACGCGGCGGCATATCTACACGGCGCGGTTTGATTTGATCGTCGGCGCGGCGGCGGTTACTAATGAAACGCCCGAATATATTTCCAGCGCAACGATCTTTGACAGACTTGACGCGCTGGAGCAGGCAGTATCTCCAACGACATCATCAGAGCATGAAATGTACCCGGTATACACTACAAATGCGTTACACCCTGAGTGGACGAAAAGCTATATTACCGAAACGGTCGGAAACGGCACAATGTACGGAACGGGCGGCAACTATGGATATGACCGCATATCAAAAAACGCGTTTGACCGCGATAAAGACGGGTTGTTAATCACGCGCGCGCGAAACGGTGCATCGAAGTTTATCGCAAACCCGTATTATATGCTATACAGCGACGCGGACTATTTTGAAGACCCCGAAGACATTCACGGTGACACGATCGTAGCTTTCGGCAACGTCGCTTTCGACCGCACGGACACGGTGAGATTTTGGATATACAAAAAGCCGACCGCCGCCGCCGCGGCAATAACCTACGGCACGATGGTCGGACTGTCGGTCGGCATGACAAGCGCGTATCAGGGAACAAGCGAGGAGGTTAATGATGATTAATGTGTTAGACAGCAGAAGTTTAAGAACGTCAAGCACGACGCAAGATCTTCTCAACGACCTTGCACCGATATTAAAGGCAAAATGGAACAGTACGGAGATCGTTTACGATACGACTACTCCGACGAATGTTAGTCAGATATGGCTTTCTGACAAAATTTATTTATCAATATCGTCAAACAACGTAGTGATTACGCATGACACGTTGGGCTTTACTTCGTCAAGGACAATGGTACAGTCTAACGTTTATAAAATTGTAGAGACAGATTCGGCAGTAATGATACAAGAGTATGCCTCGGGGAACTGGAACACTTGCACCGTGATCGGCGAGACAAGTAACCCCGAAGACGGTACGACAAGTTTCGGTATCGCCATGATGACAAGCGCAGTTAATTTAGTGGCGTATACAGACAGCATGTACAGCAACAGCAATACGTCGTTAGTAGCGCAGTTTTCATCTGCGCCGCAATACAACGAACAGGTCGTGCCGTTTGTGCCGTGGTACAGTAAAGATTTATTCCCGAATGTTTATATGGTCACAGCAAGGAAAGCGACAACGAACGAAAAAACTCTGTTAAACGGTACAGATTATTTTTATGTTTGCGGTGCGCTTGCCGTTAAGTATACACCATAAGGAGGTTTAAAATGGCTATAAACATCAAAACGCACAATTACAGCATCGAGCGAAATACATCGAGCGGCAGAGCGCAGCCGAAGTACATCGTCCTGCATTACACCGCGACGAACGGTGCGCCTGCAATCAACGAGGTTAAGTACTTTGCTCTTAACTCGGACTGGCAGGCACGCAACGGATCAGCTGATTTCTTCGTTGACGATACGAGCATATGGCAGTACAACACGCAGCTTGACAGCCGTTACAGCTGGGCGGTCGGCGTGGATTACTCGAGCGGCACAGCGCCTTTCTGGGGAAAATGTACAAACGCGAACAGCATTTCTATTGAAATGTGCTGTTATCTTTCTGGCGGCAAGTGGTATATATCGAACGCGACGTATAACAACGCCGTGCAGTTGACAAAGTATCTCATGCAGAAATACAATATCCCTGCGG
>JAHLAX010000008.1 GCA_020625875.1 bacterium | reverse complement strand
GCCGATTATGATACAACCGTTAACTTCATTTCTATGGACGAAATGAAGCGCGACCACAGCGGAATCCCGCACGGCGGTTCTGTTATCTACTCAGGTCAGACAAGCGAGGGTCAGAACCACGTTATCGAATATAAGCTTACGCTTTCATCCAATCCCGAGTTTACGGGCGCGGTTCTCGCGGCATATGCCAGAGCGACATATCGCCTTAATCAAGAGGGAATCAGCGGAGCAAAGACAGTATTTGATATTGCTCCTGCGTATCTCTGCCCATTCAGCGGCGAGGAAATAAGGTCGCATTATCTTTAATTGTTTTGCTTGACTTTTAGTTTTTATTTTGCTAAAATAGAAATATAAATCTTTTGAGGTGATAATTATGCCCGATAATAAACACAGAAACGCTCACGTTGAAGACGTAAGCGAAATCAGGCGAAACGATGGTCCCGAACACGGTCACAGGCATAAATTCTCGAACAGAAAAGAGAAAATCAGCTGGTATCTTGACGAGATTGATTGCTATAAAGAGGATATGGGCAAATGGTATACAGTGTTTATCCGCCGTATCCTTCCGCTTCTTGTATTCTTCTTCCCGATTAACAACCTTTCTTTTGGTTTGTGCGAGTACTTGGTAAAGCATGTTTTAGGCGGGGTAATTACATTTGATAACACCACCTTCCCGCTGGTTGTTTTCTTTGTATCGCTGTTAATTTTCGCGTTGATTCTGATATTCCTGCCCAGATTCGCTACCTTCTGTGAGTTTGCTTTGGGTATAGCATTCTATACTTTGGTTGTTGTAAGGCTTAATCAGTTTAACGCCGGCGTTATCGATAAACCGCTTATTACGAACGGTCTCGGCTACTTTGTGGCAATCGCGCTCGGCATCTTCCTGTTTATGAAGCTGGTGTTCCTTGTAATCGAGATTATCTATATGATTACATTCAGAGGTGAGCACGCGCCCAGAGCGTATCACGGCGATGATAATGATGTGGTTTTCTAAAAAATGCAAAAAAACTTGCATTTTTCAAAAAAGCGTGCTATAATTCTATTGTTGAATAGTTAAAAGTATGAGGAGTGAGCGAACGGCTTGCTCCTCTGTCTTTTACGAAAAGTTCAGAATGGAGGGAATTATATGCCCAAAAAAGGAGGCAATACCGTACAAAAGGTATGGGAGATTGCCGAGCCGATTGTGAATGAACTGGGGCTTAAGCTCTGGGACGTTCGGTATGTCAAAGAGGGCGCGGACTGGTATCTGCGCGTGTTCATCGACAAGGACGGCGGCGTTGATATTAACGACTGCGAGGCGGTGTCGAGAGCGCTTGACGAACCGCTAGATGAGCAGGATCCCATATCTCAGGCTTATACGCTTGAGGTCAGCTCACCTGGTCTTGAACGCCCTTTGGTGAGAGACGAGCATTTTACACAGTTTATAGGTTCCGATATTATGGTTAAGATGATACGCCCCGCTGACGGACTTCCAAAGGAGTTCAAGGGTGTGCTCACAGACTATAGTGACGGACAGGTAACAATAAAAGACCACAGCGGTGAAAACCAGGTAACAATTAACACTAAAGACGCCGCTTGGATTAAACTAGATGATTTTGACTGAGAAAGGATTGGTTTTGGAAAATGAATAATAAGGAATTATTTACGGCATTAACCCTTCTTGAAAAAGAAAAGGGAATCCCTGTAGACTATATGATAGAGCAGATAGAACGCGCTATCCGTGTAGCCTGCAAGAACTTCTACGGCGGCAACGAGAACGTTGTGTTCAAGATTGTGCCCGAGAAGAACACATTTGACGTTAAGCTTATCAAAACAGTTGTTGAAGAGGTCGAGGACCCAAACTTTGAAGTAAGCCTCGAGGAAGTTTCAAAGAAGCGCAAGAAATACGCTGTCGGCGATGAGTTTGAGGCGGCGCTTGATCCCAAGCAGCTTGGACGTATCGCGGTTCAGACCGCCCGCAACGTTATCCGCCAGGGTATCCGTGACGGCGAAAAAGACCAGATGCTCCAGGAATTTAAGAGCAGACTCGGCGAGCTCGCTACAGCTACAGTTGAGAGAGTTGACCCGCAGAGCGGCGTCGCTATTATCAAAATCGGCAAGGCTGTCGCTACCCTGCCCAAATCCGAGCAGGTAGGCGAGAGAGTTCTCAGAGAAGGCGATAAGATTAAAGTTCTTGTAGCGGGCATCCGAGATTTAGATAATCCCGAAAATGAGCAGCGACGCGGCGGTCCCAAGGCTATGATCAGCCGCACAAGCCCCGAGCTTGTCAAGAGACTGTTTGAGCAGGAAGTTCCTGAAATCTATGACGGTACAGTTGAGATTAAGTCAATTGCCCGTGAGGCTGGCAACCGTACAAAGATGGCGGTTTACTCAAATGATGAGAACATCGACGCCATCGGCTCCTGTATCGGTACACGCGGCGACCGTGTAAATGAGATTGTCGTCGAGCTCGGCAATGAGAAGATTGATATTATCGAATACAGCGACGATCCCGTAGAGTATATCGCGGCGGCGCTTTCGCCCGCAAAGGTTATCAAGGTTGATATTCTTGACGAGAGCGCTAAAAAGTGCAAGGTAACGGTTCCCGACGGTCAGCTTTCACTCGCTATCGGTAACGGCGGACAGAATGTACGTCTCGCCGCTCATCTCACAGGCTGGAAGATTGACATTCGTCCCGAATCGGGCTTCTATGGAGAAGACGAAGAAGAATCTGAGGAAGAAACCGAAGAAGTACCGGAAGAATAAAATTTTTTGGAGGAATTGCTTTGAAACAGAAAAAAATTCCTATGCGCAAGTGTACGGGCTGCGGCGAAATGAAGCCCAAGCGAGAGCTCGTGCGCGTAGTTAAAGCCCCCGATACTAAAGACGAAAACGGCGAAGTATTAGCCGAGGGCGAGATTAGCCTTGATTTAACAGGCAAAAAGGCGGGGCGCGGCGCGTATATCTGTAATAATCCCGACTGCTTCAAAAAAGCGGTCAAGGCAAAAAGGCTCGAAAGAGCTTTTAAAACGGCGATTCCCCCTGAGATTTTTGAACAGATAAATGAGGAGATGAACAGCGTTGGATAAGCTTTTGAATTTCCTCGGTCTCTGCAGACGGGCAGGTAAGCTTACTACAGGCAATGACGCGGTTGTTGAAACGGTAGTCAAGGGCGAGTCAAAGCTGGTGATAGTCGCCGATGATGTTTCGCCCAACACCGAAAAGAAGTTGAAAAAAATCTGCGATACAAATGAAGTTAAGCTGATTAAACTAAAGCGTTCCAAGGAGGAACTCAGTTTAGCGATTGGCAGATTTGCCGCGGTGGCGTCTGTCACAGACAGCGGTTTTGCTCAGAATGTAGAGAAACTAACGCAACAGGAGGCAACAGTTTATGATAAAATATAAGGTTAAAGAAGTAGCTGAAGATTTTAACGTAAAAAGCAAGAGTATTACCGATATTCTTTCGGATAAGCTCGGTGTAAATAAAAAGGCTATGACCTTGCTCGAGGCTGACGAGCTCAACGTTATTTTTGACGTTATGACTCAGAATAACGCTGTGGCTGATTTTTCGGAGTACTTTGCCGTACGCGACAAGGCTGTCGAAGAATATGAGAAACAGGCTGCCGAGCAGGAAAAGCAGGAGAAAGAAGAAAAGAGCAGGCGCAAGACTATTCCCGTTGAAAAAGACGAGAAAAAGCCCGCTAAGGATAAAAAGGCGACAGCTAAAAAGCCTGCCAAAAACGTTCAGCAGGTTAAGGTTGAGAATACTATCGAGGAGGAGCGCTCAGATCACCGCTCTAACCGCCGTGTAATTGACACCCGACAGAGTGTTGTTGACGTTGAGCGTTATAACCAGAAGTATGATGATATGGCGAACGATAAGCTCCGCCGCAATCAGGATACGAGTAAGAAGCAGAAGTTTACAAACCGCGCCCAGAAGCAGCGCGCCCGCCGCGGCGGCAAGCGTGAGACAGAGGCGCAGCGTCTGGCTCGTATCGAGAGGCAGCGCAAGGAGCGTTCGATCACAATCACCGTTCCCGAGGAGATTGTTGTTTCAGAGCTCGCCTCACGCCTCAAGGCTACAGTAGCCGAGGTTGTTAAAAAAGCGTTTATGATGGGCTCTATGATTACAGCCAACGACACTGTTGACTATGATACAGCTGAGCTTATCGCTATGGAATTCAACGCTAAGGTTGAAAAAGAGGTTGTCGTTACAATCGAGGAAAGAATCATTGACGACAGCGAGGACGATGACGCTAACCTCATCGGCAGAGCTCCCGTTGTGGTTGTTATGGGTCACGTTGACCACGGCAAGACATCCATCCTCGACGCTATCCGTCACGCCAACGTAACCGAAGGCGAAGCGGGCGGCATCACTCAGCATATCGGCGCGTACCGTACAATGGTAAACGACCAGCCCATAACATTCCTTGATACACCCGGTCATGAGGCGTTCACAACAATGCGTGCCAGAGGAGCTCAGGCTACCGATATTGCTATTCTTGTAGTAGCCGCCGACGACGGTATTATGCCCCAGACAATAGAGGCTATCAACCACGCGAAGGCAGCGGGTGTCACAATCATCGTTGCGATTAATAAAATGGATAAAGAAGGCGCTAACCCCGACCTCGTTAAGCAGCAGCTCACTGAGTATGAGCTTATTCCCGAGGAGTGGGGCGGCGATGTAATATGTGTGCCTGTTTCGGCAAAGACTAAAATGGGACTTGATGATTTGCTCGAGAGTGTTCTGCTCGTAGCCGAGATGAAAGAGCTCAAGGCTAATCCCGACAGAGCGGCTAAGGGTATCGTAATCGAAGCTCGTCTCGATAAGGGCAGAGGTCCTATCGCAACCGTACTTGTGCAGAACGGTACATTAAAAGCAGGCGATATAGTTGTAGCAGGCACATGTCTCGGCAGAGTCAGAGCTATGACTAACGATAAGGGCGAAAAGGTTCAGCAGGCAGGTCCGTCTGTTCCTGTTGAGATTATCGGTCTTGACGAGGTTCCCGTTGGCGGAGATATTTTCAACTCCGTTACTAACGAGCATCTTGCCCGTCAGCTTGTCAATCAGCGTAAGACAGAGCGCAAGGAGGAAATCTTCAACGCTCAGACCAAGGTTACTCTCGACAACCTGTTCGACCAGATGAAGCAGGGCGAGATGAAAGAACTCAAGATTATCGTCAAGGCTGACGTTCAGGGTTCGGTTGAGGCTGTACGCCAGAGCCTCGAAAAGCTCACTAACGATGAAGTACGCGTTAACGTTATCCACGGCGGCGTAGGCGCTGTAAACGAGAGCGATGTAATGCTCGCGAACGCCTCCAACGCTATTATTGTAGGATTTAACGTTCGTCCCGACGCAACCGCTCAGGCTAACGCGGAGCGTGACGGCGTTGATATGCGTCTGTACAGAGTTATTTATGACTGCATCGAGGAGATTGAGAGCGCTATGAAGGGTATGCTCGCGCCCAAGACGCGTGAGGTTGAGCTCGGTACCGCCGAGGTTCGTAACATCATCAAGATTAAGAGCGTCGGCACAGTCGCGGGCTCATACGTTACCAAGGGTAAAATCTCTCGTGACGGTAAAGTCAGAGTTGTTCGTGACGGTATCATTATCGCCGATGACGAGATTGCTTCTCTCCAGCGCTTTAAGGATAGCGTAAAAGAGGTATCTGAGGGCTACGAGTGCGGTATCTGCCTCGAGAAGTTCAGCGATCTCAAGGAAGGCGACATCTTTGAGGTTTATGAGATAGAAGAATATAGAGACTAAACTATTTTGTACCCTTTTAAAATGGGGTACAAAATAGGTGGAGAATAAAAAATGGGACATAAAATTGAAAGGACAACCGAGGATATAAGGCGTGAGCTGACGGCGATTTTCCGTGAGCTTAAGGACCCGCGTGTAAAAGACGCCTTTATATCCATAATAAGAGTTGACCTCACAAATGATTTGTCGTATTGTACGGTATATGTCAGCGCTATGGAAGGGCTCGAAAGGTGCAAGCTCGCCTGCAAGGGTCTTGACAGCGCCTCGGGCTTTATTCGCCGTGAGCTTGGTATGAGGCTTAAGCTCAGGCACGTTCCGACGCTGATTTTTACCGCAAGCGACAGTATTGAATACAGCGCTAATATCTCGCGTATTCTCAACGATTTGCATATTAACGAGGGAGAAAATGACGATTAAAGATATTGCCTCAATTCTAAAACAAAATGATAATTTTGAGATTCTGACTCACAACTATCCAGACGGCGACTGCCTCGGCAGCGGCTACGCGCTGTGTATGGCGCTCAGACAGCTCGGCAAAAACGCCAATGTTATCACAACCGACAAGCCAAAGAGCTTTGGTTATATTACCGAAAAGGTTGACGAACAGAGCTTTGAGCCCGAGTATATTGTGTCTGTCGATGTTGCTAACGAAAAGCTGCTTGGTATAAACGAGGAAAAATACAGAGGAAGAATAAACCTGTGTATTGACCACCACGGCTCAAACGCGGTGTGCGCGGATTATTGCTACGTTGACCCCAACGCTGCCGCCGCGGGCGAGATTATCTATGACTTGCTCGCGGAGCTTGAAGTCAAAATCACTGTGGCTATAGCCAACTGTCTTTATACCGCTGTTTCTACAGATACAGGCTGTTTTCGTTACATCAATACCACCCCGCGTACATTAAGAATAGCGGCTGACCTGCTCGATTTAGGCTGTGACAGCGACTATATCAACAAGGTGATGTTTGATACAAAGTCAAAACGCCGCATCGAGCTTGAAAGAGATATTCTCGACAATATGATTTTTTGCGCCGATGATAAGTGCGCTATGATTTATACAACCTGTCAGATGGTCGAGGGGATGGGCGATGACGAAACCGAAGGTATAGCGTCTATTCCGCGCCAGATTGAAGGCGTCAAGCTCGGCATTACAATCCGTGAGAAGCCCGATGGCGAGTATAAGGTTTCCGCGCGTACAAGCGGAGACATTGACGCCAGCGCGTTTTGCGCGAGATTCGGAGGCGGCGGTCATCCCGGAGCGGCGGGTTGCACGATAAAGGGCACGCTTGAAGATACAATCGCTATGCTGAAAAAAGCGGCGGAAGAAACATTATGAACGGCGTTTTAGTAGTAAATAAACCCGCTGAATTCACTTCGTTTGATGTGGTCGCGGTGGTGCGTAAGCTCAGCGGTCAGCGCAAAATCGGTCATACAGGTACGCTCGACCCGAACGCCACGGGCGTTTTGCCACTGCTTTTGGGTAATGCCACAAGGGCACAGGATATTATCCCGAACCACGACAAAGAGTATGTCGCGGAATTTAGGCTCGGTATTACAACCAATACACTGGATATTTGGGGCAAGGTTTTGAGTGAAAAACAAAGCCGCGTGACAACTGAGGATATAAGAAAAATAATAAAAAAATATACGGGCGAAATCGAACAGATTCCGCCTATGTTTTCAGCCGTTTCAGTGGACGGTCAGCGCCTCTACGACTTAGCCCGAAAAGGGGTTGAGGTTGAACGCAAGGCTCGCAATATTACAATCTATGAGCTCGAGCTTATAGGCTTTGACGAAAGCGCCCAAAGCGGAACACTCAGGGTGAAATGCTCCAAGGGTACATATATACGCACGCTGATTGACGACATCGGAGCAGAGCTCGGCTCGGGCGCGGTTATGACCGCTCTTAATCGCACAATGGCTTGCGGCTTTGAGCTTGAACAGGCGCTAGCCTTGGATGAAATAAAAAAACTCGCCGAAGACGGCGGGCTTGAAAACGCTTTAAAAAGTACAGAGAGTTTATTTTATTCTTATCCCGAGCTCTGGGTGTCGGACGCTCAGGCGACAAGATTTTATAACGGCGGCGAACTAGATGTTACCCGTACTAAGCTTGCGGATAAAAACGCTCCTGACGGCTCGATATATCGGATAAAGGGGAATAAAAAGTTCCTCGGACTTGGCATAATAAAAGACAATTCAATCAAGATTTACAAAAGGTTTTGAGGCTTCGATAGAATAACAACAGGGGATGACGATTGAGTCATCCCCTTGTTTTGCGAGTTATTTTGTATATGTTGAAACATACGACATAATCGGGGAATTAACCCACTTTTTGCCGACCTTGATTTTAGGCTGAATATAAATGTAGTAGCTTGTTCTGCCTGAAAGCTTCTTTTTGCCGTATTTGTTGACGGTAACAGATGTTCCCTTTACATTCTTCTTGAACAACTTGATACCTTTTTTATAGGACTTTGATACCTTGATATCGTACTTAACTTTGCCGCCCTTCATCTTTGCCCAGCTGGCTTTGATTGACTTGTAATTGCCTGAAGCTTTGATTTTGCTGCAGCCTAACGCAAAGTAAGTGTATTTCGACCATGCGCCGTAACGCTCCTTTGATGATGAACCGATTTTTGTGTACGCGCGTGACCTTGTTTTATAGAACTGACCGAGCTTTAAGTCTGAGAATCTGTAAGAAGTATCGGATTTAAGGACTTTTTTGCTGTTAGCTTTATTAATCTGAATCTTATATCCGTCCTGAAATTTAACGCTCTGATGGTCGATGTATACTACACCGATGCTCGAAAAAGTGCTTGAAAGCTTGGGAGCTTTCGGTTTGGCCGGAATCAGGTTGATTGAATAGCCTGAGAGATATGCGTAGTTTGATTCCGCGTTATATCCGTTTACATTTTTGACAGCTTTAACGTGAACAGCAAAGCCAACGTCTTTTTTGTTAGATATGCCTTTGACCTTGTAAGAGGTTTTGGATGTTGTGCCGATGAGTTTTTCAGTATTGTTGAGATATTTATATACAGCGTACTTGGTTGCGCCGATGGAAGCTGTCCATTTAACAGTAAATGAATTTGTAGTTGCATTTGTCTGCTTAAGATTTGTTACTTCGTTGGGCGCTGTAGCTACAACAAAAGGCTCCGAAGTCGCGGTTGTTACATACTCGCCGTTGACATACGGCGTAACCTTAACATAGTATGTGTTGCCGGGAGATACGCTGTAAACAGTCTCCTTTAGAGATGTTGAAGCGTAATCTGTATCATTCATATAAGTGCCATAGGGGCTGTTTGAGTATTCAACTCTGTATCTTGTCGCTCCGAAATACTCCTTCCACGAAACCTCAAAGGAAGTTGAGGAAGCGCCAATCTGCTTTAAACCGTCAACTCTTGTCGCGGCTCCCGCAGAGAATATTGCTGCCGAGGCAAGAATCGTGAGAGCAAGTACAAGCGAAATTAGTTTTTTCATAAAATAACCACCTTTAATAAATTGGATTTTATCCAACCATATATTACAACTTGTGCCTTAAATGTTCAATTGACAAAAGGTATAAAGAATTATCGGCATTTCAACAAAAAAATAGTAAATAGGGTGTTTTTACGAGAAAATCAAGAAAAACGGCTGCCTATTTGGCAGCCGTTCATTGTTTGTTATAGAATTGTATACGCTTTTTCAGTGCGTTCGGGGAGCTTTGCCAGCAGTTGTTTAGGCAGCTTTTTCTTGCGCCAGAGGAACAGGAACAATGTGTAAAGTACAAACAACATTATAGCAATTCCGCTGATAATAGCGCCTTTTATGAAGCCTTTGGGAATATATTTGAGCTCAATTTTGTGCTCTCCTTTATCGAGCTTGAACGCTACAAGCGCGTTGGCAATCGGCGTTATGTCGACCTTTTTGCCGTCTACATATGCCTGCCAGCCTTCGCTGTCGCTCGCGAGCAGCTTGCCGATGAGTTTGTCGTCCTTTGTTTTACCCGCTTCATAAGGAACAGAGGTATAGAACAATCCGTCCTCGTCAACGTTAATTGTGCCCTCCATTGACGAGCCTGTGAGATTGGTGGTGGTCATAACGTTCTTTTTGAGGATGTTAAAGCCTTGTTCATAAACTTTGTCGTTAAAGTAGTTTACATATACGTGAGCGCTGCCCGACGCGTTATTGTTGAGGTTACAATAAACCGAGAGAGTATCGCCCTTTTTGTAATATCCCGCCGACATAATATAGGGACGTTTTGTATAGAATGAGCTTGTGCCTTCACGTGGCGCGCCGTTTTTGTAAATAGTAATATTGTCGCCAGAGCTTGAACTGTTTGTGTCTTTAATCTGGACATAAGTGTAGTAATAGCCTGACTTGGGAGCTTCGTAGTTCCACTGCAGATGAGGTGTGACGGAGCTGTCCTGTGTATGAAAATTATATACACCGTATGCGCCCTCGTACGGGTAAGTAACCGAGAACTGAGAGGCGTCGGTGTGTGACTGGTCTCTGACATTAACGCGCTCATATACGTTTTTGTCAATGCCTGTGGAGAGCTTAAAGAATTCATTTTGGTTGTCGAAAGGATTATATGTATCCTCTGATTTTTGACCATAATAGTTAAGCAGCGAAGGCTTGGTCATAAAGCCCATAGGGATATATGAAACATTTTTGAGCAGCTTAACATTCCCTGAGCTGATTTCTTCTTTCAGGTACTGATCGTTGTTGTAATTTCCGTCACGGGCTATAATATATTTCAGATTCATAAACAGATTTGTTACAGGCGAGCTTTCGGCGTATGTGTAGCGGTTGCCCGAGAGCCAGCCCATCAATCCAAAGTTCTGAGCAAAGACGGTTATTCTTTCGTTGGTCATTGAGTTGAACATCGAAACGCCGTTAATACCGTTTAACGCGGAGTCACAAAGTGTTTGTGTGCTTGTGAACTCGGCGCGCCAGAGTTCGGGAGTGTCCTCTTCTTTATCTTTCATATATTTTACCACTTCAGCCGTGTTTGCACGGGCACGCGGGTAGTCATAGGTTGAGGTTGTTCTGGTCGTGTCTACACCGATATACGCTGTCAAACAGCCTTGCGCGAGCACCAAAGCGGCAAAAACGGCGGTCATCACCTTTTTGTTTATTATATATGAAGAATAGAGCAAAAGCAGACAGATAATAATACCCGCTAGTATAGCTGAATACAATACAATTCTGATTTTGATAGCGTTGTCGCCGACTCCGAGGTCATAATCGGGATTAAGGTCATACGATAGCAGGAAGATGCCGAGCGTCAACAAAGCCGCGATAACTATATCAAGAATGCCCGATTCGTGTATAACGTGGAACGCTCTGAACGCCATAACCACAATCACAAAGCTGATAAGATAGCTGAATCTGAACGGAATCATATTGGTAAAATGGAATCCGTGCCATATATAGTCAAGTTGTCTTATGACGCAACTGAGTCCGAGGAAAATCAGAAGTCCGCCGCAGAAGAGCTTTTCACGAAGCTTGATTTTTCGTGAAACAAAGAATACCAGAGCCATAACAAGCGCAAGCATTCCGCACGCAATATTAGGCGGTGCCGTGGAGGATTTGTCGTTTGGCTGAATAAACGCCAGAGTGTTGGCAAAAACGTGTCTGAGACCGTCCAGTGTTTTTGTTACAGCGTCCCAGAACGAGGTGAATGTATAGGTGGTTTCGGGGAAGTTGATAGAGTACGATGTCGGAAAGGAGCTGCCCGCGGCGTGCGTCAGCTGCAGCCCGAAATACGCGGGCAATATGAGGAACATCGTTATCATCAGTGAGACTACCGAACAAATCGCGATTCTGAGAAAGTTTTTGCCGAGTTCTTTAAAGCCCTTAAATTCGATAATGTTGTAGCCGATAAAGCACAGCACCATAAAAATGCAGGTGAATAACCCTATATAATAATTCGCCAGAATCGACAACGCGAGAGCTATAATATACAGTCTGTACTTGTGTTCGCGCATCAGGGCGACAAAGCCCATAACGACAAGCGGCGTCAGAGCCGCGGTGTCCAGCCATATGTAGCACCAATAATATCCCATAAAGAAGGCGCTGAGCGCGAAGCACGTGCCGAAAATCGTCAGCGATATGTCGTTGCGCTTGAACACGTAACGAGCAAATATGGCGAAGAAGCCGCCCGCGCAGCCGATACGCACCGCGACGGTGAACGTCAGGTACATATTGAGTACGCCGATATTGTCATAGTTAAAAAGCTTTGACGGCAAAAGTACCGTTAAGAAGTTGAGCGGGCTCGCCAGATAATATGATATTAACGAAAAGTAGTTTGTACCGCCGCCCTGAGTCCATGACCAGAACAACGACTCGCCGTGTTTGAGCTTGTCCTGATAATCCGCCAAAAACGGGAAGTACTGATGCCACAAATCGGTAACAAGAATCTGCTGGTCGCCGAAGGGCTGACACTTGTGAAAAGCGAAAGCCATATACATCAGCAAAAACGGAATGATGAAAGCCAGGATTACAAAAAAGTTTCTGTTTAAAACCCCTTTTTCCTTAATCATCCGCGGCTTGTTCGGAACGCCGAGCAGCGAGTTACCGCATTTATCGCGTTTAAGTTTTCTTATGTCCTCTTCGTTCAAAGGCGTGTTTTCTTCGCCCAAAACAGTTTGTTTCTTCTTTAATCTAGCCATTAACAGCTCTCCTAATCAAATAATCCAAGACATATAATATCACAAATTTTCTTATAGGTCTAGTTTTATTTGTGTTTTATATGGACTTTTTTATTGTAACTTGGTATAATCAACAGCGGAAGTGATAAATATGAAAGATTTTATTAAAAAGTTTTTTGATATTAAATTCTGGAAATTTCTATTAGTAGGCGTAATAAATACCGTTGTCGGAGAAGGTGTTGTGTTGCTCTGTCTGCATTTAATCGGATGGAAAAACTTCGTATGGGGAGCAGGAGCTGCCGCTGTCGCGGGAACGGTTGTCGGAAGCATTGTCAGCTTCTTTTTGAACAAATACTTTACTTTTCAGAACAAAGAAAAGAGCGTAAAACAAGTTTTTAAATTCACACTCAATATTTGCGTGTGCTTGCTGATAAGAGTAATTGTCGCGACAGGGGTTAGCGAGCTATGCAAAGCGATGTCGTGGTCAATGTTCGGAATGGACGTTAACTCCTTTGCGGGCAATATGAGCTGGCTTGTTGGCGCGTGTGTATTCGTAGCCTGCAACTATGTCGGCCAGCGCTTCTTCGCCTTTAAAGAAAACAGCAGTCAGCAGTCATCAAACAGTAATCAGTAAATGTTATATATAGAATTTTAAAAAATTAACCTTGGAGTTCAGATTCAAACTCCAAGGTTTAACTTTTTATAAATGGGTGTGGGCGAAGCCCGCCAAAAACTGACCACTGTCAACTGACAACTGATCACTTATTTCGGCATTTCCGTTACAATTTCTTTGACTGTTTTTCCTGGAGGAATCATCGGCAGAACATTAGCGTCGGGGCTGATGATACAGTCGATTACCGCGGGACCGCCGAGCCCCATAGCTTTTTCGAACACTTCGTCAATATCCTCGGTCTTGTCGAGCTTAAAGGCGGGGACGCCAAAGCCCTCGGCAACCTTGACAAAGTCGGTCGCGCGCTTGGGGTCGGTCTGAGAGAAGCGGCTGCCGTAGAACAGCTTTTGCCACTGTCTTACCATACCGAGTACGCCGTTGTTGAGCACTACAACTATAACGGGCAGGTTATATGATTTGAGAGTGACAAGCTCGTTGAGGTTCATATGGAAGCTGCCGTCGCCTGTTACAAGAAATACTTTGCTCTTGGGACAGCCGCACTGAGCGCCGATAGCCGCGCCCAAGCCGAAGCCCATAGTACCCATACCGCCCGAGGTGAGCAGCGTACGGGGACGTTCAATCTCTGAGAACTGAGCAACCCACATCTGGTGCTGACCAACGTCGGTTGAGATAATATCCTCGGGGCGTTTTACCTCGTTGATTTTCAGAAGAACATCGAGAGCCGACATATAGTCGAGCTTTTCTCTGGGAGCCTGATGCTCGCCTTTCCAGATTTCGAGCTGAACGAGCCACTGTGTGTGGTTCTGCTTTTCAACATAATTGTTCAGAATCTCGAGCACGGACTTCATATCGCCGACGATGTGGTTGTCGGTTTTTACATTTTTGTCTATTTCGTTTTCATCAATATCGATATGAATGATAGTAGCCTGACTACCAAATTTATCGGGATTACCCGCTACACGGTCAGAGAATCTCGCTCCGCAGGCGATTATGAGGTCGCATTTTTCGGTAGCCATACCTGTAGCGTATGTGCCGTGCATACCGAGATTGCCCATATTGAGTCTGTGACTGGCGGGAATACAACCCAAGCCCATAAGTGAACAACATACGGGAGCATCGATTTTTTCAGCAAATTCAAGAAGCTGCTCTGAAGCGTCGGCGCTTATTACGCCGCCGCCCGCGTAGATAATGGGGTATCTGGCATTGTTAATCAGTTCAACTACTTTGGTGATTTCTTCAGCGCTGGATGTTACCTCGTGAGGAGCGATTGTGGGAGGAACGAGCGGCTTATAATCGGTCATCTGAGCGGTTATATCCTTGGGAACATCAATAAGCACGGGGCCTTTTCGTCCGTCCTGAGCCAGCGCGAAAGCTGTGCGGATGGCGGGAGCAAGGTCTTCGATGCGCTTAACAAGGTAACAGCCCTTTGTAATCGGCTTTACTATGTCAACGATGTCAACCTCCTGAAAGCTGTCGCGTCCGAGCAGATTGACGTTAACGTTACCTGTGATGACAACCATAGGAATACTGTCGATGTTGGCGGTCGCGATACCTGTTACGGTATTGGTCGCGCCCGGGCCCGAGGTAGTCATACATACGCCTACCTTGCCCGTGGCTCTGGCGTAGCCGTCGGCGGCGTGAGCCGCGCCCTGCTCGTGAGCCGTGAGTATATGATTAATTTTATCGCTGTATTTGTACAGTGCGTCATAAGTGTTCAGAGCCGCGCCGCCCGGGTAACCGAAAACGGTGTCTACGCCCTGTTCAATCAGACATTCGCAGATAATCTCCGCGCCTGTAAGCTGCATTGGAACTCACATCCTTAAACTATTTTTTCGTAACTATACCATTCTAATTGATTTTTTATGTGTTGTCAATACTAAAGAGAAGCAATATACTCTCTGATAACCTTTATCGAGCGCTCGGCGGCTATTCGGCTGAACGCCTTGAAATCCATACCCTTGTTTTTAGAGAAGTCGTCCGAAATTACCCTGAACACACAGAAAGGAACTTTATTTCTGTAGCATACGTGACCGACAGCGCCGCCTTCCATTTCGCACGCGAGAGCTTCAAAGCGGATATTCAAAAGCTGACGCTTGCTTCTCCTCGATACAAAAAGGTCGCCCGAGGCAATTCTTCCCCTGAAAGTCTCGGCACCCTCAACCTTGCTGCATATTTCGTAAATTTTCGATGAAACTTCTTCGTCACACGCAAAAAATGTTCTGTTGCCTTCGGGAAGATTGATAAGTCCGATAGGATCGCCTATGGCAGAAGTGTTCATATCGTGTTCAAGCACTTCGCTGCCAATAATCATATCGCAGATTTTAATATCTTCGTGTGTAGCGCCCGCCACGCCGCTGTTGATAATCACATCGGGAGCGAATTTGTCAATCATACATTGAGCGCACATAGCGGCGTTAACCTTGCCTATGCCGCATTCAACGGCGACGACTTCTACGCCGTCAATCGAACCTTTTGTATAAACCATTCCCGCGTAAGTGATTTCCTCGGTGTTCTGCATAAGCTTTTTTATGCCGTCCACTTCGATTGCCATAGCACAGATTAATCCTAACATAATTGTTCTCCTCTAATTAAAATTTCCTGTTTCGTACATTATTATCGAAAGAGCCGCCAATGGAGCGGTCTCTGCCCTCAAAATTCTTTTTCCGAGCGTTGCGGCTGAAGCGCCGTTTTCTACGGCGAGGTTAACTTCATTTTCTTCAAAACCGCCCTCGCTCCCAATAAATATACCTATAGACGCGGGCTTCGCGGTAATAAGCTTTTTGACGCTCTGCCCGCCGAGTTCATAGAAGATGAGGTTAAGCTCGTTTTGAGCGCTCGCTTCTACCGCCTGTTTAAAGCTTACGGCTTCCTCAATCTTTGGGATAACTCCCCTGCGCGATTGCTGCGCCGCCTCGCGTGCTATTTTTTGCCAGCGCGACTGCTTTTTCGCGAGAGATTTGGCGTCAGGTCTTGAAATACACCTTGACGAAATAACAGGCACAATCCTTGAAATGCCGAGCTCAACGCATTTCTGGACAATATACTCCATCTTATCGCCTTTGGGCAACGCCTGATAAAGCGTGATTTCGACATCAGGCTCGTTCTGGCACTCTTTGCGCTCGGTTATATCGACCTCAACACTGTCGGCGTAGATGTCGGTTATTACGCACTCAAGCTGTTGTTTTTTGGGAGTGACGAGAGTGAGCGTTTCGCCGGTTTTCATCCTGAGGCTTTTAGATATATGCCTCGCGTTTTCGCCTGTGATTATGTAATTGTCAGCGGATACCTCGTTTTCGGTAAAAAACCACGCCATTTTGATACCCCCTATTAACCTATTATATATTTTAACAAATTGTTTTATAGATTGCAATATTAAAGTTGTTTGTGTTAAAATATTTGTGAGGTGACTAAAATGACAGAAATTACCGCGAATAGTTTTATAGAAGAGTTAAAAAACAAGGGAATAAACGCAGACAAGTTACAAACGCTTGTCGTTGAGGCTTTAATAAAAGAAGGCAAAAAGGTCGCGACAGCCGAAAGCTGCACAGGCGGTCTTATCAGCAAACGTATTACCGAGGTCAGCGGCTCAAGCGGCGTATTTGAGTGTGGAGTGTGTTCATATGCTAACCGAATCAAGAATAAGCTGCTCGGCGTAAAAAATGAGACGCTTAACACCGTAGGCGCCGTCTCGCCAGAAACAGCCGAACAAATGGCGAATGGAGTGATGCGCCTCGCTGACGCTGATTTTGGCGTCGCTACAACAGGAATTGCAGGACCGACAGGCGGTACCCTCGAAAAGCCCGTTGGACTTGTGTATATCGCTGTATGTGACAAAAACCATACCAAAATTATAAAAGCGATGCTCGGTGACGCCGAGAACGCCTCGCGTGAGGTTATCCGCAAGATTTCAAGCCATATCGCGCTGTATTATTTGTTGCGAAAGATTTAAAAAGCTTCTAAAAATAAGCGAATATTTATCAAAATTATACAAATTAGGTATTGCTTAATTCGGATTTATATGTTAAAATTAAACCAATAATGTGGGAAAGGCTGTTTTTCCGCAAAAAAATTATATATTCTATCATCTGAAGGGAGATGAATTTATGGCAAGAGTGGCAGGAATTTTAATGCCGATTACCTCTTTACCTTCGCCCTACGGCATAGGAACGATAGGCAAAGAGGCTCGCGAATTCGCCGACTTTTTGGCAAACGCGGGACAAAAAATCTGGCAGATTCTTCCCGCGGGACCTACCAGCTACGGTGACTCGCCTTATCAGTCATTTTCAACCTACGCGGGCAATCCTTATATGATTGACCTTGATACCCTTGTTGAGGAGGAGCTTATTTCTCAGGAACAGCTTGACGTTATTGATTGGGGCGACAATCCGAACGAGGTTGACTACGAAAAGATTTATAACAATCGTTTTGTTGTTCTCAAAAAGGCGTACGAAACCTATATCGAGGATTATGAGCTCGACGTTTTTGAAGAATTCAAAGAGGATAACGCTCACTGGCTGGACGACTACGCTCTGTATATGGCGGTCAAAAAGAGCTTTGATATGTCAGCGTGGACAGAATGGCCCGACGAAGCCATCAAGATGCGCAGACCCGCGGCGGTAAGAAAGTATAAGAAGAAACTTGCCGATGATATTGACTTCTGGAAATGGATTCAGTTCAAATTCTATGAGCAGTGGTACGATTTCAGAGAGTATGTCAACGACCTTGGAATCCAGATTCTGGGCGATATGCCTATCTATGTTGCTATGGACAGCGCCGATACATGGGCTAACCCCGATGTATTCTGGCTCGATGAGGAGAATATGCCCGTATGCGTAGCGGGATGTCCTCCCGACTATTTCTCAGAAACAGGTCAGCTTTGGGGCAACCCGCTCTATGACTGGGATTATCTCAGGGATACAGATTATGTTTGGTGGTTTAACCGCATAGCGGCAGCCGCTAACCTCTATGATATTACGCGTATCGACCACTTCCGCGCGTTTAACGACTATTACGCTATTCCCTATGGCTCCGAAAACGCTATCAACGGCGAGTGGATGGACGGACCGGGGATGGACTTCTTTAACAAAATGAAAGAAGCCATCGGCGATATACCGATTGTCGCCGAGGATTTAGGCGACCTTTCACCAGGTGTTGAGCAGCTGCTTAAGGACAGCGGCTACCCTGGAATGAAGGTTCTCGAGTTCGCGTTTGACGGCGACGACGAAAACGATTTCTTGCCTCATAACTTCAAGAACAGCAACTGTGTTGTATACACGGGTACTCACGATAACGACACAATTATGGGTTGGTATAACGAGGCTGAACCTGAAGAAATCAATCAGGCGATAGATTATTGTCAGATTGGCGAGGATGAGGAATTCAACTGGGGATTAATCCGCACAGCTTACGCCAGCAAGGCGGACTACGCGGTTATTCAGATGCAGGATATACTCGGACTGGGCACAGAGGCTCGTATGAACATACCCTCAACCCTTGGCGGCAACTGGGTATGGCGCATTGACGCCGACGCGCTCACAGACGAGTTAGCAGAAAGACTATCATGGATGTCTGATACATACGGACGATTGGAGGATTAAACTACATGGCTAAATTAAATATGGACGATCTCAAAAGGAGTTCAAAAGCGCTTTATTGTAAAAAACCCGAGGAGCTTTCTCCCGCTCAGCTTCATTATCTTTTCGGCAGATATGTGCAGTCCGAAATAGCTGACAACTGGGTAAGAAGCAAGAAAAAGCACGCTCAGGGCAGAAGAGCGTTCTATTTCTCGGCAGAGTTCCTTATGGGACGTATGATGTACAACAACCTTTACTGCCTGGGAATGCTCGACGAGGCTAAGGATTTTCTTAAGAAAAAGAACATCGACATCAATGTTTTCGAAGAAGTTGACGACGCGGCTCTCGGTAACGGCGGTCTCGGCAGACTCGCGGCTTGTTATCTTGACTCCGCGGCTACTCAGGAGGTTCCGCTCGACGGTTACGGCATCCGCTATAAATACGGACTCTTCAAACAGCTCATCGAAAACGGCTATCAGGTTGAGGTTGCCGACGATTGGCAGAAATACGGCGATCCGTGGTGCGTTCGCCGCGAAGACCTCATTGTATATGTAGACTTTAAGGGTCAGACCGTAAAGGCTGTTCCTTATGATATGGCTATTATCGGTTACGATACCAGCAACATCAACACTCTCCGCTTGTGGCAGGCTGAGGCTGTAGACGATTTTGATTTCCAGGAATTCAACAACAGCCATTATGACAGCTCTGTTAAGGCTAAGAACGACGCCGAAAATATCTCCCGCGTTCTCTATCCTAACGACAACTCCTATGAGGGTAAAGTTTTAAGACTTAAGCAGCAGTATTTCTTCTGCTCGGCTTCCCTGCAGGATATTATGTTCCATTATAAGAAAAAGTACGGCAACGACTTTAGCCATTTTGCTGAGGATTATGTGTTCCAGCTCAACGATACTCATCCCGTATCGGCTATCCCCGAGCTCGTACGCCTGTTGATGAAGGACGGTCTCAACTTTGACGACGCGTTTGAAATCG
Organism: bacterium; assembly: GCA_020625875.1. GTDB lineage: Bacteria > Bacillota > Clostridia > Oscillospirales > Acutalibacteraceae > Ruminococcoides. The sequence goes on along the minus strand of JAHLAX010000008.1, from coordinate 76,495 downwards.
CGCGCAAGACCTGTTCCTACACCAACCACACCGTACTCGGCGAGGCTCTCGAAAAATGGCACGCTGACCTTATGATGGATGTTATCCCCGAGATTTATCACATCATCTGCTTAATCGCCAACAAGCTTCAGGAAGAACTCACAGAAAAGGGTATCGACGAGGAGCAGAAGTCGAGAATGAGAATTGTCGACAACAACACTGTTCATATGGCTCGTCTCGCTACTTATGTTTCCACATACGTTAACGGCGTTGCTCAGATTCATACCGAAATCCTCAAGAACGACGTTCTCAAGGATTGGTACAACGTTTATCCCGAGCGTTTCCAGAATAAGACAAACGGTATCACACAGCGCCGCTGGCTCGGACTTTGTAACCCCGAGCTCGCCGAGTTCATCACAGACCGCGTAGGCAAGGGCTGGCTTAAGGACCTTTCAAAGCTCTCTAAGCTCAACAAGATGATGGACGACGACACAGTCAAGGAATTCAACAAGATTAAGGCTAAGAAGAAAAAGCAGCTTGCCGCCTACATCAAGAAGATGGACGGCGTAGAGGTTGACCCGAAGATGATTTTTGATGTTCAGGTTAAGCGTCTGCACGAGTACAAGAGACAGCTCATCAACGCGTTCTCGATTATGGCTATCTACTTCAAGCTCAAGAACGGCGAGCTTCCCAAGTGGAACCCCACCTGCTTTATCTTCGGCGCGAAGGCGGCTCCCGGTTACGCCAGAGCAAAGGCTATCATCAAGTATATCAACGAGATTGCAAACCTCGTAAACAACGACCCCGATACTAAGGACAAGCTCAAGGTTGTTTATTGCTCAAACTACAACGTAAGCTACGCCGAGAAGATTGTTACAGCGGCTGATATTTCAGAGCAGACTTCACTCGCTGGCACAGAGGCTTCGGGTACAGGTAATATGAAGTTTATGATTAACGGTGCTGTTACTCTCGGTACATGGGACGGCGCTAACATCGAAATCGCCGAGCAGGCTGGCGTTGAAAACGAGTACATCTTCGGCGCGAGAGTTGAAGAGGTTGAGCGCATCAAGGACAGCTATAGTTCACGTATGGTTTATAACAACAACTTCGAGATTAAGAAAGTTGTTGATACTCTGATTGACGGCACAGTTTCTGACGGCGGTCTTCAGGGCGAAGGCAGCTTTGAGGAGCTTTACAGAGCTCTGCTCAACGGCGCTTCATGGCATATGGCTGACCATTACTTCGTGCTTTATGATCTCCAGAGCTACATCGACGCTAAGATTCAGGCTAACCAGGATTATTCAAAGCGTGTAGATTTCGGCAGAAAGTGCCTCGCTAATGTCGCGAACTCAGGCAAATTCAGCTCCGACCGCGCTATTATCGAATACGCCAAGGATCTCTGGCATGTAGATTACAGAGGTAAGAAGGACTAATATCTTTATATAAAAAAGGAGTTACCGATTGGTAACTCCTTTTTTAGTTGCTAGTAGTCAGTTATTCATTAACGAAATTTTTAAGAGATTTATAACTTATAATCCTTATCTTTCCATACTCGGTCCGCAAAACACCTTTTTCTCTGAACGAGTGCAGAATCTTGCTGACTGTGACACGGGTGACGCCTGTCTGTGCGGCTATATCCTCGTGGGTGAGTTTTACGACACCGTTTTCATCCGCGTTTTGCGACAGAACTCGGGCGATTCGCTCATCCGCTTTCATAAAAGTCATAGCGTCAAGCTGACTCGACAGCTGGCGCACTCTAGCCGCCTGCATCCCGAGCAGCTCAAGCGCGAGCCTCGGGTGCTTTTGAGTGAGCGAAAGCAGAGATTCTTCGTTAATAACCGCGACCTCAATATTCGTCAGCGCTCTTGCCGAGCTTATTCGCGGCATCCTGTCAAAAAACGCCGCCTCGCCGAGAATTTCACCTCGGCTTGCCGTTGACAGCGTGTGCTCAACTCCGTCGGGCGAGGTCATATAAACGCGCACCCTGCCTTTTTTGAGATAATAAAAGCTCAGCGCGCTGTCGCCCTGATAGTAGATTATATCGCCTTTTGAGAATTTGCGGACATAATTGATACCCTCAAAAACCTCCTGAATATATGTATGCTTATCCATACCGCGTCACATCCTGTTTTTATTGCTTAGATTGTAGCATACTTTACAATCTTTTGACAAGTGCCTGTGAGATAATTATCAGGAAAAGTCCCCCTTTGCTAAAGGGGGAAAGAAATTGATTTATCAATTTCAAGGGGGATCGGAGTATGAATCAGAACGACATCTGATACAAACTTAAATCCCACCGTCAATTCGCAAGCGAATCGCCACCTCCCTTTTGTAAAGGGAGGCGAATTAGGTAAAAGATTAATAAAAGGAGTGCTTTTTATGGGAATGACAATGTCTCAAAAAATCCTCGCCGCCCACGCGGGCTTAAGCGAGGTTAAGGCGGGTCAGCTAATCGAGGCTAAGCTCGACTTGGTTCTCGGCAACGACATCACCACGCCTGTAGCGATTAACGTGTTTGAGGAAAACGGCGCGACAAGCGTATTTGACAACACAAAAATCGCGCTTATTATGGACCACTTTACACCGAACAGGGATATAAAGGCGGCTTCTCAGGTCAAACAGACGCGAGAGTTCGCCGATAAATACGACATCAAGAATTACCGCGACGTCGGTCAGATGGGTATCGAGCACGCGCTCTTGCCCGAGATGGGCTTGGTAGGCCCGGGCTGTCTGTGTATCGGCGCGGATTCCCACACCTGTACTTACGGCGCTCTCGGCGCGTTTTCAACAGGCATCGGCTCAACCGATATGTGCGCGGGTATGATGAGCGGCAAAGCTTGGTTCAAAGTTCCCGCCGCGATTAAATTCAACCTTGTCGGCAAGCCTCAGGGCTATGTATCTGGCAAGGACGTTATCCTGCATATCATCGGAAAAATCGGCGTTGATGGCGCACTGTATAAATCAATGGAATTTGTCGGCGAGGGCGTTAAGTATCTCAATATTGACGACAGACTTTGTATCGCGAATATGGCGATTGAGGCTGGCGCGAAGAACGGAATTTTCCCCGTTGACGATATTACCCGCGAGTACTGCAACGGTCGCTATCAGGGCACACCTGTTGAATATACTGCGGACGAGGACGCTGTTTATGATGAGGAATACACGATTGACCTCTCTGAGCTTCGCCCGACAGTAGCGTTCCCGCATCTTCCCGAGAATACCAGAACTGTAGACGAAATCGGCGATACAGAAGTAAAAATTGACCAGGTTGTAATCGGCTCCTGTACTAACGGTCGTATCTCAGACCTCAGAGCGGCGGCTGACGTGCTCAAGGGCAAGACCGTAGCGCGCGGCGTTCGCTGTATCATAATCCCAGGCACACAGAAAATCTGGCAGCAGGCTATGCACGAAGGACTTTTTGATATTTTCATTGACGCTGGAGCGGTTGTTTCAACCCCGACCTGCGGTCCGTGCCTCGGCGGTCATATGGGAATTCTCGCCGCGGGCGAGAGAGCTATATCGACCACAAACCGCAACTTTGTAGGTCGTATGGGTCACGTTGACAGCGAGGTTTATCTCGCGAGCCCCGCCGTAGCGGCGGCAAGCGCGGTAACGGGCTACATTACAAATCCCGAGAAGGTATAAATCAGTTCTCAGTAGTCAGTATTCAGTGAACAGTTATTAAAAGTAATATAGATTCTAACCACTGATCACTGACCACTGTCCACTTGCTTCCTCATTATTTATGCTCAAAAAATCTATTTACATATGTTTGAGCGGAAAGGTTAAGGATTAATTTATTATGAACGCAAAAGGTAAAGTACATAAATTCGGCGATAATGTGGATACGGATGTAATCATCCCCGCGCGTTATCTCAACACAGCCTCTCACAAAGAGCTCGCGGCTCACTGTATGGAGGATATAGACAAGGAATTTGTCAACAACGTAAAAGAAGGCGACATTATGGTCGCCACAAAGAACTTTGGCTGCGGTTCCTCGCGTGAGCACGCGCCCATCGCGATTAAAGCCAGCGGAATAAGCTGTGTAATCGCGTCAAGCTTTGCGCGTATTTTCTACCGCAACGCTATCAATATTGGTCTCCCGATTATCGAGTGTCCCGAGGCGGCTGAGGCAATTAACAACGGTGACACAGTAAGCGTTGACTACAATACGGGCGTAATCACCGACGAAACCACAGGCGAGAGCTTCAAGGGCGAGCCCTTCCCCGAGTTCATCCAGAACATCATCCAAAAGGGCGGACTTATCAATTCGATAAAATAATAACATCGGCGGATTTATTTCCGCCGATTTTCTTTTAAACAGTTGAAAAAAACGCCGTAAAGTAATATAATTATATAGTTAAGTAAATTTCTGGAGGAATAACTATGCCTTTTGTTAATGTAAAAACATCCGTAAAAGTCGAGGACGCAAAGAAAGACGTTCTCGAAACAAAAATCACCAAAGCAATTACAACTCTGCCCGGCAAATCCGAGAGCCACCTTATGTGCGCTGTTGAGGACAATGTGAGTATGATGTTCCACTGCGATAAGGCGCCTACGGCGTTTGTTGAGGTTAAGATTTTCGGCAAAAGCACCCGCGCCGCCTATGAGGCGCTGACCGAAAAGCTCTGCGATATTCTCGATGAGGAAATCGGCGTCAGTCCCGAGTATTGTTACGTTAAATTTGAGGAAATCGAGAACTGGGGATTTAACAGATTTTTGTTCTAATATGTACCTCTTTGAAAAGGGGTACTACAAGGTGGATATTTATATGAAAAGCTACAGAAAAGAGTTATGGTTTAATATTCCAGCGCGCCGCAGGATTGTCCGTATAACCGAGGACGTACAGGCGGCTATTGACGAAAGCGGAATCAAAGAAGGTCTGGTGCTTGTGAACGCTATGAACATCACCGCTTCCGTATTCATCAACGACGACGAGAGCGGTCTTCACTCGGACTACGAAAAGTGGCTCGAAAAGCTCGCTCCCGAAAAGCCCTACAGCCAGTACAACCACAACGGCTTTGAGGACAACGCCGACGCTCATCTCAAGCGCACAATTATGGGGCGTGAGGTCGTCTGCGCTATTACAAACGGCAGGCTCGACTTCGGCACATGGGAGCAGATTTTTTACTATGAACTCGACGGCAAGCGCAACAAGCACGCGCTGATTAAAATAATTGGAGAATAAAAAAGTGTTTACAACTTGTGTTTGTTGAACAGACTGGAATAAGGTCTGAACAAAGTCGGATTAATACAAAAGTCGGTGTACTAAAGTATCAATATTGCTGTAATAGTTACTTACGCCAACCCTCATCCGATTTTTGTATCAATAAGTTGACACAAAAATACACACTTTTCCCTAGCGGGAGACGGCAACCCTTTTGTCGCTCCGCGACATTTCCCCTATCAGGGGAATCTCCCCGGGGGAAGGCTATAAGGTGGAGATTGATATGAATATAGTAGTACTTACAGGCGGTCTGAGTATGGAACGTGACGTAGCAATAAGCTCGGGCGGCAAAATTGCGAAAGCGCTCAGAAGCAAGGGCCATAACGTCGTTTTCCTCGATGTTTATCTTGGATATGAGGGCGACAAAACGCCCGAGGAGCTGTTCAGCGAGAACTGTGATTTAATCATAAACAAGGGTGTTGCCGAGGACGTGCCCGACATCGAGGCGATAAAGGCGTCACGTTCGGACCGCGGCGACTGCTTCTTGGGTAAAAATGTTATGGGAATATGCCGTTACGCCGACATCACTTTCTTCGCGCTTCATGGCGGCGAGGGAGAGAACGGTCAGCTTCAGGCGGCGTTTGATATTTTAGGCATTAAATACACGGGAACCGACTATCTTTCCGCGGCGCTCGCTATGGATAAGGGCATCAGCCGCGCGCTTTTCGCCCAGCGCCATGTTAAAATATCCAAGGGCAGAAGATTCTTCAGGGACGATAACCAAATTGACTGTTGGGATACCTTCCCCTGTATAATAAAACCCTGCTCAGGCGGCAGCAGCGTAGGTCTGACAAAGGTTGAGAACCGTGCTGAACTCAACGCGGCGGTTGAAGAAGCTTTTAAATACGATAGCGAAATTGTTGTTGAGGAGTTTATTGACGGCAGGGAGTTCTCGGTAGGTGTACTCGGCAACGAGGTTTTGCCTCCGATTGAGATTATCCCCACAACGGGCTTTTACGACTATAAGTCCAAGTATCAGGCGGGCTTGACCATTGAGGAGTGTCCCGCAAAAATCACAGAAGCCGAGGACAAAACTATGCGCGACGCGGCATACGCAGCGTACAAAACCCTCGGGCTCAAAGCTTACGCGCGTATGGACTTTATTCTTGACAAAAACGGCGACGCTTATTGCTTAGAGGCTAACGCCCTGCCCGGTATGACACCCACGAGCCTGCTACCGCAGGAAGCCGCGGCAATAGGCATAGACTACGCGTCTTTGTGCGAAAAAATAGTTGAGTTATCGCTTGCGAAATATAAGGATTAAGATATGAAACATTTTACACTTGAAGAAATTGCTCTCGCTTGCGGCGGTGAGTACGTCGGCAGCGAGGAGCTGAAAAGCACGGCGGTCAGCTCGATTGAGCGTGACAGCCGAAATATAAAAGAAAACTCGCTGTTTCTCGCGATAAAGGGCGAGCGTGTTGACGGACATGATTTTATAGAAAAGTGCTTTGAAGCGGGCGCGATTTGCGCGCTGTGCGAAAAGCCTCCCGAAAATCCGTCAAAGCCATACATACTTGTTGACAGCACGCTTACCGCGGTTAAAAGAATCGCCAAGGCGTACCGCGAGCTGTTTGATATTCCGATTGTCGGCATAAGCGGCAGCGTAGGAAAAACCTCTACCAAAGAGATGATTGCCTCTGTACTTTCGGTCAAATATAAGGTCCACAAAACCGCGGGTAATCTCAATAACGAGCTCGGCGTTCCGCTGACACTGTTCGGTATGGACGACTCTACCGAAGCGGCGGTTATCGAAATGGGTATCTCGGACTTCGGCGAGATGTCGCGCATTTCCGAGATGGTTCAGCCGACAGTTGAGGTAATCACGATTATCGGCGAGTGTCATCTTGAAAATCTCGGCGACCGCGACGGCGTGTTCAGAGCCAAGACCGAGATGTTCAAGAACCTGCGCGACGGCGGCTCGGTTGTGCTCAACTGCGACGATGACAAGCTCAAACAGGTTATTGAGGTCAAGGGCAAAGCCCCTGTGTTTTACGGCGAGGAGAGCAACTCATACCGCGCCGAGAATATCGAGAACAACGGTGTGCTCGGGGTTAAAGCCGATTTACTTTTGGGCGAGAACCGCGTCAGCGTGACTATACCCGCAATCGGTACATATATGGTAAGTAATGCTTTAGCGGGCGCCGCTGTGGGCGAGCTGCTGGGGCTCACTCCCGATGAAATCAAGCAGGGCATCGAGAACTACAAGACAGTAGGAAGCCGCGCCAACTTAATTGACACGGGCTTTATAAAAATAATTGACGACTGCTACAACGCCAATCCCACTTCGGTCAAAGCGTCCATTGACACGCTGATGAACTTTGAGGGGCGAAAGGTCGCTGTGCTCGGCGATATGAAGGAGCTCGGCGAAAACGAGCTCAAGCTGCATTTTGATGTCGGCGAGTACGCCAAAAAGTGCGATGTTGTTGTCGCTGTAGGACCGCTTGCCGAGGAGCTCGCCAAGGGCGCCGATGGTATTCACCTTGATAACAAGGAAGCGGCGATGACAGCGCTCAATACGATTATTCAGCAGGGCGATGTTGTGCTCGTAAAGGCAAGTCACAGTATGCAGTTCGAAAAGATAGTGGAGTTTCTCAAAGAACTGAAATAAATCCGCATAAAATGAATTGTTTACAGTATAAGATAGATATAAATAGTTCGGGAAATAATCTTTTGAAATAACAGCATTTATGTTCTCGACATATGCTTACCACTTACCACTGACTACTGACAACTTGCGGACAATCTGTATTTGATATTTATAATAACTTATCAAAGGGAATAAACAGTAAGATTATATGGATATATATGGCGTAGTTTTCGATATGGACGGCTTGATGTTCGACACCGAAACCCTGACCTATGAACTGCAAAAGCCCATTTTGGAGCAAAAGGGAATAACCTACACTCTCGACTGGTACAAGCAGACTGTCGGCAAGCGCATCGAGGACATTGTGCCGCTGTTTAAAGAGCTCTGCGGCGACAGCTTTGACTACGAGGGATTCCGTGTTCAGTGCCGTGAGGCGTACAAAAAATACACCGACGAGCACGGTGTGCCGATTAAGGACGGGCTGTTTGAGCTTCTCGATTACCTCAAAGAAAAGAATATAAAAATCGCCCTCGCTACCTCGACCACTGAGCCGAGCGCCGCGAGAACGCTGAAAATTTCGGGAACACTCCCGTATTTTGACGCGCTGGTGTGCGCCGATGATGTGAAGCGCGGCAAGCCGCACCCCGACCCTTTTATTAAAGCGGCAGAAAAGCTCGGATTAAACCCCGAAAACTGTCTTGCTCTCGAGGATAGCATAAACGGCATAAAGTCCGCGTATTCGGCAGGTATGGTCACGGTTATGGTTCCCGACCTTATCGAGCCGACGGAAGAGATTAAGCCGATGTGTTATAAGATTCTGAATACACTCAATGATGTAATAACATTAATATAAAAGGCTGACCTTTTTGGTCAGCCTTTGTTGTATATTATAGCTTTTCTGTTCGTGTAACATCCAGCTCGAACCAGAAGGTCGAGCCTGAGCCCTCTTTGCTCTTTACGCCGTAGCGGGCGCCGTGCAGGTCTAGAATATTCTTTACGATTGAAAGCCCAAGTCCCGTGCCGATTACACCGCGCTTGTGGATTTTGTCAACCTTATAATATCTGTCCCAGATATACTGCAGCTTTTCGTCGTCAATGCCCTCGCCGTGGTCGGTGACCTCAACTCGAACGCGCTTTTCGGTGGTTTTTTGTGCGACAATTACTGTCTTGTCCTCGCCGCAGTGGTTAATCGCGTTGTTGATAAAGTTATAAACAACCTGACCGATTTTAATCTGGTCGGCATAGACAAAGGCGTTTTTGTCAGCGACAAAATCTATGTTGTATTTATCCTGCTCTATGAGCTTTGAATAGCGCTTGAAGATGTCGTTGATTGACTCTGTCAGGCTGAATTCCTCGCGCTCAATTTCAATCGCGCCCGCCTGAAGTTTAGACAAATCGAGCATATCGTTGACAAGGCTTGTCAGACGATTGCTCTCGTCGATAATTACCTGTACATTTTCGGGTGTGTTCTCGCCAGGCAGATCGCGCATAACCTCGGCGTAGCCCGTAATCATCGTCAGCGGTGTGCGCAGGTCGTGCGAGATATTGGCGATAAGCTCCTGCCTGAGATTCTCAACATTCTGAAGTTCCTTGCGTGTAACGTTGAGAGTGTCGCTGAGCTCCTTTGCCTCAAGATAACCGCTGCTGTTAAACTCGACGTTGTAGTTTTGCTTTGCGAGTTCCTTTACGCCCGAGTTGATTTCGCCGAGCGGCTTTGAAATTCTGCGCGCTACAATAACCGAGAGCACAACAGAGAAGATTAAGAATACAAGACTCACAACGACCAGCTGCATATGAAGCGTGTCCATAACCGAGCTAACGGGCGACACAAGCGCCGTAATAAGCACAAAGCACTCGGTGTCGTTGTTTAGGTTGATTATCTCGGCGAAAATCAGGTTTTCGGCTTTACTGACGTGCCTCTCTACTATATCTATCGAGGATTCCTGAGTGCTGTCGGTGGAGCTGAGTGTTATAGTGACATTATCCCCGCTCTTCACAGATGAGGTGATATATTTTCCTCCCGCTTTTTTTGCGAGCTTATAATAATTGTGAACGCTCTCTGTGTCTATATCGCGCATACCCAAGGGGTTGTTGAACTCGCTTGAGTATTTTTTGCTCATAAGACCGTCGGTTGAGTCGTAAACAAAAACGCTCATTTCATTTTCGCGCGAGAGCTTGTTTATGGTTTTGGTTGTGTTTTTGCCGCTGTTTATGCTGTCGATAATCTGAGAGGCGTAGTTTTTTACCTGATGCTGTTTAATCGCTGTGTAGCAGGCTTCAAGAAAAACCGTCTGAAAAATCCACAGAAACGCCAGCATAATCGCTGAAAAGGCGATAAAGTATATTCCCAGCTTGTATCGCAGCGGGAGCATACGCCAGCGTGTCAGTCCTTTAGTTCGCTTCAAAACGATAACCTACCCCTCGAAGTGTTACAATACATTTGCTGTATTCGCCGAGCGATTTTCTGAGCAACTTGATGTGTGTATCGAGTGTTCTCTCGTCGCCGAAGAAGTCATATCCCCATACCTCAGAGATCAATTTTTCGCGGGTAAGGGCGATTCCTTTGTTCTTGACCATATAGAAGAACAGCTCGTATTCTTTCGGCGTCATCTCAACGCGTTCGCCGTCTATTGTGACAATTCGTGCCGAAAAATCGACTGTGAGACCTTCGTAGGTGAACACGTCCTTTTGCTCATCGTTATTGTTTCCGTTTGAGCGTTTTATTACGGCGTTGACTCTCATCATAAGCTCTCTTGGAGAAAAGGGCTTGACCACATAATCGTCCGAGCCGAGCTCAAAGCCGTGGATTTTGTCGTATTCCTCGCCGCGCGCCGAAAGCATAATTACGGGAGTGTTCGAGAATTTTCTGATTTCTCGGCATGCCGAAAAACCGTCGAGCTCGGGCATCATAACGTCCATTATTATCAAATCATAAGTGTTTTTGCGGCATACGTTTATAGCGTCCATGCCGTCAACAGCTTCCTCAACGGTATGTCCCTCGAACTCAGCGTACTTGCGTATAAGTTGGCGGATGCGCTCCTCGTCGTCTACTACTAATATTTTGCTCATAGCGACCCCTCCTTTAGAATATAAGAAAATTATAAAACCGAATTGTGACGATTTTATGTTGAAAAGAAAAATGTTAACTGATAATAATATAACACAGCGAGATTAAAATTAAAAGAGAAATATTGATTTCAGTTAAGTTTTAATCTATAATGAATGTACCCCTTTTTAAAGGGGTCAAAATTGTTACACGTTTACGTGTCAATTTTGGGGGATTATATTTCCTGACTATGAACGTTCTAATAGAGGACCGCTACGCTAAATAACCCACAAAAATCAAAGATTTTTACCCCCTTAAAAGGGGGTACGAGAAAAGAGAAAACTATGAAAACACGAATTATAAACGCACAAATAATTACAGATACAGTCAAAAAGCTGTTTATGGACTGCAACTACTATATCGGCGACGACGTTATGAGCGCGCTGAAATCCGCCCGTGAGAACGAGCAAAGCGAAGTCGGCAAAAGCGTTTTGTCACAGATTATCGAGAACGATGAGATTGCCGCGACGGAGCAGATTCCGCTGTGTCAGGATACTGGTATGGCGGTGCTGTTTGTCGAATACGGAGACAAGGTGGCTGTAGACGGCGATTTTGAACAAGCCGTTCAGGAGGGCGTCCGCAGAGCGTATATTGACGGGTATTTGCGAAAGAGTGTGGTTGACGACCCTGTATTCGAAAGGCTTAACACAAAGGACAACACGCCCGCGATTATACATACCAAGATTGTTTCGGGCGATAAAATCAAAATTACAGCTGGCGGAAAGGGCTTCGGCAGCGAGAATATGTCCGCGATAAAAATGATTACTCCCTCATACGGAATCGAGGGCGTAAAGGATTTTGTGCTCGAAACCGTCAGAAAGGCAGGTCCCAATCCTTGTCCTCCGATTGTGGTGGGTGTTGGAATCGGCGGCACCTTTGAGCGCTGCGCTCAGCTCGCCAAAAAAGCGACATTCCGCGCGATTAATACTCATAATCCCGATTCGAGATACGCTGAGCTCGAGGACGAGCTCCTTAACAAAATCAACCTGATGGGATTCGGTCCCGCGGGCTTGGGCGGCAACACAACCGCTATCGGTGTCAATATTGAAACATCGCCCACGCATATTGCGGGAATGCCCGTGGCTGTTAATATCTGTTGCCACGCGGCGCGCCACAAGAGCGCGGAAATATAGGAGGGAGCGTTATGAAAAAAATCACTCTACCACTAACTGATGAACAGATAAGCACTCTGAAAGCGGGCGACAGCGTCTTGCTTTCGGGAGCGATGATAACAGGCAGAGACGCCGCGCATAAAAGGCTTTTTGAACTCACTCAAAAAGGGGAGGAGCTCCCCGTTGATATAAAGGGAGAAACTATTTATTATGTAGGTCCCGCTCCCGCGAAGCCAGGTTACGCGGTTGGTCCCGCGGGCCCGACCTCGAGCTATCGAATGGACAAATACACGCCCACACTGCTCGATATGGGGCTCAAGGGTATGATAGGCAAAGGCGCGAGGAATGAGGAAGTCATCAACGCTATTGTACGCAACCACGCGGTATACTTTGCGGCAATAGGTGGTGCGGCGGCACTTATCGCAAAAAGCATAAAAAAGACCGAACCCATTTGCTACGAGGACTTGGGCACGGAATCGGTCAGAAGATATTATGTTGAGGATTTCCCTTGTGTTGTCGCGGTCGACTGCGAGGGGAATAACGTCTACGAAAGAGAATAATGTTCATTAATAATGGAGGGCGATACGCCCTCCCTTTATATCACTAAATGCTAAATGCTGGCTCACTAAAAGCCGTCGCTTGCGCGACGGCTTTTATTAAAACTTTATTGTGGTCGCGAGCTCCTCAAGACCTCTCATTACAATAATGGGACAGCATACGACAAGAGCCGCTATCAGCGCGACAATTGACGCGCAGGTCATCATAAGGAAGAAGCTCCAGAACGGCTTTTTGCCGTCGAGAACCTTTGTGATTCCAAGATACAAAAGCAATATGAACGCAATCATACCGAAGCTCGACAGAGCGGTGCTCTCGCTGTTGAGGTAGCCTATTGTGGTGATATTGAACAAATCGAGAACCGCGACGGATATATAGGCGCTCATTGTAAGATTGGCGGCGGCTTTGAAAGAGCCTTTAATCTTAAATGATTTTAAAAACACCTTAACCGCCAGACTGTAAACAAACTCCACGGCAATTGACATTGCGAACGAAATCAAAAAGACCTCGAGACCGCTCAGCTTCATTCCGCTGAACAGACTGCCCGCTCCGATAGACAGACCGCGCGAGCCGTCAAAGCTGAGCGTCATACTCAGCGCCGAAATCAGCGCGCACACGGGCATCAGTATTACCCAGATGGGCAGGGTTTCGCCGTATTGGGCTGAAATCGCGTCTACCGTATGCTTCGAGAAAAAGTGTTTGATAACGCTGCCGAACTGTTTGAATACATAATAAAACTTAGACGGCTGAACATTCTGAACAACAGGCTGAGGAGCCTGTTGAATCTGTGTGGGTTGAGCGACGGATTCAGCGGCTTGAGCTTCAGGCTGAGGTTCGGTGTTATCTGATGCCTGAGGTGATTCGTTCTGAGTCTCTGTGCTTTGTTCGGGAGCGGATTCCGCAGTGTTTATTACGGATTCTTCTACAGGTTCAGTCTTGACTTCTTCCGCGGGATTCGAGGAAACCTCGTCAACTGTATTTTCAGGAGCCTTTGAGCATTCGGGACATACGCCGTTTACGAGCTCGGCTCCGCATTTTGTGCAAAATTTATCCATTTATATACCTCCAATACACCATTATACTATCATTCAATAAAGAAGAATACAATGGAGTTCTCGGTTTTTTCAGCTAATTTTCAGCAAAACGTCAAATTAGTAGTTGCGGACAAGCGAAATAACCTTGCCCAGCAGTATAACCTCGTCAACGATAATAGGTTCAAAGCTGTCGTTTTCGGGCTGAAGACGGAAGTGACCGTTCTCCTTGTAGAATCTCTTAACTGTGGCGCTGTCCTCCACAAGAGCTACGACAATCTCGCCGTTCTCAGCGACAGGTGTGCGGTGAACGATGAGAATATCATCGGGCAGAATACCCGCGTTAATCATACTTTCACCCTGTACCTTGAGAGCGAACAGCTCCTTGCCGCGGCTGATACTTTTATCTACGGTAACATAGCCGAGCACGTCCTCAATCGCTACAATCGGATTACCCGCGGCGACGTCGCCGAGTATGGGCACGCTTTTAGCCGAGGTTTCGCCGACAACCTTGATGCAGCGGTTGAGCCCTGCCTCACGCTCGATAAGCCCGTGCTTTTCAAGCGCGATTAGGTATAGGTGGGCGGTAGAGGTTGACTTGAGCCCCACATCACGACAAATCTCTCTTACGGACGGAATTTTGCCCTGGTCGGAGCACTCTACCAGATAGTCATATACAGCCTGCTGTTTTTTTGTCAAAGGTTTCATAACAGTACCCCCATAATTTAGATATACTAATAATAACATTTACACGACGAATTGTAAACAAATGTTTTTAAAATATCAGTGAAAAATATTGACGAAACGAGCTTGTCTTCGTGTAAATAAAAGTTCAACATAAATTCAAGTTAATTTCACACAGTTTTCATATTGCGATGTTTTAATATAACCGTACCAAGCAGAACCGCAACTGCTTGAGTATATTCTACCCTCCTCTGTAAGTCGACTTAGAGACTTACACATTTGTACCCCTCATTTTCTTTTAGAACTGGGAAGCGCTGAGCTTAAATCAAGCTCAGCGCTTCTGTCGTTTTATTTTAGATACTTGTTCATATTTGATAAAGATACTTTATGGAAATTAAAGCTTTTCGCTTTAGCTCCTTTGGTTAGCTTGTTTAGTTTCTCGTTGAAGGTTGCTTTTGATATTTTCCTGCCATTTTTATAATCAAAATAACCCGTAACCTTTTTTGTATAATAGTCTATGCATTTTGATAAACCAAGTAGTACAGTTTTTGATGATGTAATATTAAAGTATCTACGTTCACCTAACATTGCTGAATAAAAACTAATTGTATTCCTTTTATAATAATATTGTAAATCAGTTCTACCTATTTCTCCTATATTATTCACTCGTCCGTTATTTATTGTGTTTATCTCTGCTGCGTACGTTAGTGTTCCCGTTCCTTTTGCGATAACTAATTCTGGTGTATTATCATTTGTAATATATGCAGTTGAAAACTTTGCTTTTTCTTCAGTAAGTTTCGAGTAATCTGCAGCTATATAACTAAAATACTCATTCTTTATTCTGGCTAGTTTTGACTTTGGCTGCGGCATAAATGTTTCGGACACGCTCCAGCTTATATCCAAAGCTTCCTGTCTTAGCTTGTCAGCTTTTTTTTCGCCGCTTGTACCATATCCGCTTAACCAGTACATACTATAGTAATACTTGCCTATTTTGCAGTAGTAATTTCTTGAAAAATTATAGTCTTTAAATGTTTTAAATGTTTCGCATTTAAGCGCACAAATAAAACTTACATCATATTTGTGATTTCCCTTTTTATACTGATTATAGCTATACTTTTCATAAAAGCTGATATGCTCGCCATACTCGTAAGTCTTTTTTGCAATCCAATTTGGCGGCAGTTCAAGAGAAACTTTCTTTCCGCCTAATGTAAAATACTTTCTTTTGAAGGTAGTAACGGTTTTAGCCTTGCTCCAAGCTGACGGATACAAAGCTTTCTTAATCTTTTTATATGTACGCACTCTGACATAATACTTTTTACCCGCTTTTAGTTTCTTAATCTTCTTCGAAACCGTTTTAGCGCTTTTAATCGTGATTGTTTTCTTGCCCTTGGTGAATTTGCTGTTTGTGGCGTATTGGAGCTGATAGCCTGTGGTTTGAGCCGTCTGCTTTTTCCATTTAGCGGTAAAGCTCTTTGAGCCCGCTTTGAGCTTAGATAAGCTCGTACCCTTGGGGATAATCGCGAAATAACGCTTAACCGCTCCCGAATAACGCGTCTTAAAACTAATCTTTGCCGCGGCTTTGCCGACTTTTTTGTTGCCTGTAAAAGTGACATTATAATACTTGGATGATATTTCTTTGCCCTTGGTGTTTTTTACAACAACAGCGGGCTTTTTCTTTTTGCCGTTATATACAAATTTAGTCTTTTTCAGCTTGATTGTTTTAGGGCGATAAATAGTTGACTTAACTGTTTTTCCGCAGTGCGTACACTTTTTGATAAGCTTACCGTTAGTATGCAAAGTTGCTTTTATACATTTTGAAACTTTATAGTTGTGGTACTTGCTGCTGTGCTTAATTGTTTCGGTTTTCTTTTCGCCGCATACCGTACAGGTGTATGTTTTAACACCGTCCTTTTTGCAGGTGGGTTGCGTGGTAACTTTTCCGCTGTTCCATTTGTGAGATGTGCAGTTTTTCGGGAGTTCATAAGGCGCGCTGTAGCAGGTTTTGTTCCAACCAAAGTCGCTTATGCTCATTGTGCGGGTCCAGTTTATTTGACAATTTGCGTTTGCAGTTCCGTTACATTCGCCTACAGTAACTATGTTGCCGTTTCTGTCAATTATCATTAACCAGTGTCCCCACGTTTGGTCGGTTTGGCTTGAATAGTAATGAACAACATCTCCTGACTTACAATTGGTAATATCGGTTGTTCCCCAACTATCATGACAAGAGCCATAAACATCAAACGCTATTTTCTTAGCAAAGCCGCAGCATTGCATAGCTCCGCGAAAGCTGTTGCAATCGTAGTATCCCGCGGTAGCGACAGCGCTGTGCGAATAACAGGGCGTCCATGTGTAGCCGTCGGGATTGTTACATGTACCGTAATCATCCATACCAGAATACTCATGTGTATTATTAGCCTTATGATTCCAATATGCTCCTTGCGGGAATTTTTCTTTTAACTGTTGAAGATTAAGACCAGATGTACCATTAACTGAAACCGAAACGCTTGAAAACAAACTCATCGCTATAATCAAAGTCAAAAATAAACTGACTATTTTCTTCATAAATATCACCTCTGAATCTATGTCTATTTTATCATATTTTTCCTTGGAATTCTCACCAAAATTTTAATTTGATATTTATGCAAGGCGCACAAAAAAGCCTTCCCCCGTTGGGAGAAGGCTTTTTCTACAAATTATTTAAAATACTTAACTCCGCTTTCAAAAATCTTCTGGTCTTTCTCGAACGGAACGTTTGAGTAGAGGTTTTTGCCCTTACGCTCAGAGTGTCCCATTTTACCGAGGATTCGTCCATCGGGGCTTGTAATACCCTCAATCGCGCAGACAGAGCCGTTAACGTTGTACGCTATATTGTCGCTCGGGTTGCCGCTGAGGTCAACGTACTGGGTGGCAATCTGACCGTTTTCGATGAGGCGCTTGACGGTTTCGTCATCAGCCATAAATCGGCCTTCGCCGTGTGATACGGGAACAGCGAACACATCGCCCGCCTCTACGCCCGCGAGCCACGGTGACTTGACCGAGGTAACTCTCGTGTACGCCATATGAGAGATATGTCTGCCGACAGTGTTGAATGTAAGCGTCGGATCCGTGGGCTTAATCTCACGGATTTCACCGTAGGGAACAAGTCCGAGTTTTATCAACGCCTGGAATCCGTTGCAGATACCGAGCATAAGACCGTCGCGGTTATAAAGCAGGTTGTCAACAGCCTCTTTGACCTTGGGATTGCGGAAGGTTGTGGCGATAAACTTACCAGAACCATCGGGCTCATCGCCGCCCGAGAAGCCGCCGGGGAACATAATAATCTGGCTGTTGTTAATCAGCTCAACCATCTTGTTGATGGTTTCTTCAATATCCGAGGGCTTAAGGTTCTTGACGATAAGCAGCTCAGCGTTCGCGCCCGCCTTTTCAAAGGCGCGGGCTGTGTCAACCTCACAGTTTGTGCCCGGGAACACGGGAATAAATACCGTGGGCTTGGCGGTTTTAATTACAGGCGAGATATTAGACCTAGTTTTATAGAGTGGCACACTTTCTCTGATTTTCGGGCATTTCGCTTGCGTTGGGAATACTTTTTCAAGCGGAGCAGTCCACTCAGACAGGATTTCGCTGTTTTTAATTTTTTCACCGTTAATCTCGATTTCTGCATTTTCTGTTACCTCGCCGAGCAGATAGTTAACCACATCTTCGGGGAGCTCAGCGCCGTCCTTGACCTCGATGATAAGAGAGCCCGAGAGCGGAGCGAAAAGCTCGTCAAAGGTGAGTTCCTTTTCAAACTTAAAGCCAAAGCCGTTGCCGAAACAAGCCTTGCATACGCTCGCCGCCGCGCCGCCTTCCTTGACAACTGAGGCTGAGAGCACCTTGCCCTTTTCCATAAGCGAGTAGACAGCCATATACATTTCGGTGAGCTCGTCCCACTTTGGCATCAGGGTTTCTTTGTCCTCGGGAACAGAAACATAATAGACCTTTGAGCCAGCCTGTTTGAATTCGGCTGAGATTGTCTTGCTCGCCTTTGTCATAGCTACCGCGAACGATACGAGCGTGGGAGGCACGTCAATCTGCTCAAAGGTGCCGCTCATACTGTCCTTGCCGCCGATTGAGGGAATGCCGAGGTTAAGCTGAGCGGTCATAGCTCCGAGCAGTGCCGCGGCGGGCTTGCCCCAGCGCTCGGGCTTGTCCATAAGCTTCTCAAAATACTCCTGGAAAGTCAAACGGGCTTTAAGGGGATAAGCGCCGATTGCGAGCAGCTTGGACAGCGACTCTACCACAGCGTACGCCGAGCCGTGGAACGGGCTCCAGCGCGATACCGCGGGAATAAAGCCGTAGCTCATAGCGGTGGCGTCGTCGGTTTCGCCCTTTTCGAGCGGAATTTTAGCCGCCATAGCCTCCTGCGGCGTGAGCTGGGTTTTGCCGCCGAAGGGCATTATAACAGTACCCGCGCCGATGCTCGCGTCGAAGCGCTCACCCAGACCGATCTGGGAGCATACTTCAAGACGTCCCATATTTTTCTTAATTGCCTCTGTGATTTCAAGTCCTTCCAAAACTTTGGGGCATTTTTTGCGGTAACAGTCGGTTTCGTCGGGTGCGGTAATGTACGCCTGACTAACCTGTGTTACGCCGTTTGTATTCAAAAATTCGCGTGATAAATCTACAATTGTGTCACCGCGCCATTTCATAGTGAGGCGGGGCTTTTCGGTTACAACCGCTACGGCTGTAGCTTCCAAGTTCTCGGTTTCTGAGAGCTCTATGAATCTTTCGACGTTATCCTTGTCGAGTACGACCGCCATTCTCTCCTGACTTTCCGAGATAGCGAGTTCTGTGCCGTCAAGACCTTCGTATTTCTTGGTGACCTTATCAAGGTTTACGCTCAGACCGTCGGCAAGCTCGCCTATGGCTACGCATACGCCGCCCGCGCCGAAGTCGTTACAGCGTTTAATCATCTTGGCAACCTCAGGATTGCGGAACAGTCTTTGAATCTTACGCTCAGTGGGCGGATTACCCTTCTGCACCTCGGCTCCGCAGGTTTCGATGGAGCTTAAGGTATGAGCCTTTGACGAACCTGTAGCGCCGCCGCAGCCGTCACGACCTGTGCGACCGCCCAGAAGTACGATTACATCGTCGGGAGCGGGAACCTCGCGGATGACATTCTCCTTGGGAGAAGCGCCGATAACCGCGCCGATTTCCATTCTTTTTGCGACATAACCTTTATCATAGAGCTCCACAACCTGTCCTGTAGCAAGACCAATCTGGTTGCCGTAGGATGAGTAACCCTGAGCCGCGCCCGTGGTGATTTTGCGGCTTGGGAGCTTGCCCTCGAGAGTATCCTTGAACGCTACTGTCGGGTCGCCCGAGCCGGTTACGCGCATAGCCTGATATATGTATGCTCTGCCTGACAGCGGGTCGCGGATAGCGCCGCCGAGACAGGTCGCCGCGCCGCCGAAGGGTTCTATTTCGGTGGGATGGTTGTGCGTTTCGTTCTTGAACTGAACGAGCCACTTTTGAGTTTCGCCGTCGATAGTTACGGGAACCTCAATCGAGCACGCGTTAATCTCCTCGCTCTCGTCGAGGTCGGGGATGAGTCCGCGCTTTTTGAGTGCCTTCATACCGATAAGAGCCATATCCATAAGGCTTATATCACGCTTAGTGTCTTCGCCGTAAACCTCATTTCTGGCTTCGTAATAAGCGTCTAAGGCATCCTCAATAACCTTTGAGAGCGCCGATTTTTCTATTTCAATTTTGTTTAGTCTTGTAAGGAAGGTTGTGTGTCGGCAGTGGTCGGACCAATAGGTGTCGATAACTCTCAGCTCGGTGACTGTCGGGTCACGGCGCTCGGTATTGCGGAAGTAGTCGCGCGTGAACTTGAGGTCGGCTAAAGTCATAGCGAAGCCCATTGAGGAGTAGAAATCCTGCATCTGGTCATCGTTCCACTTGATAAACTCGTGAATCACCTTTACATTTTCGGGCTGTTCTACGGGGATGTCGAGTGATTCGGGCTTGTCGAGAGACGCGAGACGGCTCTCAACAGGGTTAATCAGATAGTTCTGAATCTTAGTGAATTCCTCGTCGGATATATCGCCCTTAAGAGCGACTACACGGGCGGTCAGAATCTTACAGCGCTCGCCCTGAGTAAGCAGCTGGACGCACTGTTCCGCCGAGTCGGCTCTCTGGTCATATTGCCCGGGGAGATACTCCATAGCGAATACACGCCAACCGTCCTCAACGGGTAAAATCTCCTCATATATTATATCCTGGTTGGGTTCTGAAAGAATAGTGGTCTTGGCGCGGTCAAAGTCCTCTCTTGAAATGCCCTCAATGTCGTAACGGTTGACGAAACGAAGCTCCTCAATCGCCTTGATACCGAGGTTGTGGCGCAAATCCCACTTGGTGTCGGCCGCGACAACATTCATTTCGCCGCGTTTTTCAACAAAAATTCGTATAACTTCAGACATACAAATTCCCCCATCATAAAATTACATACTGATTGTAACATATGACAGGGGATTTATGGTTGTAATTGAGAATTATGAATTGTGAATTGTGAATTATTTGTATTTTACCGCTTCAATCAGCGCCATACCGTCGGTGTTGTAGTAGTTGTAGGTCGAACCGAGCAGATATACATAATCGCCGATATTTATGCATCTGTCGAGCGAGGTATAGGTTTCGTCGGACGCTGTGAAAACAGATGAAGAGTAGTTATCAATTATCTTTATTTTTCCGTTTTCGGCGCTGAAATTGAGCATACCGAATTTGCTTACGTTTTTGCCTGCTTTTTCATCATATTTTTCGTATATCATAGGGATGACAAAGTCGTTTCTGTCCGAGTTAACGAGCAGAGCTCTTAGGTTGGTCTGAGCGGGGGATTCATAGCCTTTGAAAATCTTTTTGTCAATCGTTTTGGGCTTTGTCTTGTTGCTGATGTCATATGTAACAAGCTTAAGTCCGTCGCTGTCGTCCGAGTTTTCCTCGGCGGTGTAATATCCTATACTGAGCAGGGTTTTGTCGTCCACGGGAACAAGCATATCGGAGACGCCGTCCAGGACTTTTTCGGTCAAAACCTTTGGTTCGCTGTAGTTTTTGAGGTCGATGATGATAAGTGGGTCGGTACTTCTGTAGGATACCACATAAGCTGTGTCATCTATGTATCTTACCGCCTTAATGCTTCGGTCTGAGGTGAAGTCGGTTAATTTGCCAACGCACTTGAGGTCTTTGTCGAGTACAAAAATATTAGCGGATTCGGTGAATTTGTCGTTGTCGAGAGTGACTGTTGAAGCAACTCTGAGCTTATCGCCATTTTCATCGAACGAATAGCGGCTGTCGGTGTAGCCCGCAATCTTTGCCGATGAAGCGAAGTTGAGCTTGTTTTTGAGGTCAACCTTTATGAGCTGTGTGCGATCAACAGGCTGATGAGTATATGACGAGCCGTCGTTGTTTTCTTTCTTTAGAATATCAAAGTTGTATTCGTACGAGCTGATATACATATGCTCGCCGCACGAGTATATATCGCCCGATGAGCCGAGAACAGCCTTTGTGACAGCGGGCTCGCTGTTATCGAGGTTGATTTCACTGACAACCATAAAGTTGGGTTCGTTGGGGTTTTCGACACAGTAAATATCCTTAGCGGGGATAAAGTCCGAGACATCCCCGTCACCGCTTACGGCATGGGGAAGGTCCTTGGAATTAGCGGCGTGATGTACAGAAGCTACGTATAACGTATTGTCGAGCAGCTTTGATGAGCAGGAACGTCCGCTTTGAGTAAACAGAGCAGTTGATTTGATGTTTTTGATGTCGGATAAGTCAAAAGCCTCTACCCGTGTATATGCCCTGGCATTCTGAGTCAAATCGTTAAGTGAAGCTTGTTCTACGGCTATAAGCTTCTTGCCGCTGAGAAAGAACTCCTTGAAATTAAAAGTTTCGTTCTCTTTGTTGGAAATTTTAATCTCGGTCACAAAAGAGGAATCCTTGCCTTTAGCGGTGAAAATGCTGATTTTATTGAGGCTGCTTGTATTCAAAAGATAGATGTATTTGTCATCTGTTTTAACCATATCTGCGTCGCTTGAACTGTTATATGGGGTATAGGACGGCTGGTTGCCTGTATCCTGTTCGAGAGTCATTGAAGTGTCGCTCGCGTCAGACGAGTCGGTTTCATCTATCGCGTTTTTGATATATTTAGCGTCTGTTGAATATAGGGTGTTGCTCTTTTTGATTACATCCTTTAGTTTCGATGTAATCTGCTTTTCGTTTTTAAAAGCGCTGATTTTCGCGTCTGTAACCTTAGTGTTCGCGCTGATAAAGGTGATGAGTACCGTGCATATTAATGCGAGCACAGCAAGTCCAGCCAGCGAGAATCCCGCGATTGCCGCTATTTTATGCGCGCGGGGAGATTTTTCGTTTTCGGATTCTTTGGAAGTTACGTTTTCTTCGGTAACAACGTCCTGTTTCTTTTCTTTCATATTCCCTTTCCTTTCATATAGATTTATTTAGATTTTTACGCAGTCCGAGTAACAGTTTAATAAATTTTTGAGAAAGTTTCAAGCTTTTTTTAAAAAATTTTGCATTATAATTGCAAGCGGGCTCAATATGTGATATACTTTACTATGTATTATTGTTTGCAAATATCTTCATTTGGAAGGAGAAATATATATGTGCGGAATATGCGGATTTACTGGCGAGGTTGTTGACCGCGACAAGGTGATACAGAATATGACCGAGGTCATTACTCACCGCGGTCCTGATTCGGACGGCTTCTATAACGACGAGCATATAAGTATGGGCTTTAGAAGGCTCAGTATTATTGACCTTGACCAGGGACATCAGCCGATTTATAACGAGGACAAAACTCTGGTTCTCACGTTTAACGGCGAGATTTATAACTATAAGCGCCTGCGCAAGGAGCTCATAGAGCTTGGTCATACCTTCTCGACCAACGCCGACAGTGAGGTTCTGGTGCACGGCTACGAGCAGTGGGGCGAAGATTTGCTCGACAGACTGAGGGGCATGTTCGGCTTCGCGATTTATAACACCAAGGACAACAGCCTCTTTATCGCCCGCGACTTTTTTGGAATCAAGCCTATGCACTACGCGCTTATCGGCAAGAATCTTGTATACGCGAGCGAAATCAAGAGTATTCTCGAGTTCCCGAAATATGAGAAGAAGTTTAACGAAAAGGCGCTCGACAGCTACCTTTCGTTCCAGTACGCCGTTCCGCCCGATACTTTCTTTGAGGGCATATATTGTCTGCTCCCGGGGCATTTTATGACTTATAAAAACGGTCAGATAGATATTGTCAGATATTTTGAGCCGAGGTTCAGACCCGACGACAATATGACCGAGGAAGAAGCAGTTGATAAAATCGAAAGGGTTTTTGAAAACTCTGTCAACGCTCACAAAATCGCCGATGTTGAGGTAGGCTGCTTCCTCTCGAGCGGAGTTGACTCAAGCTATGTTTCAACCTATTTTGCCGACCAGAAGACCTTTACGGTAGGTTTTGATTTCGGCGAAAAATATAATGAGATTTCGTGGGCTGAAGGGCTCTCGAAGTATCTCGGCGTTGAGCACCATACTCACCTGATTTCGAGCGAGGAGTTCTGGGACGCCGTTCCCACAGTTCAGTATTATATGGACCAGCCTCTCGCCGACCCGAGCTGTATCGCGCTTTATTTTGTATCTCGCCTCGCGAGCGAGTATGTAAAAGTTGTGCTCTCGGGCGAGGGCGCGGATGAGCTGTTCGGCGGCTATACCTGCTATAACGACCCCAGAGTTTTCAGAATTTATCAGAAAATTGTTCCCTATTGCATCCGCAGGGCGCTGTGCAGAGTAGCGCGTAAGCTCCCTGACATCAAGGGCAGAGACTATATCATCAGAGCTACTCATCCGCTCGAAACCCGCTACATAGGCAACGCCTTTATGTATGATTATGAGGAAAAGCGCGCGCTTCTACGTGACCCGACAATCGCCTCGAAGCCCCAGAAGCTCACCCGCCGCTTCTATTACCGCAATCGTCGTCATGACGACGTAACCCGTATGCAGACTCTCGACATCAACCTGTGGATGGTCGGCGATATTCTGCTCAAGGCTGACAGAATGTCTATGGCAAACTCGCTCGAGTTGAGAGTTCCGTTCCTTGACAAAGAGGTCTGGAAGGTAGCTTCAAAGCTGCCGAGTGAGCTCAGAGTTAACAAGCACAACACCAAGTACGCGATGCGTAAGGCGGCTCAGAGACATCTGCCGATTGAAACAGCCGAAAAGGAAAAGCTCGGATTCCCTGTTCCCACGCGCGTATGGCTGCGTGACGAGAACTATTATCTCATTGTTAGACAAGCTTTTGAGAGCGAGACCGCTCAGAAGTTCTTTAATTCCGACGTCATCATAGACTGGCTAGACGAGCATTACAGCGGCAGAGAGGATAACAGCCGCAAGGTCTGGACAATTTATGTATTCATAGTTTGGTACAATATCTACTTTAATGAGAATGACCAAAAAGTCACAAAACCGCAGAATCACCTTGTAGAGCTTAAAGCTAAGGCTGAGGCTGAGCGCAAGCTCAGAAAGCAGAAAGAGGCGATAGCCAAGGTTCAGGCTGAGCTCGCCGCCAAGGAGGGCATCACGGACGACGGTTATTCCACGGGAGCTATCGATAACGTTGAGGACGCGTTCGAGGATGAAGACGGTTTCCCCGCTAAGTTCAACACCCTGACCGACAGTATAGTCGGTAAGATTCAGGAGGAGGATTTAACTCCTCTCCAGCAGGCTGAACAGTACGCTATGGAAATGGTTGTGGAGGAGCCTGAGGAAGAAGCTCAGGAGGACGAGCACATCATTGATGAGGAACAGGCGGCGCCTGTTGAGGAGCCCGAGGAGGAGTATATCGATATAACTCAGCAGTCGGGCATCACAGACGACGCGGGCATAATCCGCGACGATGTAATCGACAGTATTCTCAGCGACTTCGGAAATATGGGCGACTTGCCTGCTGAAGAAGCTGACGAATTCCCCGTCAATATAAATGACGATTTGCCCGACGAGGTAATGGAAGACTTACCCGACGAATAAAAGCAGAATAACAATAAAAGCCTCAGGGCGGGTATTATGCCCGTCCTGAGTTTGTTTTAAGGAAAAGCTATGGATAAACTAAGTGAAAAAACTTTGACGAGCAAACTCGTCTATGACGGACGCGTTATAAAGTATTATCTTGATACGGTTGAATTGCCCGACGGCAACACAGCCGAGCGCGAGATTGTAAAGCACTCGGGCGGCGTGTGTATAGCCGCGCTTGACGATGACAACAATCTTTTTTTCGTCAGACAGTTTCGCTATCCCTATAAAGAGATTACGCTTGAGCTGCCCGCGGGCAAGCTCGAAAAGGGCTCAACGCCGCTCGAAAACGGCAAACGCGAGCTGAAAGAAGAAACAGGCTGTGAGGGCTATTCGTATATCTCGCTCGGTCAGCTTTACCCGAGCACGGGTTATACCGACGAGATTATTCACCTTTACGCGTGTAGAGTTAAGTCGGTCGGTGAACAACAGCCCGACTTTGACGAGTTTTTAAATGTCGAAAAAATCCATATAGATAAGGCGCTCGAGATGATTCTGAACAACCAGATTCCCGACGCCAAAACTCAGGTAACAGTACTCAAGCTTTATCATCTGCTCAAAAGCGGAAAAATATAAATTAGCGTTTAGCGAATTGGAAGTAATATATAGTTAGGATTATAAATCGGGTGCGGGCAAAGCCCGCCGATTACTTACCACTTATCACTTATTACTTATCACTTTTTTGGAAAGGAGGATTGACAATGCTGATTTTCAGAGAGCTTACCGAGGCTCCGCGCTCCACCGCGGTCGCCTTAGGCTTTTTTGACGGCGTACATCTCGGCCATCAGTCTGTAATCAGAGCCGCTGTCGCGTGCAAATCACAGGGGCTCGCGCCGACGGTTTTTACATTCAGCTCTACTCCCAAAAAAGGCACAGAGCAATCTCAGCTGACAGGCTTTGATGAGAAAGCTCGTATCTTTGAACAGCTCGGCGTTGAAATCCTCTACATAATCGACTTTAATTCGGTAAAAAACAAAACTCCCGAGGAGTTTGTCAGCGAAGTTATAAAAAATGTATTTAGGGCAAAAAAGGTTTTTTGCGGCTATAACTATCATTTCGGTAAAAACGGCACGGCAACCAGCGACGACCTTATACGACTCTGCGGTGAACACGGTATAGAGGCTGAGGCGAAAAAGCCCGTAAAGCTCGGCAGTCAATGTGTTTCATCCACAAAGATTCGCGAATACCTAAAGGACGGAAAAATCATCGAAGCCAACAGAATGCTGGGCTATGATTTCGGCATAGCCAGCGAGAGTGTCGAGGGCAGACATCTGGGCACAGCTATGAACACGCCCACAATCAACCTGAACTTTGAGAGCAACAGGTTGATTCCGCGCTACGGCGTATACGCCTCGGTGGTGATTATCGGCGGCGAAAAATACATCGGCGTAACCAATATAGGCGTAAAGCCCACAGTGAGTGACAAGGGTATTCCAAACTGTGAAACGTGGATGCCGCTCTATAAGGGCGGCGAGCTCTACGGCAAAAGAGTGGAGGTAAAGCTGAGGGAGTTTCTTCGCCCCGAAAAGAAGTTCAAAAGCTTAGCTGAACTTCAACAGTCAATCAGAAACGACGGCGAGACAGCCGTTAGAATATTAAAATCGAAGGGAGAATAAAAATGGATATTAAAGGCTTATGGAAAGTGGACAAGGTTATCGGTTTTGATGAGAACTATGACCAGATCTGGAAGGACGCTCAGGCGATTATCAACGACCCTGAAGCTGACGCTGACGAAAAGCAGATGGCTCAGGCTAAAGTTGAGTTTGGCGACGACGGTATGGTCAGAATGTTGATGGCTATCCCCGAGGATCTTCCGAAAGAGGAGCTTGACGCCGCCGTAGCGGAGGGCGAGATTGAGCTCAGAGGTGATATGATGGTTGCCGAACAGCACCCTTGGAAAGAGGAGGACAGCAAGTTCTTCTTCGATTCAGGCATACAGGGTGAAGCTTTCGGCGAGGAGCTTTCATCGTGGGAAGAAATAACCGAAACCGAGAACGGAATAGAGATGTTCACGTTTAGACTAGTAAAGGCGTAAATTGAGAAAAAGAGCTGTTTTAACAGCTCTTTTTTCTTGCTTTTCTTTTGTGTATTTGCTACAATAAAAACGGATAATTTTGTGAATAAACGAGGTGTTTATTATGAAAAAATACGCGATAAAAATCATCAGTGTTCTATGTGTTCTCGCGCTGTGTATAACCGCGGCGTTTTCCGCTGTGCCGAGCGTCGGCGCGGCGGCAACGGTCTATCTGCGCGGCACGTTCAACGGCTGGGAAGCTCCCGCCGACTACGCGATGACCGAGGACAACAATAACCACTACCTTCTCACAATTCACCTTGAAAAGGGCAGCTATGAATATAAGGCGGCGACACAAGACTGGAGCACCTTTCAGGCACCTGTGGAGGGAAACGAGAGTTTGAATCTTGATATGGACTGTGACGTTACTTTCGTAGCTGACAAAGGCAGCAAAACCATTCAGGCATATCCGCATTCCACACTTGAAGCGGGCGTAAACAAGGTAGCGCTTAAATCAAAGTGGATGGAACACAGCGATCTGGTACTTATTGAGAAAAACAATAAGGTTTCGTATCAGAGCGTTGAGTCTTCCTATCCTGCTTCAGCGTACTGGAATATTATTCCGAACGGCAGCGGGGCGTATTATTTACAGAACAACTCAACAAAGAATTACGCGGCTTTAAGCGGCAGCGATGTTGTGTGTGTTTCAGGCACAAATGACGGCAACACAAGCTGGCGTGTTGACACCTCAACAGGCGCTGCGCGCTTTATCAGTACTGTTGACGGAAAAACTGTTATAAATATAGAAACCCTCAGAGGTTACGTTGACGCGTCAGAAGTTCCTATGTACTTTACAAGCTCCCAGTGGGGCTTTGAGTACAGCTCATATGACTATACGCTCAAGCCCGACAAAGTTATCGACACAGGCTACAACGCTTATGCCGACTCGGCAACATCATTAACATCTTATATGACAGGTTCCAAAAAGACATGGACGCAGACAGAAGATTTGTCGTCATTACCCGTGTTCAAGGCGCCTAACTCTAAGCTCGCCGCGTCAGTTTATAATTTATCCCTTGAAGAAGCGAAGAAAAGTATTTTCACAGACAACTTCGGTGAGGTTTTTCAGACAGGTACAAACTGGCAAAAGGTCTGGACGCGCGATACAGCGCTGTCAAATCTCTATTCTCTCGCGTGGGTTTTCCCCGAAATCAGCTACAACTGTGAGCGTGAGAAGATAAAAACAAGTCAGGGTGTCTCGGTGTTTGAGCAGGATACGGGCACAGGCGGCTCTTACCCTGTTTCAACCGATAAGATTATTACAATGCTTTCCGTCTGGGAGACCTATCTCGCCGACGGCAACAAGGAGCATTTGAGCTATTTCTATAATATCTGCAACAACACTATTATGCAGGATATGGGCGTGGCTTATGACAGCGACGCGGGACTTTTCCGCGGCGAGACCTGCGGTCTTGACTGGCGTGACCAGACATATCCCGACTGGACAAGCGAAACCTACGACAGCGGTCTGAGCGCGATTGCCGAGAGCAAAACAACGTCCGTCAACGCTATCTACTGCCGTGTGCTCGAGATTATGAGCAAGGCGGCAAAGGTTTTAGGCAAGGGCGAAGAAGCCGAGAAGGCTTGGGCTAAAATGGCTGAGGACTTAGAGGCTAAAATCAGCGGCAGGCTCTGGAACGATAATATGGGGCTCTACTCCTCCTGGGAGTATCCCGAGTATATGGGCAGTGTTCTTGCCGAAAAGACAGACGTACTCGGCAACGGCTTCGCGCTCTGGTTTGATATAGGCACAGACGCTCAGCTCCGGAGCATTCTTGAAAACTATCCCGTAGTCAATTACGGCGCTGATACAGTTTGTCCTCAAAAGCAAGGCAAGCTCAAAAACGCCAACAAGATTTATCACAACTTCGGCGTATGGCCTGGTTGGGATTCTATCCTTATGGTTGCCGCGAGCAATCACAATAACAAGGCGCTCGCCGAGGAAATTTTCAACTCCAATGTTCGCGGCGCGGCGGTATCTCTGACAAATAAGGAAGTTATAAACTACCGCACAGGCGAGGGTGTGGAATCCGACCAGCAGCTGTGGTCAATCGCGGGCACGCTCGCGGGTTATTACCGCGTTATGTTCGGTATGAATTATGACGAAGACGGCATCACCTTTAATCCTTATATCCCGAGCTGGATGGAGGGACCGTTCGAGCTGTCAAACTTCAAATACAGAAACTCATATCTCACAATAAAACTCTCTGGCGAGGGTGACAAAGTTGCTTCGTTCAAGGTTGACGGCGCGGCTGAAGATATAGACTCATATGTTTTTTCGGCTGATTCCACAGGCAGCCACACTATTGAAATCGTAATGGAGAAAAGCGGGAAAACCTATAAGATAAACAAATCCGAGGACAACCTTGTTGTTTGTCCCGAAATGCCTATTATGAATTATTCAAACGGCAAGCTTATTTGGACTCCCAAGAGCGGACTCACATATAAGCTTTGGACAGGCAGCGAGTATATAGATGTAAACGGCGACAGCTACACTGTTGACTCGAGTGTTTACGGCTGCTACAGTCTTATGGCTGTTTCCGCTGACGGGTTGTGTTCTGAGCTCAGTCAGCCGATTGTGATAAGCTCCAATCAGATTAGGATTGAGGCTGAGAGCGGTTCGGTGTCAAAATCGAGTTATATTGAGTCGGGATATGTAATAGACAGACACCACAGCAGCGCCGACCTTACAATTGACGTTAATATCGCTAAGAAGGGCAAGTATCTGCTCAGCGCTGTTTATAATAACCCCGGCAACGCGACCTCAGGCGTAAGCTGCGCGATTCGTTCCGTCTACGTTGACGGCAAGGATATGGGTACGCTCGTGTTCCCCGAGGTTTATGAGGATCATACAGACCAGCTCAGCACGCATCTGTCACTCAACCTTGACAAAGGTATACATACAGTTAAGGTGTTCTATGATACCGCCAACTGGTATGACCGCAATATGGATATTGCCGACAACCACGTAAGTTATAATTACTTCCTCTTTGATTATGTCGGCGAGAGCAAAGAAGAACCTACTAATCCAAGTTCTAGCGAGAGCGAACCTGTTTCGAGCGAAAGCCAGTCTACAGATCCGAGTTCAAGCGAGAGCGTGCCTGCTTCTAGCGAAAGCCAGTCTACAGACCCGAGCTCAAGCGATAGCAAGCCTGTTTCAAGCGAAAGCCAGCCGACAGACCCAAGTTCAAGCGATACAACGCCGACAAAGCCGTCAACCGCCGCAAAAACTACCATAACGGCTTCCGCGGTGAAGTCTAAGATATATGTCGGCGCAACCACTGAAATAGCGTATCTTGTCAAGAACCAGTCTGGCAAGGTTACGTTCTCGACAAGCAACAAAAAGGTTGCCACAGTCAGCTCCAGAGGAACTGTAAAAGGACTAAAGAAAGGCTCTGTAATTATCTCGGTCAAGAACAACGGCGCGACAGCAAAGGTCAAAATTACGGTTGTTCAAAAAGCCAACCCGATGACAGTAAAGGCTAAGGCGGTTACTGCGAGCGCCAAAAAGACCATGACCTTCGCCAAAGCCAAGATTTTGACGATTAAGAACGCCAAAGGCAAGGTTACCTTTAAGAAAACCAGCGGCGACAAAAAAATAATCGTAAACACAAAGACAGGTAAGCTCACCGTCAAAAAGGGCTTGAAGAAAAAGACCTATAAGGTAAGCATAACCGTGAAAGCCGCGGGCAATACAACCTATAAAGCCAAGAGCAAAAAGGTAACGCTGAAAGTGAAAGTTAAATAATATAGCCTTCCCTTGGGGGAAGGTGGCACGCCGTCAGGCGTGACGGATGAGGGACTTATTCAGTGATTATTGACTTGTGAATGGCGAGCTTTGTCCGCATCCTAAGAGTAATTGGTGATACTATGATAAACGACGAAATAGAAAAAAGACTATTTGAATTGCAGGACAAAGATTATCGCGCCTTTCAGAGCAAGCTGATACCTAATGTTTCGGATGATAATTTTATCGGCGTGCGAACTCCCGAGCTCAGAGCGCTTGCTAAGGAAATCGCCAAGAGAGATGACAAGGAAGAATTCCTCAGAGCTCTGCCGCACAAATACTTTGACGAATATTTGGTACACGCCTTTGTGATTGCGCGCGAAAAGGATTTCACAACGTGTATCAGCGAGGTCGAGCTTTGGCTGCCGTATGTTGACAACTGGGCGGTATGCGACCAGCAGTCGCCCAACGTCTTTAAAAAGCATAAGACAGAGCTGCTTGTATATATCGAAAAATGGCTCCTGAGCGACCATGTCTATACTGTACGCTACGCGATAAGGATGCTTATGTCGCTTTTTCTTGACGACGACTTTGATTTGCGTTATCCCGAGCTTGTCGCGGATGTTCGCTTAGATGAATACTACGTCAAAATGATGATTGCGTGGTACTTCGCCACAGCGCTCGCCAAGCAGTACGACAGCATTATTCCGTTCATAGAGAATAAGCGCCTCGACACATGGGCGCACAACAAGGCGATTCAAAAGTCAATCGAAAGCAGACGCATCACACCCGAGCAGAAGGAATACCTCAGAAGCTTAAAAGTAAAATGAAAATAACAGCTTTAACGGAAAACACAACTGAATATGGTTTACCCGTTGAGCACGGGCTCAGTCTATACATTGAGGCGCTTGGGCACAAGATTTTGTTCGACACGGGGCAGAGTGATTTGTTTTCAAAAAACGCCGAAGCGCTCAGCGTTGACCTGAAAAAGGTTGACATAGCCGTGCTCTCTCATGACCATTATGACCACGGCGGCGGGCTCAAAAAGTTCCTTGAACTTAACGACATAGCGCCCGTTTATATCAGCTGTTTCGCGTTCGGAGAACGCTATCATGATGAGAGGTATATCGGCATTGACAAGAGCCTACGAAACAACGGCAGGATTATTCTGACCGACGGTGTAACAAAAATCGCCGATGGGTTCACGCTGTATGATTGCAACGACAGAGAGAAGGTTGTTGACCTCGCTTCGTTCGGTCTGACTATGATTAAGAACGGACAGAAAGTCCCCGACGACTTTCGCCACGAGCAGTATCTTTTGATTGAAGAAAATGGCAAAAGAGTGCTGATAAGCGGCTGCTCGCATAAAGGGATTATAAATATTCAGAATTGGCTGAACCCCGACGTGCTTGTGGGCGGCTTCCACTTTATGGATATTGAGCTTGGCGACAGGCTCGACTCCTACGCAAAAACGCTCGACAGTTTCAACACGCTCTATTACACCTGCCATTGTACGGGTGTTGAGCAGTACGGCTTTATGAAAAATCGTATGAAGAATCTTAACTATATTTCAACAGGAAAGACAATTATAATTTAGATTAAGCCTTCCCTTTTTGGGAGGGCTTTTTTGTTGACTACATATTTAAAAAATGATATAATCTCCACATTGGAGGTAATGGTTATGACTGTTTCAATTAAATATTTCAGCGGGTATATCCGCAACTATAAAAATCTATGCGAGGAGCTAGGTATTGCTCCGAATCTCAGCCGCAAGGAGCGTGAGGCTGAAATCCTTAAAAAAGCCTACGAAAACTGGCATATGGATATGATGAATCACATGTACGGCTTTTTCGCGTTTGCGATAGTCGACGAGGAGAGCGGCAAGCTCTACTGCGTGCGTGACCAGGTCGGTCAGAAGCAGATGTTCTACGCGATAATAGGCGGCGAGTTCGTATGCTCAGGCGATATAGACGAGATTGTTAACACAGAGGGCTTCAAAAAGGTGCTCAACAAGCGTATGCTCCAGCAGTACCTGTTCTACGGCTATCCAATAGGTGACGAGACATTCTATGAGGATGTATTTAAGCTCATGCCTGGTCATTATGTTGAGTGGGACGGCGAGACAGCTGAGGAGCATAGATATTTCAGCCCGACATTCACACCCGACAGAACCAAGACTGTTGACGAATGGGCGGCAGAACTCGAAAAAGTTGTCGACGAAATTCTCGACGAGGAGCGTCAGGACACCGAGGTTCCCTATAAGGAGTCGTTCCTTTCGGGCGGCGTTGATTCGAGCTATCTGCTCGCGGCGAGCGACGCTCAGGCTGCGAATACCGTCGGCTATGAGGAAAGCGGCTACGATGAGTCCGACCTCGCGCGCAAGACCGCCGAGGTTCTGGGCAAAGGTTTTAATGTAAAGACAATCACTCCCGAGGAATTCTTTGAGCGTATTCCCACGGTTATTGATAAAATGGGACAACCCCTTGGCGACGCGTCCGCTGTCGCGTTCTCTATCGGCTGCAAGGCTGTCAAGGAACACGCTGACGTTGTGTACTCGGGCGAGGGCATTGATGAATTCTTCGGCGGTTACAACGCCCATAAGCGTGAGATTCCCAAGGAATGGACATACCTAACCTGCTCTCATATTATGTCGGTCGAGTATATTCAGTCGCTTATGAAGGACTTTGACGAGAACGTAAAGGTTGAGGACCCGATTAAGGATATTTGGCAGGAGATTCAGAATCAGGACGAGCTCGACAAGAAGCTTACGGTTGATATAAGCCTGTGGCTTGAGGGCGATATTTATCTCAACACCGACCGCACCAGCACAGCCTGCGGCATTGAGCTGCACACACCGTTCAGCGATTTGCGCCTCTTTAACGCGGCGAGCCGTATTCCCGAGGAATACAAGTTTATGAACGACCAGAACAAGTACGTGTTCCGCAAGGCGGCGAGCAGTAAGCTCCCCGACGAGGTCGCGTTCCGCAAAAAGGTCGGCTTCCCTGTGCCCGTGCGCAAGTGGCTCAAGGATGAGCGCTTCAATAAGCTTGTCGAAAGCAAGCTGTTCGGCGAAACGTCCCAAAAATTCTTTGACCAGCAGCAGCTCAAAAAGCTCTGGGTGAGCTATATTGAGGGCGAGGACATCTACTGGAACCGCGTCTACGCGATTTACGCGTTCCTGCTTTGGTATGATTTAAAGTTTTAATAAATCGGGTGTGGGCGAAGCCCACCCGTTACTGTTCACTGTTAACTGACCACTGATAACTAAAAAAGCCGTCGTTTTAAACGACGGCTTTTATTATTTATACATTAACGCCCTGAGATTTGAGGTAATCCTCGGGTGTTTCGTGTTTATAGGTTTCGGGCACAAGGCTGTAAATCTTGTCCGCGTAAGCGGGCTTTTTGCCTTTGCCTTTTTCCCAGATATATCTCGCGTATTTGAACAGCTCGTCATCAATATAGAAACCTATACCAAGCTTGCGGTTCTTTTCGCTGTGTTTGATATATGTGCTCATAAGAGCGCTCAGGGTGTCGAGATCCTCAGCCTCATAGGCTGCTCTGAGCTCGTCTCGCTTATCCTTGAGCTCATACCATGTGTCGATTCTCTGAACAGAAGCTCTGATGCTTCGGTAGTTCTTGTTGGTGCGCTTGAGCGCGGGCTTATATACATAGCTGAGCCAGTAGTTTAACTCACCTTTTTTAGCCGCGAGCTCCTTGATTGAATCCTCGCCGACCTCTTTCATATACTCCTCATAGGGCATATCTGTGTCGGATATAACGACTATTCTGTCGGCTGACGGCTGCTTGCCCTTCATCGCCTTTTTCCAAGCGTCAAAATAGATAGCCTGAATAATAAGCTTAACCTTTTTGTAGGTCTTAAACTTTCTGCCCTCAAACTCAACTTCTTTTACGTTTGTGAATAAATCCTTAGGGAGCTTGATTACGTTGCACTTCTCGTCAACAAAGGCGAAGCATTCCTCGCGGTAGTTTTTGTCTTCCTCAAGCTTCTTTTTGGGCACATAGGTCTGAGAGTGATAGGGCTTTGTAGCGCGGTCATTCTCTTTCATTACATAGTCCGCGAGTTTTTCTGGACGGAATATAAGCCCTCTGAAAAAGCCCTTCTGAATATAATTATTGTTGTCGATTCTTATTTTGTGCGACTGGTCTTCGAAAGCCTTATTGTCCTTTTTGAATTTAGAAGTCTGTTTTGAAACAGCCAGCTTAAAGATATCTGAGCGCATACATCCTCTGGAAAGAGCCTGAATATAGCGCTCTGAGCCTCTAGCCTTCTTGGACGCCTCAAACTGTCTTGCGGGGTAGATGGTTACACAGATGCCGAGAGCATTGTGATACTCGGGGCTGCCTGTGTCATAGAGCAGAGTGCCCTTGTCGACATATCTGAACTTCATCTGGCGAAGCATAGGGTTGTTGCGCCATGATTCGATAAAGCGCTTGTCCGATAGATTCTTTTCAACATATTTTTCGAGCTTTACGATGTCGTTATATGGCATCATAATCTTGAAATGGTATCTGTCGTCTTTGAACTGGTTATTTTTTTCGGCGTAGGTCGCCGTCTCAAGAGCTAGAATATAGCTGAGGTTTTCCTTCTGACAGATTTCGGTGATTTCATCCATCAGAGACATTATTTTTTTCTGAATATCTGTCAAGGTTAACCCCTCCTTTTCTTTATGTCAAAAAGAAGCATTCCGTCGCGGCTCTCGTCAAGAACTCTGTTGTAGTATACGTCGGCTCCCTCTTTGTCGCCCTGATTATCCGCTATATCGCCAAGCGCCTTAAGCAGACGGTCGTTGTCGGGATATGTCTTTAAGAGTTCGTTGGCTTCGTCCCTGAGTGAGGCGTATTCATCGGCGCTTTGGGCTGTCGCCACGCGCGCCTCAAGGTCAAAGATGATAAGCTCCTGAGTGGGCTGATAACTCTTTTTAGCCTCAGCGAGAAGCTCTTTGGCTTTCTGATAATCCTTATAGACCATAGCCGCCTTGATAGCTCTGGTATCGGTCATAATTTTTTCGGCGAGAGCTACGTTCCCGCTGTTCTTGATTTTGTTGACTTCTCTCAAGCCGAGTATCTTGGCAACGCGCCTGATGTCGTTTTTATAATAGAACAAGGTCAATAGGGCAAGACCGAGATATTCGTCGCCTATATCAAACGCAACCTCCCAGTATCTTACGCTTGGGTCGAGCTGCTTTGTAAAATAATTTGAGAAAATATCGTAATAAAGCTCAAGAGTTTTTGTGTCGTTCGGGTCAAACTCAGCCGATGGACTGAGGTTATGCTTTTCAAACTCGCGTCTGATTCTCACCTTCTGATACTGACCGAGCTTGTTATACGCGCGGTGAAGATGCTCATACATAAGGTAGCCTTCTTCAACGCCGATGTTTTTGGTGTTCTGTCTGTCCTTTTTGAGCTCGTCAGCGTCATAGAAACGCATATATTCATCTACATAAACCTTACACGGAATACCTGTGAGCGACATTCTTGTGTGGTGCTTCTCCTCCTCGGGAAAGATGTTCCAGTCGTCGCCATAGTAGTAGGTGAGTTCTTCGGCATACATACCCGCTATCGGGAACTTATGCCCCTCAAATTCAGCCATATATGTGGTGTCGTAGAACTTCTTGGGAACGAACGAAACAGGACCGAGCTTACGTGCCGAAGTGATGATATAGGTGTCACAGTCGTCGTAGTGCTTGTTGAAAATCTGAGCTTCAAGTCCTTCGAGGACCTTTTCTTTGCCGATTTTCTTC
This sequence comes from bacterium, assembly GCA_020625875.1. Taxonomy (GTDB): domain Bacteria; phylum Bacillota; class Clostridia; order Oscillospirales; family Acutalibacteraceae; genus Ruminococcoides. The sequence continues at coordinate 39,542 of JAHLAX010000008.1, read as the reverse complement.
TCGAGCTCAAGACACTCCCTGTAGAGTCTGATTTGCTCGGGAGTTTTTGAGCGATAGTGACGATAGCTCGAGTTGCTGTACTCGTCATATACAAAATAAAGGTCGATAGCCTTCTGCTTTTTAACGGGGTCTCCCGGGAGCTCCAGCATATAGAATACGTCGATACTCTGACCGCATACGGGCTTCCAGAAAGCGAAGGTTGAGGCAAGACGCATAGATTCAACATCGATATAACGTCCGAAAATACCGGGAAAATCCCTGTCGAGTCTGCCGTCGAGATAGAGCCTTTTTGACGGGTCGAGCTCCTTCTTGCAGGCTTCCACCCATTTGTAGTAGTTTTCCTCGGTCATATTGATGTCAATATCATCATCCCACGGAATAAAGCCCTCGTGACGAATCGCGCCGAGTGTTGAGCCGTAATAGATGAAATACTCGATGTCGTATTTTTTACAAATGCGGTCTATTTCGAGCAATAAACCAAACAGATATTTTTGATTAGCGTCCATATTCTGCTCCTGTAAATAATCAAATGTATATTCTTACTCTCTGCCAAAGCTTTGTTATTATTCAGTGTGAATTTGATTTACAAAGCTTTAACTATATCTAAATTATTTTACTCCAAAAACAGCTCAAAGTCAACACAGACGCGTTATTTTCCGCCAAAATATACGAAGAAAATCCGCGGTTTACAAAGTTCGTGTTTTGTTGTATTATTTATTATATTATTGAAAGGATTTTTGATATGGAATTATACAAAGGTTCACCCAAAGATACAACCGACAGACAGGAAAGGGAAATTCGCGCGTACGAGTTTCTTGACAGTCTCGGTATAGATTATGAAAGAACAGACCATCCCGACGAGCCCGCCACAACCATGGAGGCTTGCGAAAAGATTGACGCGATTCTAAACGTCAGAATCTGCAAGAATCTGTTTCTCTGCAATCGCCAGAAAACAAGCTTTTATCTGCTTATAATGCCGGGGGACAAGCCCTTTAAAACCAAGGAGCTCTCAAAGCAGATGGGCATAAGCAGACTATCGTTCGCCGACGAAAGCTTTATGAATGAGCTTCTGGATGTTTCTCCTGGCAGCGTATCGGTGCTCGGGCTTATGAACGACAAGGAGCGCGCGGTTCAGCTTGTTGTTGACGAGGATGTGCTTAAAGAGGAGTACTTCGGCTGTCATCCCTGCGTAAACACAAGCTCGCTGCGATTCAAAACACAGGATTTGGTTGACAAGGTTATCCCCGCGCTGAAAGCTCAGCCGATAAAAGTTCACCTTGAAGGGAATGTTTAGTTATGAATAAAAAGATTTTAGCGGCGTTGATTCTGAATATTTTTGTGGTTGTTTCCACAACGGCGATTGTAGCTTCATATTTTTTTCATAGTAACAATCCGCTTGTGCTGACGGGATTCCATTCATTTATGTTTTTTACCACGGATTCAAATGTTTTCGCGGCGATCGTCTCGCTAATACTGATTCCCTACGAGATTCAGATTTTACGGGGAAAGAGAGAAAAGCTCCCGCACTTTGCCGTAGTACTCAAGTATATGGGGATGACCTCGGTAATGCTCACGTTTATCACGGTTATGACCTTGCTGCTGCCAGTGTACGATGTTAAATTCCTGCTTTTGGGCACAGCGGCATATATGCATATCGCGGGACCGATCGCGGCGCTTGTCACGTTTTTATTCCTCGAGACCGACTCAAAAATCCGTATGCCCGAAACTCTGCTCGCGCTCATACCGACAATAATATACGGCGCTGTTTATCTTACTCAGGTTGTAATAATCGGCGAGCAAAACGGCGGATGGAGAGATTTCTACACATTTAATAAGGGCGGCTACTGGTTCATCACAATGCCGATTGTCCTAAGTGTAACCTATCTGATCGCGTTCATTACCCGATTGATTCACAACAGAATGGGACGTGCTAAAAATGGATAAAATGAAAGTAATGCGCGCTCAAAAAGAATGGCAGCGCGCTGGCGCTTACTCAGTCAGAATTCAGGGGATGAACCGACAGTATCATATCTCTCTGCGTGAGGAATTTGATGAATATGACGGTGATAAAAGCAAGTATATAGTCCTGCTCGATGATGAATATCCTGTAGCGACCTGTCGCTTCTACGAGCTCGACGAAAACAGTGTTATGGTCGGACGGGTTGTGGTGCTTCCCGAATACCGCGGACATCAGCTCGGCAGTAAGGTTATAAAAGAAGCTGAAAAGTGGATAACCGAACTCGGCTATAACAAAATCAGAATCGACAGCCGCGTTGAAGCTGTCGGCTTTTATGAAAAGCTCGGCTATTCCCGACTTGATGATGAGATAATAAAAAGCTGGAGCTTTGACTGTATCAGAATGTTTAAAGCAATATAAAAAACTGCCTGTATCGTTTTTACGCGATACAGGCGGTTTTTGTTGTTTGAGTTAATGAGTTTTATTTAAGGAGTGTTTTATTTAGTTTAATTAAGTAATTAAGCGACTCTTGTGATGTTCTTCTGAGAGTTAACCTTGAAAGTCATGTGAACCTTTACCCATACCTTGTCGCTTGTCTTATACTTGAAGTTCATTTTTGTTGTGCCCTTGGCTGTGCCAGTGAAAGTGAACTTGTATGTGTGAGACTTGAAGTTGTAAGCGCATTTAACTTTAACGTTCTTGTTGGTTGCTGTGTAGTCATAGTCGTAACCGTAGGATGTTTTGCCCTTGCAGGTGAATACATAAGCCTTAGCGACTGTGTTGAGCTTTGTTGTTGTCGAGGGAACGCTTGTTGTCATTGGTCCCATCTTCTCAGAAGCGTGAGCCTGAGCACTGCCTGCGTAGGTTGCCGCGTTAGCGCTTACTGCTGTGATTACGCAGAGTGAAGAAATTGCGATTACTACTGCCATTACTGTTGCGATTACCTTTGTTGTTCTGTTTGTCTTTTTCATTTTTCATATCTCCCTTAAAAGTATTTGTTTCGGGGTTTTCTTTGTTGTCCCCTTGACTGTGTCTATACTATATCAGACCGACTACAACAGAAGTACAACAAATTTTGTTGTTTTTTAAACTTTTTTGAAAAATTTTTAAAAAAAGACAAAAAGACAAAGAATTGCTCAATCAGGCATTATTGTGTTTTGAAACAGATTTGCTGATTCCGCGGTAAACGGGCGGCATAGTGAGCCCTTGAACAACGGTGGTAAAGAACACAATCGCGTATGTGCCACCGAGGATTATATAGTAAGTCTGTTCGGGAAGCATATCGGCGGTGCTCATAGCGAGGGCTACGCACAGTCCGCCCCGCAGACCGCCCCACGTCAGCAGCTTGATAAAATTCAGCTTGTCATATCCGTCGGGGATTTTGCCGATTATGAGCGATGAAAGCGAAAGGCTCCCCGCTCTGGCTATAAGATTGGCGACGATAGCGATGAGCGACAGTATAATGACGTGTTCCGTCTGCAAAATATGCACGAACGATAATCCCAGCATCACATATAGTATAGAATTGAGCAGCGAATCGAGCGTCTCCCAAAATGAGTCGAAAGCCTGAGCCGCTTCGCTTTCTTCGTTCTTTGAGAATTTGGAGCGCAGCGCTGAGAACAGAATGCCGCATATAACCGAGGCGATTGCGCCCGAAAAATCAAATTGTTCACAAATAACATAAGCAAGAGATACAGTCAGCAGACTGACAAAAATCCTGAGAGTTTTGCTTTTGGTAAAGTGATACAGCAGGAAGCAAAGCACGGTTACAACCGCGCCTACCAATATCGCGCCGAAGATTTCTTTTAACATAACGCTGAAGAATCCGCCCGAAGACGTTGCCGTCGCCATTCCCGAAAAACATACAAACAGGGCGACGCCGACGCCGTCGTTAAAAAGTGACTCGCCTTCTATAAGGAAAGAGATGTTTTTCGGCAAGCCGAATTTGCTGAGAATACTTGTGGCGGCAATCGGGTCGGTCGGAGCGACAATGCTGCCGAACATAAGACAAACGGGCAGCGAAAGATTAAGCCCCAAAAGCGCGGATACGCCGAAGAATATCGCTCCGTAAAAACACGCTCCGAGAAAAGTGCAGACAAAAGAGAGCACAGTAACCTGGCGAGCCTGAGTTTTAAAGTCGCGCAGCTTCATATGGCACGAGCCCGCGAACAGCATAAAGCACAGCACACCCTCCATCAAAAAGCTCTCGATATTGATAAACTGCGCCTGTTTTAATACAGCGCCTATATCGGTTCCTTCCAAAACAGCGGCGCTCACGAGTATAACCGCGCCGATTATAACCGAAAACAACATAAGTGATATTTCATAGGTGAGTTTCGTGACTTTCTCGTTGAAAAATCCCAATAAACAAACTATCGCGATAATAGCGACAAACATATAAAGACTCATTTTTATCCTTCCTTAGGGTAACAGTTTTTTCGCTGTTGGAATGAATTTGGCTGCAATAGCCGCGAACAGCATTATCGGTATAAGCCTTGCGGGAAAAACAATCATCATCAGCATAACCGTGGCAATCGGTTTTTTGAGCGTGTGTCCGACAAGCGCTGTAGTGACAACCGCAGCGCTGAACACCATACTGATTCCAAACAGTATGCTCATCGAGCAGCCAATGCATACTCCGCAGAAAATAACGGGGAAGAAGTGCCCTCCCTTTAAGCCCGAATCAATACAGACATTTGTCAGAAGCAGCTTGACCACGGCGATAACCAATAGCATAATAGCCCCGATTGTTTTCATCCTTTGCGCAACCTCACTGATTTGGTGCTCGCCCGAAAACATTGTCAGCGGTATAATTGTTCCCGATATGCCCAGCAACAGCCCGCCGACAGTGGCGCGTATTACGGTAAACTTTTTGATTTTTTTATTCAAGACCGAAGTCAGCTTTTTAAAGATAAAGAACAGATATCCCGCGGCGATGCCCATGAGTGTGAGAGGAACGGCGTAGAGCAGATTGTTCCAGCTGAATGCTTCGGCTTCTATTCCTTCTATACCGACGCGTACTCCGCACAGCCTGTTCAGAAGAACGAAAACGCCGAACGAACTGAGGATAGCGGCGAAGTATAATACAATTTTTGATGTTTTGGGCAGAACGGTTTCTTTATCGGATTCGATTGGCTCTATAAAGCCGAACATAGGAGATTGAAAAATCGTGCCGAGCGTCGCGCTAAGTCCGATAGCAGTCAGCTCCTCGACCTCTTTTCTAAAATGCTTCAGCTTATCTCCAACCCAGGTGCATAACCCCGCGATAATACCCGTGAGGCCCGCCTCGGGACCAACGCTCGCGCCTATTAAAAGAGGCAGCAGCGCCGAGCCGATAATTGAAAAAACATTTTTATACGGATAACGCCCTGTTTTCTTTACTTTGCCTAAAACTACGTTCAGCTCCTCGGGATAATCGCCGAATTTATGCCGCCATAATCCTATCAAAAAACCGCCCGCGGTACATACGCACAGAGTATAAAGCGGAAATTCAATCTGTGACGGCATATATTCCCACAAAAAACCGATTCCGAGATTCATCAAACGCAGAAAGCCCCAGATTATGGCTCCTACAATAGCGCCCAGAATGATTGTATATAATAAAAACAATAGATTGTTTTTAGAATTCTTCATATATTACGACTCCCGTTATCCTGATTATTTTTTTGAAGGACTTTGAGTACCTCTTTTGAGAACTTCTCGGGATTGTCGCTGATCAGCATATGGGTGCTCTCGGGGAATCGGACAGCGTTGTACTGTGTTTTGATATGTTCTCCGTACCAGTCCGCGAGCTTCGGAGAAAACAATGAACCCGGGTCAGCGTAAAAATAGGTGACGGGCACCGTGATCTGCTCAACTGTCGGGCGGTTGTCCTGTGATCTCATAGAGGTCGCCAGACTTCTCAGCACGGATTCGTCGCATTCGGCGAGTATCTTTTTCAAAGGCTTTTTCAGAAGAAAAGAGGGTATTTTTTTAAGCTTTGGGATAGTCGCGACGGCGAATTCCTTATAAAGGGGATAAAACTTTTTTCCATCCTCACGCTTGAGGTCCTCAGCCGTATATTTGCCCTGATACAAGCCCAGATTCCATTCCTCGTCGTTAATCTGCTTCGGCGTCATATCGCAGAGAATAATCTGTTTCAAAGCGCCGCATCCATATAGCCTGACATAGTTGAGTACAACGCCCGCGCCCATAGACCATCCCAGCAGGGTAATGTTCGAGAGGGAAAGTCCCTGAATAATCTCGTTCAAATCGCTTGCGAGAGTTTCCATAGTCGGGCTTTCGCGGTTAGCGTTTTTGCTCTCTCCGTGACCCCGATGGTCATAAATAATACATCTGGCGTGGTTTTTCAACACTTCTATCGGTTCTGAATAAACGTTATGAGTGCTTGTCCAGCCGTGCATCATAATCAGGGTGTCTTTTCCCTGACCTTTGTCCTCGTAATAAAGCTTTTCTCCGTTGCTAAGTGTAAAATAACTCATTTCTTCTCCATAAATACATTAGAATAATGTTATCTTATATTAACTTGTGACACTTTTTATTCTAGTATGATTGATTTGTGTTGTCAACCAAAACCCTGTTTATTATTCCAAAATATTACGCAGTATTAAGCAACAAATTAGGGGATACCGAAACGGTATCCCCATGTGAAAACACAAGCAAATTCAAATGAAATATCCTGCTATAACTCTCATATCGCCAAGTGACTTGCCCGCTTCTTTAACCTTTGCCGAGGCGATTCTGGAGCACACATAACACTCGGCGAATTCCTCGAGCAAAGCCAGAGGATAAAGCGCCAGATTGCTGTCTGTCACCAGATAATACTTGTCATTATAATAAAAAACCTCATTTTCGGGCAGGCTTTCGCCTACTGCTGTTGACGCGTCAATCAAGCTGTCTGTGCTTTCAAAAATACAGCAAAGACTTTTGTTTGGTTTTTTAACCCTGTAAACCCGTCGCTTGCGCTTCGGCTTAAGCGTCAAAAGAATCAGGCATCCGCTCTTGTGCGGGAGCGCCTCCACGAGCATCTTTTTGTTCTCTATATTCATCCCTGTTTTGCTGCACGCCAGAGTTAAAAGCCGCGAAAGTATCTTGCGCGAGTGAGGGTCACTGAAGCTCAGGGTGCTGTATTCGAGCGAAAAATCCTTCATATCATTACTGCCGAGCACTATCATAACCTTGCTTGTATCAATTTGTTCTATTGTCATCAGTACCACCTATAAACATAATATGAGTGTTATTCGCCTTTGGCAAGTAATAATTGCTGGAAACTAAAAATTGGCAATTTTTAAAACACCTGTTGCATAATTAATCCCCGTTATGTTATGATTAAAACAGATACAGTTAAGGGAGGAAAAACTATGCCAAAATGGTTAAAAGACGCGATATTTTATGAGATTTATCCCCAAAGCTTTTATGACAGCAACGGTGACGGTATAGGTGATATAAACGGTATTATTGAAAAGCTCGATTATGTAAAGCAGCTGGGCTGCAACGCAATCTGGCTGAACCCCGTGTATGACTCGCCGTTTAAGGACGCGGGCTATGATGTGCGCAATTATAAAAAGGTAGCTCCGCGCTACGGCACAAACGAAGACCTTGTAAAGCTTATCAATACAGTACATAAAAAGAGAATGCATATTATTCTCGACCTTGTTCCCGGGCACACAAGCGACACTCACCCGTGGTTCAAACAGGCTAAACAGGCGAAGAAAAACAAGTTCTCGAACAGATATATTTTTACCGATAATGTTTGGAACGCTCCGTCCGAGTATCGTTTTATGAGCGGTCTTTGTGAGCGCGACGGCAACTATATGGTCAACTTTTTCAGCTCTCAGCCCGCGCTCAACTATGGATTTGCCGAGATTACTCACCCCGAGTGGCAGCTCCCGATGGACCATCCCGACTGTCAGGCGACTGTCGGGGCGCTTAAGGAGATTATGCGCTTCTGGCTTGACCAGGGCGCGGACGGCTTCAGGGTTGATATGGCTGATTCTCTGGTCAAAAACGACGATACCAAAGAACCTACCGCTACAATATGGGCGGATATACGCGCGATGATGGACAAGGAATATCCCGACGCCGCGCTTGTTTCAGAGTGGTGCAATCCCGCTGTCGCGATTAACAAGGCGGGATTCCACGCGGATTTCTATCTTGACCATATCGGCAACGGTTATAACGCGCTTGTCCGCGGCGGAAGCTGGGGCGACAAGGCTTTCTTTAATAAAAACGGCGAGGGCAATATAAAAGCGTTTGTTGACGAGTATCTGCCCGCTTATAACGCGACAAAGGGCAACGGCTACATCAGCCTTATAACCTGTAATCACGACACTCCGCGTCTGACCGCTTATCTCGACAACGAGGCGATTAAGATTGCCTATGCCACTATCTTTACGCTCCCTGGTGTTCCGTTCCTATATTACGGCGACGAAATCGGTATGCGCTATCTTGAGGGGCTGACAAGCGTTGAGGGCGGCTACAGCCGCACAGGTTCGCGCTCGCCGATGCAGTGGAACAAGGAGACTAATTACGGCTTCTCTAAGAGCGGCACAACCTATATCCCCGTCGACCCCGACGAAAACGCGCCCACGGTCGAAAACCAAAGGCGCAAAAAGGGCAGTATATATAAGGTTGTAAAAGATATTATAAAACTGAGAAAGAAGAACCCCGAGCTCGGGGCTGACGGCGACTTTGAGATTCTTTACGCGGAAGAAAACTCGTTCCCGTTTGTTTATAAACGCGGAAAGTTTGTTGTTTTCGTCAACCCGCTCGACCGCCTCGCGGATGTGCGCTTTGACTATGAAGTTAAGCAGGAGGTCTATAAAATCGGCGAGTGCGTCCAGTCGTGGGAGAAGATGACACTCGGCCCTCAGAGTTTCATCATAGTTGAAGTTTAGTGATAACTGATTACTGACTACTAACTACTAAGAACTGAAAAAGGAGCCTTTTGGCTCCTTTTTTACAGAATAAATCCAATCTTCTTCATCGCCTTTGAGAGTGTTCTCTGTGATACTCTCTGGGCGATTTCGTCTGCCTTGCGGTAGCAGCTTTCGAGATATGCTTTGTCGGCTCTGAGCTTTTCGTACTCAGCTTTAATCGGGCGCAGCGCCTCAACAACAGCCTCGCCCACAGCAGTCTTGAAATCGCCGTAGCCCTTGCCCTCGAAGTCTTTTTCTATCTGCTCACGGCTCAGTCCCGTAACGGCGCCGTAAATGTCGATAAGGTTGTTGATTCCGTCCTTGCCCTCGGCGTAACGCACTACAGCCTCGCTGTCGGTTACGGCGCGCTTAAACTTCTTCATAATAACCTCGGGCGGATCAAGCAGGTGAACACAGCCGTTTGCGTTTTCGTCCGACTTGCTCATCTTTCTCGTCGGGTCCTGAAGGCTCATAACCCGAGCGCCTGACTTTGGCACATAAGCTTCGGGAACCTTGAACACGTTGCCGTAAAGACCGTTGAAGCGAGTCGCAATATCTCTTGTGAGCTCAAGGTGCTGAACCTGGTCGGCTCCGACAGGTACACAGTCAGCCTGATAAAGCAGAATGTCAGCCGCCATAAGCGCGGGGTAGGTGAACAAGCCCGCGTTGATATTGTCGGCGTGCTTCTGGCTCTTGTCTTTAAACTGTGTCATTCTCGACAGCTCGCCGAACTGAGTGTAACAGTTGAGAATCCACGCGAGCTGGGCGTGGGTTGTAACGTGGCTCTGAATAAAGAACAGAGTTTTTTCGACGTCGATGCCGCACGCGATGATAGACGCGTAGGCGTCAAGAATGTTCTTGCGCATCTGGGCAGGTTCCTGTCTGACGGTGATTGTGTGCAAATCCGCCAGCGCGAACACGCAGTTGAATTCTTCCTGCATAGTTACCCAGTTTCTGATAGCGCCGAGATAGTTGCCGAGTGTAATTGTACCGCTGGGCTGAATAAGGCTCAGCGCGACCTTTTTCTTTTCGTTTTCCATATTAGACAATCTCCTTTATCAGCTTGCCGAGCGCCTTGATGCCCTTTTCAAGCTGTTCGTCGGTAGGTGTTGAGAAATTGATTCTGAAGCCGTTGGTGCTTTGGCTCTCGTCGGTTAAGAACGCGTTGCCCGGAACAACACAGACCTTGCGCTCAATCGCCTTGCGCACATAATCTGGCATATCCACGCCCTCGGGCAGCTTGCACCAGATAAACAGACCGCCGTCGATTTTATCGTAGGTAATCTCGGGCGCACAGTATTCGTCGAGCAGGTCCATACAGAACTGCGCTTTTACGCGGTAGATGCTTCTGAGCTTTTCGAGGTGAGCCTCAAAGTCATACTTTGTCAAAAATTCATAACAGACCATCTGTGACCAGATGTTGGTGTGAACGTCGCTGCCCTGCTTGCAGACGGTCATCTTCTGAATAATCTCTTTGGGAGCGATTGTATACGCCACACGCATACCTGGGGATATAACCTTGCTGAACGAGCCCGCGTAAATTACGATACCGTCAGTGTCGAAGGTCTTAATAGCGGGCAAAAACTCTCCGCTGTAGCGAAGGTCGCCGTACGGGTTGTCCTCGAGAATAAGCACGCCGTATTTTTTGGCGAGCTCATAAACCTTTTTGCGCTTGTTAAGGCTCATTGTAACTCCCGACGGATTCTGGAAGTTCGGGATTGTGTAGATAAACTTTGTGTTGGGGTTAGCTTTTAAAGCTTCCTCCAGCTTGTCTGTATTCATACCGTCAGACTCGACCTCAACGCCCACGAGCTTGGCGTTATAAGCTCTGAACGAGTTTAGCGAACCGATAAAGCTCGGCGCCTCTGTGATGATTACTTCGCCCTCATTTACAAGAGATTTTGTCGCAAAATCCATAATCTGTTGGGCGCCTGTAGTGATGATAATGTCATCAGCGTCCGAACCGATATTGTACTTTTCTTTCATATATTTTGTGAGGTACTCCCTGAGTTTTGGGTAGCCCTCTGTTACGCTGTACTGCAACAGCGCTATGGGGTTTTCTTTGAATAGTCTCGCCGAAATCTCCTCAAGCTCCTTTACGGGAAAAGCGTCAGGTGAAGGATTGCCTGCGGACAGCGACACTACTGTCGGATCAGCGGCATATTTGAAAATTTCCCTTATCGCGCTGGGCTTAAGGTTGTTTGTTCTGTCAGAAAACGTGTAATTCATATCTATTTCCTCTCAAAAATTGCTAATCGTATTGTATCATATTATCTTTTTTCTTTCAAGTAGATAAAAAAATAAGAAAAAAACGTTGTAATATATCTGTTTTTGGTGTATAATTATCGTATATATCTTTAAATTGGGGGAGTAGTTGTGGCATACGGCTACAATAATCGTTACAGGAGCGCGGGGGGATACCGTCCGTCCTCCAGAAATTATGTAAAAAGAAGAAGAAACTACAAAAGAATACGCAACAGAGCTATTATCATAACATCAGGATTGATTGTATGCGTCATCGCCGTAGCGCTGATTGTCGGGGCTGTCAAGCTCGTAACACATATCGCTTCGTCATTTAACGGTTCGATTAACACCGCCAGCGTGGTTGAAGAAACCGCCACAAAATCACCGTCAGCGGCAAGCTCTGATAAAAAGACCGAGAGCAAAACTAAATCCGCGGCAAAACCCAAGGTCAATAAAGCGGCTGAGTTCAAGTATGTAACTCCCAAGATTGCCGACGACGGCACCTCAACAGGAGAATACGATAGTAACAACGGGCTTTATATCTACAAGAAGATGGCGTTTGAGCTGTTCTATGGCTCCGATGCTAAGGCTAAGGAATACGCGGAGGTTGTCAACAGCGCCAAGAAATCGCTCGGCGGCGACATCAATGTCTATTCGATGATTATTCCCAATCACACAGAGATGGGACTGCCCGCAAGGCTCAAAAATACCGATAAGGGAGTCAATACAAATTCCCAGTCTGATTATACCCAAAAATCCTATCTGGCTATGGACGGTTCAGTCGAGCCCGTAAATGTTTATAACAACATCGCCAACCACTGTGACGAGTATGTTTACTTTGATTCCGACCATCACTGGACAGGTCTCGGCGCTTATTACGCTTATGAAGCGTTCGCCAAGCAGACCAAGCAGACGCCCATAAAGCTCAGCGAAATGAAAGAGAATACTATCAAGGGCTTTACAGGCAGCTTTACCAGTATGACAAAGTATCCTCTCAACGTGGATACGGTTCATTTCTGGTCAATGCCGTTTGATGTTGAGAACAAAATCACCGAAAAAAGCGGCAGAGAGGTCGACGCCGAGACTATGTATTACTGGGGCGAGGGCCCGGGAGAAAACAGCTACGGCGTGTTCCTGTTCGGCGATAATCCGAAAGAAGTTATAAAGAGTAAGGCGAAGACCGCGAGCGACCAGAAAATCGCGATTATCCACGAGAGCTACGGCAACGCTCTGGTTCCGTATTTCGCGGCGAATTATAAAGAGATTCATTCGATAGATTTCCGCTATTTTGACGGCAATCTGGCGAGCTATTGTAAAGAGCATAATATCAAAAATGTTCTCTTCGCCAACGGAGTTATGAGCTCCGCTACAGAAGATATGCTCCAGAGTATGAGGTCGTTAATCGGTTAATAGAATGATATAAAGAGGGGGGATAGGGATGTTAGCCCAGAAGGTTCACGTTAATATTTTCGGCGAGCTCAGCGATGGTGTTTATACAGGATACATCACCGTTGAGAAGAATACAACTAAAAAGGTCTACGTCCTGTCCAAAGACCCTGTGAGCGATTATTTCAAAGGTGTAGTAGTCGCGATAGCCTGCATCAACGACAACGAGGAAAGGCTGATTATCGCCCGCGAGAATGAGGTTTATTACGAGCCTGATATTAGGGTGAGCTTCTCTCGCCTTCGCAACGCCGAGATAACCTCGATAAAATGCCTTTATGAAAAATCCTGCGGCGGAATAATCTTCTATAAAAACAAAGCCAACACCCGCATCCTGCTGGTTAAGAATAACAACGGTAGGTATTGGAGCTTCCCGAAAGGTCATATCGAAATCGGCGAGACCGAGGAGGAAACCGCGGCGCGCGAGATTAAAGAAGAAACCTCACTCGATGTCGAGATTAAGGAAGGCTTCCGCGAAGTCAGCGAATATTGTCCGTTTGGCAAGATTCACAAGAAGGTTGTGTTCTTTTTGGCTCAGGCGTTTACCGATGTGGTCAACGTTCAGGAGGAAGAAATTGCTGAGTACATATGGGTTGATTTACAGCAGGCGCGCAAGATGTGCAGCTATGATAACGACCTGCGCATAATCAGCAAAGCCGAAACGGCAATAAAGCTTATTAAGTAGTATCAGTAGTTAGTAGTCAGTAGTTAGTAGACAGTTTTTCAGGCGAAAAAAAGATAAAAAACCAGCAAAACTTCTCCCGAGAGATGTTCTGCTGGTTTAATTTTTTTCTTTGTTAATGTTTAACTAACTACTAGCTACTAACTACTTAACTAAGCCACGCAAGGTCTGTGTCCGTTGCGAAGTTATCTATGCCGTAAATTACAAATACCGTGTCGTATTTTCCGTTTTTAACGAGCTTTGAAACGCTGGTTTTGTAATAGCGCAAATCCGCCAGAGTGACTGTGCGGTAGCTCTCGGCGAGGAACGGCGCCATACTGTGCGCGAAGCTATCCTTTATAACGAGCGCCTTGCCCGATTTTACGTTCTTGTTGGTGATGGTTTCGAGCGCGTGGTTGCCGTCTATGAACACGGGATATTTGTCGTCCTCGTCAAGATGCTTGTTGAAATAGAGGCTGTCATATGCCTTGGTTTTTGTGCCCTCGGTGATTTCGAGGGTTATTTTTTTGTTGTTTTTCGGGTTTTGCCAGAGCTCAATGCTGTCGCTCATATTAAACCAGAAGCCGCTTTTTGAGTAGGTTGTGCCGTAGAAGTTGTCGTAGCTCTCTATGTTGAAGCTCGACTTTTTAACGGGACTGATTCCTACCGCTTCCATAAGCTGGCTGTACGCGGTGTACGCACCGAGCGTTGTCCAGTGGTGGTCGGTTCGGTAATACAGCTGATTGCCGCTTTGTGCGTCGTTCTTGAAGCGAGCCCTGATGTCAACAAAATCTACATCGGTATCGTTGAGCGTGGTTTTTATAGTATTAAAATAATCGTCGTCCTTGTATTCGTTGTGAACGACGGGCAGCGTGTCGCTCATAATATAACCTGTGCTTGGCGCGAGCAGAAAAATCATATCAACGTCAATATTCTTTTTAAAGTCAACAAGCGTCGAGAGGTTGGTTTTTATGCGGTTGTTGTCGCTGACAGGCTCGTTAATTAGATAACCCTCATCGGCGTTATATACGCCGTTAGAGCCGTTGTTGCCGACAAGAAGGTTTGCGTAGGCGTTGAGCCCGACCCACATATTTCTAAGCGGAAAATGGTCGGCGAGATAGTTCTCAAAGCCTTCTTCAAACTCGCCGTTCGCTATAGCCTCGAGGTTCGCCTCGGGGAAATCCTCCAGGTATCGCTTTTCAAGAGAGCTGTAATGACTTTTTGGAGTTACGATAAAAAGTGTCGTAAAAACGAAAACAAAGCAGATGAATATAATCATCGGCAATAAAAGACGTTTTTTCTTCATAATTACAGCTCCTTTCTTTTTAAGTGGTCAGTGTTTATTGGCTCCTTTGGCTAAAGGAGCTGTCAGCGTAGCTGACTGAGGATTGTATAAATGCGGCGAAGCCGCTAACTTTTTAAAATCTGAAGTACAAGAACGGGTTATAGCTCTGGGTTACAATCGCCGCTGTTGAAATAAACAGCACCGCGGCGCAGAAAACGCTCTCGAGCGCGAACGTAAAGCGCATAGCCTTAATTTTGTTGTAGATATTGTACGCGAGCGGGGTAGAGGCGATAATCGCGATAATGAAAATCACCGCGAAACGGCACAGAATAACGAGCGCCTGAGAGCCGATTATGCCGTTTGAGAAGTTGAACAAATCGCAGAAGAACTCGCCCATCTGAGCCATATCGTCAAAGAAGAATATAACCCAGCCTATCAGGAAAATGATAATTGTGTAAATGTGCTTTAGCGCAGCGGGCAGCTTTTCGAGGAACTTGCCGATAACGAACTTCTCGATAATCAGAATCAGTCCGTAATAAAGTCCCCATAAAATGAAGTTATACGCCGCGCCGTGCCACAAGCCTGTCAGAAACCAGACGACTAATAAGTTGAAAATCTGTCTCGGCACCCTGCATCTGTTGCCGCCGAGCGGAATATACACATACTCTCTGAACCATGTGGACAGCGAGATATGCCACCTGCGCCAGAAGTCTGTGACGGATTTTGAAATGTAGGGATAGTTAAAGTTTTTGAGGAATTCAAACCCGAGCATATTGCCCAGTCCTCGCGCCATATCGCTGTAGCCCGAAAAGTCAAAATAAATCTGCAGCGCGTAGGCTGATATACCTATCCAGCTACCGAGCACGCCGTTTTGGTCGGTTGTTGCGCGGATTGAATCCCACATAAGCCCCATCTGGTTGGCTATGAGCACCTTTTTTCCCAGACCGACAAGAAACAGCTTGACGCCGTTGTTGAACTGCTCGAGAGTTTCCTTGCGGTGCTGAAGCTGATAGGCTACGTCCTTGTAGCGCACAATCGGACCCGCTATAAGCTGAGGGAACAGCGCCACATATGTGCCAAAGTTGATAAGGCTCTTTGACACTGGCGCGTCGTCTCGGTATACGTCGATGACGTAGCTCATAGTCTGGAAGGTATAAAAGCTTATGCCTATAGGCAGCGAGATTTCGAGCGTCGGGATGTTTAAAAACGGCAGAAGATTCAGCGTTTCGGTAATCATACCCGCGTATTTGAAGAACGCCAGTATTCCCACATCAATAACAATTGTGATAATCAGCGGGATTTTAGCCCTGCCTTTATCGGGCTTGCATTTTTCTACAAAATAACCGCCCGCGTAGTTTATTACAATGCTTATTAGCATCAGCAGAACGAGCGTCGGCTCGCCCCAGCCGTAGAACACGAGGTTTATAAAGAAAAGGAAGAGGTTGCGCGCTTTACGCGGAACAATATAGTAAATCAGCAGCGTAACGGGCAGATACATAAACAAAAATATCAGGCTCGAAAAAACCATATAACCTCTCCTTTCATAATAATCGGAACAAATCAGCCCCCCTTTACGAAAGGGAGATGGCTGAGCGCAGCAAAGTCGGTGGGATGGGAGTTAGTATCAGATGTATGATGGTTAGTAAGAATAATCCCCCTGCTTCGCTTCCCCCTTAATATAAGGGGGACTAAATAATTATATAATCTTTGACTTTCTTAGTCAACTATTTATCCGTTCTGGGTATCGGCGTTTTATCATATTCATCAAGCCGATTGCCGTAGAGATAGTAGTTTGTTTCTTTGACTACCACTCCCGAGAGCAGCAGTACCGCTACGAGGTTCGGAATAGCCATAAGCGCGTTTGATATGTTGGCAATCGACCAAACGGCATTCAGCGAAATTACAGGAGCTACCAAAGCCACGAATATAAACACGAGCTTGTAGGGCACCATACCTTTTTTCCCGAAAATATATTCAACGCAGCGTTCGCCGTAGTACGACCAGCCGAGCACCGTTGAGTAAGCGAACGCGACAATGCCGATTACCAGTATCGGCGTGCCGACATAAGGAATTTTTGAGAAAGCGGTGTAAGTGAGCTTGCCGCTCGATACTCTTATGAAATCCATCGGGTATTTGAGCATAGAGCTTACCAGCACAAATCCCGTCATAAGACATACGACAACGGTATCCCAGAATGTGCCTGTAGAGCTTATCATCGCCTGACGCACGCTGTTGCGGGTTTGAGCGGCAGACGCTACAATCGGTGCCGAGCCTAAGCCCGATTCATTCGAGAAAAGCCCTCTCGCTACGCCGTAGCGCGCGGCGAGCATTATACCCGAGCCCATAAAACCGCCCGCGGCGGACTTAAGCGAGAACGCGGATTTAAAAATAAGCACAGCCGCCGAGCCGAGAAAGTTCCAGTTCATCACGAGAATGATTATACAACCGAGTACATACAATCCCGCCATAGCGGGTACCAAAAGCTCGCACACCCTTGAAATAGACTTGATTCCGCCGAAGATTACCACGGCGGTTACAGCCGCGATAACCACGCCGACAATTACCGATACTACTGAGATGTTCTGCCCCAAAAAACTGAATGAAAGCGAGTAGTCGGGGTTGAACTGATTGTTCAATATTTCAGAAATAGCGTTGACCTGAACGCCGCAGCCGATGCCGAACGAGGCGATAATCGCGAAGATTGAAAACAGCAGTCCGAGCCATTTCATCCTAAGTCCGCGTTCGAGCACAAACATCGCGCCGCCGAGCATACGTCCGTCCTCTGTGCGCACACGATATTTGACCGCCAAAAGCGATTCTGCGTATTTTGTAGCGATTCCGAACACGCCTGTTATCCAGCACCAGAACACTGCCCCAGAGCCTCCCAGCGCGATAGCCGTGCCTACGCCGATGATGTTGCCTGTGCCGATAGTTGAGGCGAGCGCTGTCGCAAGCGACTGAAACGGGCTGATGTCGCCATTTGAGTCGACGTCCTTTGTGATTGACAGCTTTATCGCCTTAAATGTCTTTCGCTGCACAAATCTGGTTCGGATGGTTATGAACAGGTGGGTTCCCAAAAGAAGGATTATCATAAACCATCCCCACAAAAAGCTGTCAATGCCGTCTATAAAGCTTGAAATCGCACTCAACATAAGTCAAGCAACTCCTTTAAATCTTTTACCACTGCGTAAGTCATTTCGCGGGTTTTGTCGTCGGGTTCATCCATATCGGGTATCATAACCGCTTTGCAGCCTGCGCGGTAAGCGGACTGAATACCGTTGGGACTGTCCTCGACCGCGATACACTGCTCGGGCGAAAAGCCCACTTCCTCACAAGCTTTGAGGTAAATATCGGGCTCGGGCTTGCCGAGGCGCACCATGGCCGAGCAGATTATCCTGTCAAAGTAGTCATAAAGCCCCGAGCTGTCGAGATACCGTTTTGCCCTTTCGGGAGGAGTGGCGGTGGCGAGAGCTATTTTATACCCGCGGCTTCTGAGTTCTTTTAAAGTCGATTCGGCGTACGGCTTGAGGTCAATTCCGTGTTCGTTTACATAGCTGTCCATAAGCTCTATGCGCTTGTTTCTGACTGCGTCATAGTCGAAGTCTTTGCCGAAAAAGCCCTTTAGTCTTTCGACAGCGTATTTGCGCGCCAGACTGCGTATGGCAAGCGCGTGCTTTTTTTCGAAGGGATAACCGCACGACCTGCCCGCCTCCTGCCAGAAGCGGACATACAGCTTTTCGCTGTCGAGGATTACCCCGTCCATATCAAAAATTACGGCTTTAATTTCCATTGTTATTCCTTATGTTAACCAATACAATTCCCGCTGAAATCAAAACAAGCGAGATAAGATTGCCTATATTCAAAATATCCTCGCCGAGCAGAATCCACGACCAGAATGTGCCGAAAATCGGTACCAGCATTGTAAAAATCGTTATCCTGCTGACAGGATTATGCTTCAGAAGTGCTGTCCAAAGCATGAAGCTCACCGCTGAAACAAGCGCCAGCCAGATAAGAATCACTATTCCCTCAGCACTGGTGTAACGCGTCGTGCCGCCCAAAGCCAGTCCGACTATTATCAGCAGAGCTCCGCCGAAAAACAGCTGGTACGCGGTCACGGTTACAGGATTTTTGCCGCTTGAAATCTTTTTTGTGATTATATTGCCGCCCGCGCCCGAAAACGCTGAGAGCAAAACGACAAAGTCACCGAGCAGCGTCGCGCTGCCGACTGAAAAATCCTTGATATTTACAACGGCTATGCCAATCAAGCCGACAACACAGCCGATGATTTTTGACACAGTCATTCTGTCGGATTTTCGAAAGAAAACTGCTGCCGCGACAACCGAGATTATCGACACCGTGCCTGTCAGTATCGAGGTGTTTGTGGCGGTTGTCAGCCCGACTCCTATGTAGGCGAAAAGGTATTGAAGCGCGGTCTGCACAAACCCGAGCAGGGCCACGGGCAAAAGCTCGTTTTTCTTAAGTATAAGCGACTTTCGGTACGCTATAAGCCCAAAAACAAATACAAGAATTCCCGCCAGAGCGAACCGCTCACCAGCGAACATTATTCTCGAGCCAGCGCTGTCTATCGCCAATACACTGTAGCCGAGTTTAATCACGGGGAACGCCGTGCCCCAGAGAGCTACACACAAAAGCGCGCCGAGGTACGCGACCCACCGCTTTTTCAGTATGGAAGTTTTTTCCATATAATCACCTAGTTTAATTATATATTAAAACGCCGTGAATAGCAAGAAAAAAGAGGCGCCGAAGCGCCTCTGTGAATTTGATGTTAGAAATCAATCTTGCCAGCAAGATAGAGCTGAAGCGTTGTTACGTCGCGTATGCCGAGGAGATTGGTTTTGTCGACGTTCGCTATCTCCTTTTGAAGGTCTGACAGCTCCGTTTTTTGTATAAGATAAAGCTGAGTGGTTGTCGCGTCGTTGATGTTGACCTTTCCGTTTAAATCAACGTCGCCCATAACAGGCGCCTGAGAGTAAGCAATGCTGTCCGTGCCGTATACATTAACGCCGTCTTCTCGTAATGTGTAGTTTTCTTCATCGGGCATATACGCGATGCTCTGAGCGGTAATCGCGATGTCCTCGGTCTGCGGACCGCCGTTTTGACCGTCGCTGAAGATGATGTTCTCATAAGTGTTGTCAAAAACAGCCCTGTAAACTGTGTCGCCGTTCGGGCGCTTGCCGACATATTCGGCGCGGTTTCCGGGCCAGTCGGCTTCGGTTGTCACATTTGTGCCCTCCGCGTGCCATACAAAATAGTTTACGTTGTCCCAGCCGAGGCGGTTGATGAAGTAAACCGCGGTTTTTCCCTCGGGAACATCGGGTTCGCTCGGCTCTGTCGGATTATCCGAGGGCTGAGCCGTAACATAGAACGCGCTGCCTTTGAGCATGATTCTTACGGGAGTGTCTGTTTCAGGAGTGATTTCGGTGTTGTCGTGAGCGCCCGCGGCATGAACATAAGAGGCGGTTTCGGCGTCGCTGAAGTCGGCAGTGTAATAATTGTTGCCGCCGTTGAAAATCTTGAAGTAATAGTGTGTGCCCGCCTCGAACGTAACGTCAATATAATATGTACCGTCGGTACTTGGTGTGAGCTTATATTCGGTGGCTCCCCAGCCGCCGAAGCCCTGACCTGTCAGATACCAGTCGCCCTGAGGTGTGGGTGTAGTTGGATTGGTAGGGTTCGAAGGATTTGTAGGATCGGTCGGGGTTGTCGAGTTAAACTGCGAGGTAATCCAGTTGGCTCTCGCCTGAGTCCAGTCTTTGAGGTATTTTAACTCTCCGTTATAATCTCTCGAGTAACTGCCCGAAAGCCCTGTCCCGCGATACGCGGCGCAATACCACTTAAAGCCCCACATAATGTAGTTGTTATAACGCGCGTTTGTTATTGAGGAAGCGTACTGGTCAATGCTCTTTAATTTGCCGTTAGACTGGCTTCTGCCCATAAGAACTTCAACCGCGGGCAGGAAACGCTCGCTCCAGACTGTTTTTACAATATCCTCGAATGTCTTTCCGTCGGCGGTTGTTCCTTTGGTTGTAAAAGCCTTGCCGTAGGGATTAACCGTGCGGTTATATGTTGCCAGTCTTGTTGTCCAGCCCTGAACGTTGCAGGTGGAGGTTGAACAGCCGTCACGCACGCAGTCGACCGCGCCGAGGTCGGAGTCGCAGTCCCAGATGGGAGCGGCGTAGAACTTGCCCTCGGACGCGTTATAGGTGAAGTAGGAGCTTGTGTAGCCGCCGTCACAGTTTTTGCCGAAATCCTGAAGCAGATACATCGACGCGAGACTGTCCAGATCGCAGATTTGCTCAAGCTCGCTGAGAGTACCGTTGTAGAGCGCGTTCTCTAAGTTCTGGTATGTATTCTTAATAAAATCGTACTTAGCCTTCATACTCGCGTTAGAAGCGTCATAACCCTCGAGGTCGGGAGTTTTGAGTACGACTGTGTAGCCTTTGTTCGTTGTGAAATATACGTCGTCCTTGTAGTTCCATACGTCAACCTCTACAAGGAAGTTGAAATCGGAATCTTTGACATCGGATTCGTCCTTGAGAGATACTACGGCGTTCTTGCCCAGATCCATTTTGTTGCACGCTATATAACATCCTCTGTAGGAGCCGTTCACATAGAAATCGACGAAGCTTGAATCAGTCGAATACGGATTGCCGACATCGTGAGCCAGGTCGTACATAATGGAGTTTCTGATCAGGGTGGAGTCCTTGGCGTTGGCTACAAACGAGAATTTTTTACTCTTAGTGTGACCGATTGTGGTCATATCGTTGAAGGTGAGGTTAAAGGGCTTTTTATCGGTGTCGCGCCAGTTTGTGTTGCCGCGTCCCTTAATCTTTTTGAGTTTTGTGTCAATCGTTCCGCCCGCGCCTACAACAGAAACGTCAGCGGTTTTTACGCTGTTAGCCTTGTTCTGAATAAGGAATGAGTAGAGGTCTGTATTCTGGGTAACGCCGTCGGCGTCCACATAGGAGCCTGTTGAGTCATTGACATAAACGCTCGCTTCAGCGTCGCTCTTGCGGATAACCATTGAATAAGTTTTTGAGCCGACTTTTACACTCATAGAAGCGCCATTGTTGTAGCTGATGATTTTGGCTTCGCCTGAGGCGATTGTAGCTCCGCTTACTGTAGCGCTCTGTGAGAAATTATTGTATAGCTCAACCTTGTTGTCGTCCGCTGTCGCGGGCAGGAACAGATATTTAACGCTTTCTGTGGCGTTTATTCCGTCATAATCCTCCCAGATTGTCCACGCCTGGGCGCTTGCGTCCCCCGCCTTTGCGTGGGCGTAAATTCCGCCAGCCCCGTCGGTGATAAACGCGGGCTTCGCTTCAGGGTTGACAACAGGGCTGCCGTCAGCGGCGAACGCAGTGATGCCCGCTGTAATAACGAGCAGAACAGCCATTAATATCGATAGAAAACTCTTTGAAGTTCTGTTAATTTTCATTGGTAATCACCTCTGATCTCATTATATATGTAAAAAGGATTTTTTGCAATCTATTTCTATCGTAGTGAATAATTTTTCACAAAAAAAACTGCCGCAATCGCGGCAGTTACTAAATGCAAAATGCTATTATAACATCTTTTTCTTTTTGAGTATGAACAGTGCCACAACGCATATCGCGAGCGTAATAACGCAGACTATTCCGAAACCGTGAACAGTGCCCGCGAACGGCAGCCACTTGAGGTTCATTCCGTATATGCCCGAGATAACCGTCGGGATAGCCATTACAAGAG
Source organism: bacterium (assembly GCA_020625875.1). Taxonomy (GTDB): domain Bacteria; phylum Bacillota; class Clostridia; order Oscillospirales; family Acutalibacteraceae; genus Ruminococcoides. Next base: position 17,286 of record JAHLAX010000008.1, on the reverse strand, counting down.
TGATTGACGTGAGGTATTTCATCACGTTGTTCAGCCTGTTGTCCATAACTGCCGAGATAAGCTCTCGGGTGGAGTCGATGATGTCACGGTAGATCGTCGTCATCTCAATCGCCTGAGTGTTCTCGATGATTGTATCCTCAATCAGCTCCTCATCCTCGGGGAACTGGTTGGTTCTCATAAGACGCGTGATTACCATATTGTTGGCTCTGAGCGAAGTAGCGAAGTATACGAGCGAGGACTCAAGCTCATGCAGGGAGTAGATGTCGGTGTCGACGGTGCCCTTGCCCGCGCGTTCTTCTATTTCGGTTCTTGCCTTGTCGATGATTCTCAGGTCATAAAGATACAGCCTCGAAATGCTATAGAGAATATGATACACAAAGCGCATCTTCTTTTTTGTGCTGAAGTTGCGCATCTTATAGCGCAGGTTCTTCTCAAAAATCTCGACTTCCTGACGACAAACGGTAATAACCGCGTCCTCGGTGAGGATAATACCGAGAGGGATTGTGGTGTAGTACTCCTCGTCGTTGCGGATTTCGGTAATCGGAATATCGACAAGGATGAGGGTGTAATCGTCCTCAAACTCAATACGAGAGCTCTCCTCGTCATCCAGCGCGGCTACAAGGTCGCTGTAGTCGATGCCGTAGTGGTCAACAATCTGCTGGTTTTCTTCGGCGTCGGGACATACCATCTTAATCCATACATCAGGTTGAAGCTCATTTACCTCGTTAAGCACGCCGCCTTTTGTTTTGTAGATATTCAGCATTTTAACCACCTCGTTCCAGATTTTGATTATGAATTAATTTTACACCTTTTTCAAAAGATAATCTATAGTCAAATTTGCTCAATATACAGCGTATTAATAAAGAATTTTAATTTACATTGATTACGCTGATTTCGGGAGGGTTATAAAACCTCGGGATTATCATCTCGTTGCCCAGCCCGCCCGTTATGTATATGTTGGCGCTGCTCGTGCTGTAATATCCTTTTGTATAGTCGGGCAGTATATCGCCGTTTTTAGCTAACAACCCCTGATTAGGGGCAATTAATCCGCCGATAAACGGAAGTCTTATTATGCCGCCGTGGGTGTGCCCGCAGAGCATCAAATCGAGATTTTTGTCTTTGAGCGCCCAATAAAAATACTCGGGCTCGTGAGCCAGCAGAATTGAATAGTTGTCTTTGCCCTGCTCAATAAAGCTGTCGAGAAAATGTCTTTGGTAACTGTTGTAGTCGGGCGCGTCGGATTCATAATACGGATAGTGAGCCAGACATCCGACAGTGATACTTCCGCTTGTGAAGTCGACTTTTTCCATTTCATCCTCAAGCAGACGCGCTCCTGTTTTTTTTATATCTCTCTTGAGCCCTTCTGTGTCATAGTAGGAGTTTTCGTGGTTGCCCAGACAGCAGTAAACGTCGGCAAGCTTTACGAGCTCTGAGTATAAATTCAGGGCAATATCGCGGTTTTCGTCGTCTTTGTTCAGCATATCGCCCACAACAAAAATAACGTCAGGATGTTGTTCATAAATAGTTTTTAAAAGCTTTTTGTTGTTCTTCCCGTACTCCTTGTTGTGCAGGTCGGATATAAGCACCGCTCTGAAACTCGCGGTGGTCTTATCGGTTTTGATGTTAAGAGTTGAAATGTTCAGATAATTTGACGAAAAAAGCAGCTCGCAAATTATACAAACCACAAACAAAAGCGCGAGTAAGAGCTTTAGCGATTTTCTCTTGTTCATATATTTAACCTCTGCAGTTAATACTTTATTATAGTATTATTCTCAAAAGCTTGTCAATAACAAAATGCACAAAAAACCACGACATATTTTGGAATAAGCTACAATAAAATTTGATTGACATAAACTGAGTGATTAAGTATAATTATATAGATATAATTGGGTCGTTATGTGACCAAAAAACAAGAGAAAGGAGTGGGCATCGTGAAAAGGCTGAACATTCGCAAGCTGATTCTCGCGTTCTCGGACGCGTTCTTTATCGCGTTTGGTTCTTTGATAACGGATTGGCTGTTTATGAAATACGCCCCGTATTATCATTCGGAAAAAATCCTGCTGTATATCATCGCGTCTGATATAGTCCTGTGTCTGCTTGTGCAGTTCGCTATCGGTTCTTACTCCAAGACGTGGAGACTGTTCGGTATAAAAGATTACCTCACCTGCGCCGCGGGAATGTTTGTGGGGCAGCTGTTGTCACTTTTGTTTTTCTGGATATTCCAGCGAAGCTCATCGAGGCTGTTTTTCGCCGTAAACTTTGTTATTATAACGTCGCTGGTGCTCATATTCAGGGCAATTTTCCGACGAATGTTTTTATTCCTGACAAGGGCGGGCAGGGATGACGACACCGAGCGTACGCTTATCATCGGCGCGGGCAGAGCGGCTTCTATGATTATCTCTGAGCTTAAGGGCGCCAAGTACGACGAGGGCAACGTCCTCAAGAACGTTGAGCCCATAGGCTTGATTGACGATGACCCGGGCAAGATTCACACGCGGATTCAGGGTGTGAAAGTCTTGGGCACGACGAGAGATATTATAAGCGTTGCCAAAAGCCAGGAGGTTGACCAGATTATCTTCGCGATTCCCTCAGCCTCAAAGGAGGACAGAACGCGGATTCTCGATATTTGCGCTCAGACAAAGTGTAAAATCAAGGTTGTGCCGTATCTCGGCAACCTGCTTTTTGACGATGAGCACACCCAGCTTATCTCTCAGGCGGTCGATATTAAGATAGAGGACTTGCTCGGCAGAGACCCGATCGAGTTCGACCAAAAGGGTATAGAGAAGTTTATCACAGGCAAGGTTTGTATGATAACAGGCGGCGGCGGTTCAATAGGTTCGGAACTCGTGCGTCAGATAGCGTCCTACAAACCCAAGCAGGTTATTATTGTTGACATTTATGAGAACAACGCCTACGACGTTCAGCAGGAAGTTCTCATGGAGTACGGCGACAGTGTTGATTTGGTTACGATTATTTCCTCTGTCCGCGATTACGACAAGATGGAAGCGCTGTTCAAGAAGTATCGCCCGAACCTTGTGTTCCACGCGGCGGCGCATAAGCATGTTCCGCTTATGGAGACCGTGCCAGAGGAGGCGGTCAAGAACAACATCTTCGGCACATTTAATGTCGCTACCCTCGCCGAGTATTATAACGCCGACAAGTTCGTTCTTATCTCCACAGACAAGGCGGTCAACCCGACAAACGTTATGGGATGCACCAAGCGCGTCTGCGAGATGATTATACAGTATAAGGCTCAGCACAGCGAAACTACGGAGTTTGTTACCACGCGTTTCGGCAACGTGCTCGGCTCAAACGGCTCGGTTATCCCGCTGTTCAGACGCCAGATTGAGAGCGGCGGTCCCGTTACGGTAACACACCCCGATATTATAAGGTATTTTATGACAATCCCTGAGGCGGTTTCGCTCGTGCTCGAGGCGGGCGCTATCGCGAACGGCGGCGAGATATTTGTGCTCGATATGGGCGAGCCTGTCAAGATTGTTACCCTCGCCGAGAACCTCATCCGTATGTACGGCAAGGTGCCATATGAGGAGGTCGAGATTAAGTTCACGGGACTTCGCCCGGGCGAAAAGCTCTATGAGGAGCTGTTAATGGACGAAGAAGGACTCAAAAAGACCGCTAATAAAAAGATTTTCATCGGCAACCAGATTGATATTGACAGCGAAGTTCTGCTCAAGGAGCTTGACGAGCTGCATATCCTCGCTGACGCTAACGAAAGCGACAAAGTTGTGGACAAGCTCGCTCAGCTTGTGCCGACGTTTAATCATAAAAGCTAGTGATTAGTGGTCAGTGATCAGTGGTTAGTGAAGGGTGGGCTTTGCCCACACCCAGTTTAAAAAATAAAGTCTTAGGTTCAGCGAAAACCTAAGACTTTAATTTGTTCCTATCAATATTTATACAATCGGGCACCGATGTTTGAATTAATCCGATTTATCCGTCTCAACCATAACTGACTACTGATCACTGACCACTGTCCACTGAAATAATGCTGCCTCCTACCGCATATTCATCCATAACCCCGTGTCTATCCACGAGGTTTCCTTCTTTGTCAAAATCGGGATGAACCAGAAGCTCAATGCTTTTTGGCAGCGCTTTGTCCTCGGCTTCGCTCAGCCTGCCGAAATAATCTGTCGTAACAAAGCCTTTTGAGCGCAAACGGTCGCGGTACTCATCGGCATAACGTTTTTTATCGGGGGTTATTTCGCCCCAGTTTCTCATAATCCTGAGGCTTTTAACACCGTGTTCTTTGCAAACACGCTCGGCTATCGGCGCGATAAACGGCGCGTTGTGAATATAGTGATGCGAGTCCGCGCGGGATATTTTTATCCCCGCTTTTTCAACTCTCTCAAACTGAGCCGAAAGCTCCTTATAAATCGCGTTACACTCGGCGGGGGAGAGTTCCTTTTGCCAATCATATTTTTTGTTGAAATGTCCGTCTGTCACGAAGTCGGGCATTTTTTTGATGTCATCCGTCAGCGGTATACCCTCGGTAATGTTGAGATGTATGCCAATTTTGTCGAAAAAACCGCGCGATTTGGCGAGCTCAGCCGCCTCGCTGAAAAAAACTCCGTTCGCCATAACGGTCGTGCTGTTTACAAGATTCTTTTTAAAAGCCTCCGCTATAGCTTGTGAGCAGCGCTCGTTCATACCGAAATCATCCGCGTTTATTATTATCATCCCGTTCACCTCGTTTACAGTAAAATATTATCAAAGCGAAGGAGTGTTGTCAATATCGAAAAATCTTGACTTTTACCACTATATATGGTAAATTAAACGATGGTATCATATACTATTTTGTGGTAATACCATCTATGTAAAACAGCCTCTTAAAAAAGGAGGAAAAGAGACTGTTAGCGCCAGGACCGAAAAGGTTGACGAGGAATGGCAGTTATCGAAAGACTCGGCGGGTGCTGCCACGGCTTGGGTGAGCCGTCAGAGAGAAAGCAAAAAGCAGAATCAAAACTGTAACAGAGGTTCTCTTGACATCGTATTTTAAATAGACTTTAAGGAGATTTTAATTATTATGAGAGTTGTTATTCAGGATAATTACGATAAAATGTGTAAGTGGGCGGCTAACTATATCGCCGACAAAATCAAGAATCATAAGGAAGACCGTCCCTTCGTACTCGGACTTCCCACAGGCTCATCGCCCATCGGCGTTTATAAGGAGCTCTATACAATGAATCAGAACGGCGAGCTTTCTTTTGCTAACGTCGTTACTTTTAATATGGATGAGTACCTCGGACTTCCTCACGAGCATGACCAGAGCTACTGGTACTTTATGCACGACAATTTCTTTGATCACCTCGTTGATATGAAGAAAGAGAATATCAATATCCTCAACGGTATGACAGACGATCCCGAGGGTGAGTGCGCTCGTTATGAGGAGAAAATCGCGTCTTACGGCGGCATCGACCTCTTTATGGGAGGCATCGGCGTTGACGGTCACATCGCGTTCAACGAGCCTTTCACAAGCCTCGCTTCACGCACAGGACTTAGAGATCTCACAACAGACACAAGAATCGTTAACTCCCGTTTCTTCGGCAACGACCCCGAGGCGGTTCCCGCTCAGGCTCTTTCCGTAGGCGTTGGCACAGTTACAGATTCAAAAGAAGTTCTTATCCTCATCAACGGTCACAACAAGGCTAAAGCTCTTGCCGAGACAGTTGAGGGTTCTGTCAGCCACAAGTGGACCTGCTCCGCGCTCCAGATGCACAACGGCGCTATCATCGCCTGTGACGAAGCCGCGTGCGACGAGCTCACAGTAGGCGCATATAAATACTTCCTCGATATTGAGAAGAAGGAGAGACTTTAATGTATACAATCAAAGACCTTTATGACCTTGACCACACACTTGCCAAGGATTACCTCTCGCAGTTTACTTATCCGTGGGAAGCCTTAAAGGGTATCAAGGATTTTATAATCGAGCTCGGCGCTACACTCGGCGACGAGTATGAAGAAGTTTCAGAGAACGTCTGGGTTCACAAAACCGCCAAGGTTTTCCCTTCGGCTTATCTCGGCGCTCCCTGTATCATCGGACCAAACACAGAGGTTCGTCAGTGCGCGTTCATCCGCGGTTCGGCTTTAGTAGGCGCTGACTGTGTAGTCGGCAACTCAGCTGAGCTCAAGAACGTTATTCTCTTTGACCACGTTCAGACTCCTCACTATAACTATGTAGGCGACTCAATCCTCGGCTACTTCTCACATATGGGCGCGGGCTCTATCACATCCAATGTTAAGTCCGACAAAAAGCTCGTAGTTGTTCACAACGGCACCGAAAAGATTGAGACAGGTCTCAAAAAGTTCGGCGCTATGCTCGGCGACTATGTTGAGGTTGGCTGCAACGCCGTTTGTAACCCAGGTACCGTTATCGGCAGACACGCGAGCGTATATCCCACATCCTGTGTTCGCGGTGTTGTTCCCGAGAACTGCATCCACAAGAACAACGGTGAAGTTATTGAAAGGAAGGCTGACTGATGGGTAAATATTTTGGTACAGACGGCTTCAGAGGCGAGGCTAACAAGGTTCTCACCTTTGAGCACGCAATAAAAATCGGTCGTTTTCTCGGCTGGTATTACGGCAAGAATATGGGCAAAAAGGCTAAGGTTGTCATCGGTAAGGACACCCGCCGCAGCTCCTATATGTTCGAGTACGCGCTGTGCACAGGTCTTATGGCGAGCGGCGCTGACGCGTATATTATGCACGTTACAACAACTCCGTCCGTAGCGTATATCACACGCATTGATGATTTTGACTGCGGTATTATGATTTCCGCTTCTCACAACCCGTTTTATGACAACGGCATCAAGGTGCTCAACTCAAAGGGCGAGAAGATGGAGGAGGAAACTCTCCTCAAAATAGAGGAATATATCGACGACAAGCTCGAAATCCCCGTAGCTGGCAAGGAAGAAATCGGCAGAACTGTCGACTATGTATCAGGTCGTAACCGCTATATCGGCTACCTTATCTCGATGAGCAAGTACAGCTTCAAAGGCGTTAAGGTAGGTCTTGACGTTGCCAACGGCGCGTCATGGGCAATCGCTAAGGGTGTGTTTGACGCTCTCGGCGCAAAGACTTATGTAATCAACGACGCTCCCGACGGCTTCAACATCAACACTGACTGTGGCTCAACTCACATCGAGCACCTTCAGAAGTTCGTTGTTGACAACGGTCTCGACGTAGGCTTTGCCTATGACGGCGACGCCGACCGCTGTCTCGCTGTAGACGAAAAGGGCAACGTCGTAACAGGCGATCACATCATCTATATGTACGGCTGCTATATGAAGGAGAGGGGCAAGCTCCTCAACAACAAGGTTGTAGCCACAATTATGAGTAACTTCGGTCTCTTCAAGGCGCTCGACAAGGTTGGCATCGAGTACGACAAGGTTAATGTCGGCGACAAGTATGTTTATGAGAATATGGTTCAGACAGGCAACCGTATCGGCGGCGAGGAGAGCGGTCACATCATCTTCCAGAAGTACGCCACAACAGGCGACGGCATCCTCACATCCTTAAAGCTGATGGAGGTTATGCTTGCCAAGGAGAAGCCCATGAGCGAGCTCGCGGCTCCTATGGTTATGTATCCTCAGGTTCTCAAGAACGTAAGGGTAAAATCCAAGCCCGACGCCAAGAACGATCCCGATGTACAGGCTGAGGTGGCTAAGGTTGCCGAGGCTCTCGGCAGCAACGGCAGAATCCTGCTCAGAGAATCAGGCACAGAGCCCGTTATCCGCGTTATGGTTGAGGCTGATTCCGACGAAACCTGCGAGAAGTACGTTGATCAGGTTATCGACGTAATCCGCGCCAAAGGCCACATCATCAGCGAATAATGCTTAATTCTTAATTAACGGCTCCCGCTCGGGGGCCGTTTTTGTATGATGAAAACTGTAGGAGAGCTGCTCCTGCCGCTCCTCTACAATACTCGTTTCGTCAATCCGCACAAATAACGGATGTGATTTTTGTTAACTTTTATTTCAATATTCGCAATAATTCGTGATGGGTTTATTATATAATCAAGATGTATTTTTATATGAGGAGGAATTTCATGAAAAAAGTTTTAAAAAGACCAATAAGCATTCTGCTCACGACTTTGATTATCGTGAGTATGATTACTGTGTCTGTTTTTACGGTTTCGGCTATGCAGGTTTTCGTAAAAACCTTGACAGGCAAAACTATCACTCTTGATGTTGAACCCTCAGACACGGTTGAGAATGTTAAAGCAAAAATCCAGGATAAAGAGGGTATACCGCCCGATCAGCAGCGCCTAATCTTCGCGGGCAAGCAGCTCGAGGACAACAGGACTCTTCAAGATTATAACATCCAGAAGGAAAGCACTCTGCATCTTGTGTTAAGAGTTACTGATCCGCTCGCAGGCAATGCTGAAATCAAAGGTTTCCAAGAGAAGGTAGGTGAGCCCGCTGTTCGTATTTACACACAGGTTAATCAGGAGTGGCTCGACAATAATGCTACTGAGTATGGCTATGTAGTAGCAAAGGTTAGCGGCAAAGAGCAGGCTTCCGCTAACTTCACTAATATGAAGAAAAACGGCGGCAACGGCGAAAAGACTATCAAATGCACAGGCACGGTTAATACAACAATGGGCGAACAGTATGTAACATTAGCTGTCAAAGATATGCCAGACAACTCACAGGTAGCTGCTCGCTTCTATGTTGTTAAGGACGGCGTAACTTACTACGCTAAATACATCGACACTATCAGCTATGATGGCATTATCGCCGAATATACAGCTTAATAAGGAGGAGATTTGACTATGAAAACTTTATACACTTCTCCTGTAATCACAGTAGAGGAACTCACAAAGATTGATGTTCTCTGTGCTTCTACAGAGACTAATACAAACGCTCAGGCTACCGATAAGGACAACGCGACCCAGACATTCGGCACTCTCGCAGATTTCTCTAACTTTATGTAATCTAAGATAATATAATTTAAGGGAGCTGTTCATTTGAACAGCTCCCTAATTATTTATTACATATTACCTATTACTTATTTAACCGCCGTACCGTTCTTAAGAATCTGAATCTTACGGTAGAGCATTGCCTTTTCTTTATCGTAGGTCTTTGGGTTGCGGCGCACGTTTTCGACCGCGACCTTGACCGCGTCAACCATCATAAAGATAACGCATTTTATGTCCTCGTCGTCGTTGACGGCGAGCATACTTTTGTCGATGTATTCCTCGAACTTCTCATAAAAGTCGGGCTTGCGCGCCCTGTAGCGCATATAATCGGCGACCAGAGCGTTATTCTGGTTGGTGTCGTCAGTCAGTGCGAGCATATCGTTGTACTCGCGCTTGTCGTTAATCATAATGTCGAACATCCTCAGCGGTACCTCAAATATATCGCCGCCGTTGAGCATCAGTTCATCGCGGATGTAATCGGTCAGTCGCGAGAACATATCCTCGGTGATAAGCTCCACCAGATCAAGCTTGTCGTCAAAATACTGATAAAAGCTTCCGCGCGAAATCCCCGCGTTTTTGATAACGCTGTTTATGGTGATTTTCTTTCGGTTGCCCTTTGAGAATTCTCTGCGGGTAACGTCGATAATCTTCTCGCGCTTTTCCGCGGGCAGATTGTAGAAGGTTCTTTTAATCATGATGTCGCCTCCTCGTTTTAAACATTATAACTCTTATATTTATATTGTCAACACCGATTGCATAAATCACATAATTTGTTCATAGGGTAGAGCAAAAGCTCCCTGCGGTGGGAGCTTTCACTATTAAAGAGGGAAATTTATGAAAAAATCACAAGCATTGTGTCGTTGTCTTCTTTAGTGTAGCTATATCATAAAACCCGAATGTGACGGTTATATGAACAATAGCGGAAAAGTGTGGGAAATTTATACGTTAAACCTGAACAGTACCACGTCGCCGTCCTGCATAACGTAGTCCTTGCCCTCGCTGCGGTACAGTCCCTTTTCTTTAGCGGCGGCTATTGAGCCGCAATCCATAAGGTCGCTGAAAGCCACAACCTCGGCTCTGATGAAGCCTCGCTCAAAGTCGGTGTGGATTTTACCCGCCGCCTGAGGCGCCTTGGTGCCCTTTTTGATTGTCCACGCTCTTACCTCGGGTTTGCCTGCGGTGAGGTAGCTTATGAGACCGAGCAGTGAGTAGCATTCCTTGATAAGCCTGTCAAGTCCGCTCTCCTCGAGCCCGAGGTCAGAGAGGAACATTTCCTTCTCCTCATCGTCCATATCGACGATTTCTTCCTCAATCTGAGCGCAAATCGGCAGCACGCCCGCGTTCTCCTCGGCGGCAATCGCCTTAACCTCTTTGAGCCCCGCGTTGTTCTCAATGCCGTTCGAAAAATCCTCGTCGCTCATATTGGCGGCATAGATTATCGGCTTTGTTGTGAGCAGAGCGACCTCGCTCATAATCTTCTTTTCTTCGTCGTCCATCTCGACCGAGCGAGCGGACTTGCCCGCGTTCAGCGCCTCGAGTACACGCTCGAACAGCTCGAGGTGAGCCTGATACTTTTTGTCGCCCTTAATGAGCTTCTTCGTCTTGTCTATTCTGCGCTCGAGCATCTCAACGTCGGCGAGAATCAGCTCAAGGTTAATCGTCTCAATATCGCGCTTAGGGTCGATGCTGCCGTCAACGTGAACGATGTCGTCGTTCTCAAAGCAGCGCACAACGTGAACAATCGCGTCGCACTCGCGGATATTCGCGAGGAACTTGTTGCCCAGGCCCTCGCCCTTTGACGCGCCCTTTACAAGCCCCGCGATGTCTACGAACTCAATCGTGGCGGGAGTGTACTTGTCGGGGTCGTACATCTCGGCGAGCTTGTCAAGCCTCTTGTCAGGTACGGCAACCACGCCCACATTAGGTTCAATCGTGCAGAACGGATAGTTCGCCGACTGCGCCCCCGCGTTAGTAATCGCGTTGAACAGCGTGCTTTTGCCAACATTCGGTAGTCCGACTATGCCCAGCTTCATATATATCAATCTCCTTAATTCACATTTCATAGAATTATACCACAAAATCCCATTAAAAAGCAAGCGGTAAAAGCGCGCGGAAAATTCTGTAAATTATCAACAAAATATTTATACCAAGTTTGAAGCAATTGCCAATTGCTTATTGCGTTTTTGTCGTGATATAATTCTATGAACACTATATAGTAGGGTAACAGGAGTAACCCTAAAGTAAGAAGGTAATTTTATGGCACAAATCGGAGAAAAATTTGAGTTGATCAAAACTGTTAAGGAGGAGCACCTCGCCCGCGCGCTCAAGAGCGGCTGTCTGGGCGTTCTGGCTACGCCTATGCTCGTGGCGTATCTTGAAGAAGCGGCGCTCGAAATGCTCGAAAAAGACTTGCCCGACGGCATCACAACCGTAGGTACTGCGCTTGAGGTTGAGCACCTGAGCCCGACGCCTGTCGGCGCTGAGGTCAGGGCTGTCGCTACGCTCATTGAGAGCGACGGCAGGTTCTTTAAATTCAATGTTGAAGCGTATGACAAGCTGGGCTTAATCGCGAAGGGCACGCATACCCGCGCGAGCGTAAAGGCTGAGAAGTTTCAGAAAAAGGCGGACACAAAATTCGATGAAATATAAGTATATTCTGTTTGATTTGGACGGCACAATCTCCCAGAGCGCCGAGGGCATCCGCTACAGCCTCGAAAAGACGCTGGAGAGCTTGGGAGTGACGGGCGTTGATTTGTCCGATTATACGAAGTACATAGGGCCTCCGCTTCTCGATACATTAAAAAATCTCTGCAAGCTCCCCGACGAGCTGTGCGACGAGGGCTATGAGCTTTATAAGAACTTTTACGCCGAAAAGGGCAAGCTTTTGAACAAGCCCTATGACGGCATAAAAGAGGTTTTGTCTGAGCTGAGGTCACGCGGACTGAAGCTCGCTGTGTGCACCTCAAAGCTCGAGCTGACTGCCGAAATCGTTGTGGAGGAGCTTGGACTCGCAGATTATTTTGACGCGGTGGCGGGCTCAAACCGCAACAGCACGCGCAAGGATAAAAAGGACTTAATCCCCTACGCCGTTGAGAGGCTGGGAGGCAGCTTAGATGAAGCCGTTATGCTCGGCGATACCTGGTATGACGCTAAGGGCGCGATGGAGTGCGGCGTGGATTTTATCGCCTGTTCCTACGGCTACGGCAAGGACGAGGATATGGCGAAGTACAACCCCGTCGCGTGGGTAAGTAGTACAAGAGAGATAGCGGATATAGTTTAGTTTTTTGAGCGTACCCCTTTTTAAAGGGGTCAAAATCATTATTGCGCAGCAATTGATTTTGGGGGATTATCTTTCCTCACTATGAATGTTTATAAAGAGGACCGCCTCTAAAGGGCTTGATAACCCCTCGAAATCAAAGATTTCGGTCCCCTTAAAAGGGGACACAAGAATACTATTTCACCTTTCGTTCGCATATACTCTACGGGTGATACTATGGTAATTTTGTCCTTCAACAAAAGGCGCGGGGTAAAAATAGCCGTGATAGCGGCGCTGGCGGTGTTTTTGACGGCGTTGTGTATGGTAATAGCGCTCGAAAAAAAGCAGCCTTTGCCCGATTACGCTAAGGCGGACAAGGTCGGAAGATTCTTTACCGAGGCGCCCGATACAGAGGCACGGATTGAGTTCTTAAGGCAATTCAAAATAATCGTCAATCCAAACTCAGAAAAGACAGATAAGGTCACAATCCCCGCCGAGTTTGGCAGGGTTTATGAGGAATACAACGAGCTCCAGAAAAGAACAGGGCTCGACCTTTCGCCCTTCAAAGGCGAACAGGTCAGCCGAGTTGTATATAAATTAAAAGATAAAGAAAAATTCGTAACCCTGCTCATATTCAAGGCGCACGTAATCGGCGGACATCTGAGCACGGGGATTTACGGCGACAGATACGAGGCACTCAATGGAGCGACTGGATAAAATTCTTGTTTCGCAAGGCGTCGGCTCGCGAAAAGAGGTTCAAAAGTTAATACGCTCAAAGCGCGTCACGCTGAACGGCGAGGTCGTTACCAAGCCCGAAACAAAGCTTGACGCTGAATCGAGCGAGATAGCGGTTGACGGACAGGCTTTGAATGTAAAAAAATACATTTACCTGATGCTCAACAAGCCTCAGGGCTATGTCAGCGCCACAGAGGACAACCTCCACAAAACCGTGCTCGAGCTTGTGCCCGAGGATTTTAAGCGCAAGGGCTTGTTCCCCGCGGGGCGGCTCGACAAGGACACAGAGGGGCTGATGATAATCACCGACGACGGCGACTTTGCCCACAGGATACTCTCGCCGAAAAATCATGTCTGGAAAACCTACTACGCCGAGCTTGACGGCGAACCTGACGAAAGCGTTGTCAGCGCTTTTGAGCGTGGAATAACGCTTGACGACGGCACAAAACTGCTGCCCGCGAAGCTCGATTTGCTCGGAAATAACCGTGTAAGGGTAAAAATTACCGAAGGAAAGTTTCATCAGGTTAAAAAAATGTTCGCTTCATGCGGATTTAAGGTGATTTTTTTGAAGCGAGAGAGCGTCGGCGGGCTCAGTTTAGATGGCAACTTGCCCAAAGGAAGCTGTCGTGAATTGACAAATAGTGAAATAGCCGCTGTTTTTCTAGTCAAATAGCACAAAAAAGGGACGATGTTTTTTACATCGTCCCCATTTTGTATAAAAAGTTACAGTGAACTTTGTTACTTTTACAAATGGTAATATTTGCTTTATAGTGATAAAATAGTACTGTTGAAAATTATATCATTATTTATGGAGGAATAATGTATGGCAAATGTAAGTTTAAAACATGTGTATAAAATCTATGACGGCGATGTTGTAGCCGTTACAGATTTTAACCTCGAGATTGATGATAAAGAATTTATCATCCTCGTAGGACCTTCGGGCTGTGGTAAATCCACAACGCTTCGTATGATTGCGGGTCTTGAGGACATCTCTAAGGGCGAGCTTTACATAGGCGACAAGCTTTGTAATGACGTAACACCTAAGAACAGAGATATTGCGATGGTTTTCCAGAACTACGCGCTCTATCCTCATATGTCGGTTTATGACAATATGGCGTTTGGTCTTAAGCTCAGAAAAATGCCCAAAGATGAAATCAAGAAGAGAGTTGAAGAGGCTGCCCGCATCCTCGGCATCGAACAGTATCTCGACAGAAAGCCTAAGGCTCTTTCGGGTGGTCAGAGACAGCGTGTAGCGCTTGGTCGTGCCATCGTTCGTGATCCTAAGGTATTCCTTCTTGACGAGCCGCTCTCAAACCTCGACGCTAAACTCAGAGCTCAGATGCGTACCGAGATTTCGAAGCTCTATCAGAGACTCGGCACAACATTTATCTACGTAACTCATGACCAGACAGAGGCTATGACAATGGGTACCCGTATCGTTGTTATGAAGGACGGTTTCATCCAGCAGGTTGATACTCCTCAGCATCTTTATGATATGCCTTGCAACGAGTTCGTAGCAGGCTTCATCGGCTCACCTCAGATGAACTTCAACGACGCTGTTGTTGCTGACGGCGGCAAAACTCTTAAATTTGACAACTACAATCTTCCTGTTCCTGCTGATAAAGTTGAGGCCCTAAAGGCTTATGACGGCAAAGAAGTTGTATTTGGCATCCGTCCCGAGCACGTTCACGATGAGCCCGATTTCCTTGAGAAAGCTCCTAAGGAATCCATCATCACAGCTAACGTTGACGTTACAGAGCTTATGGGCGCTGAGATTTATCTCTATGTTAACATTAACGGCGCTCCGATTACCGCTCGTGTTGACCCCGCTTCTAAAGCGAAGCCCGGCGACAACATCAAGATTGCTTTCGACCTTTCGAGACTCCACGTTTTCGATAAGGAAACAGAGCAGACTATCACAAACTGATTATAAGGGAATCGATCCTTTCAGTAAATATTTAAAACCGAATGCCTCTGTAACAGGGGGCTTTCGGTTTATAAGGAGAAAAATATGAAAAGAATAATATGCGTTTTGCTTTCGACATTAATCGTTTTAACATTCTCGACAATGCTGTTCGGCTGTTCATCCTCAGACAGCTCAAGCGACAATCTTGACTACGCCAAAACAAAGGTCGAGGACTATGTTGCCGCTCAAACAAGATACAACGCCGAGTTCTATGACGAGATGTACGCCAAGGGTTATCTGGCGGCTCAGTGCTTCACTCCCAAAAAGACAGATACCGAGCAGCTTAAAACCGTAGCGCGTTATCTCTACGCCGACGCGATTACAATCACCGATATGGACGGCAAGATTGTCGCCGCCTACCCCGACAGCGACAAGGGCAAGAATATCGCCGATATTGACAGCAAGCTAAAGTTCAAGAGTATTCTTAAATGGGTATGCCCCAGATGTACAACCGATATTGTCAAGGATAAGGACAGCGGTCTGTACTCGCTTTCGGTCGGCGTTCAGCGCACAGATTTTCAGGGCTGCGTTATTGTCGATTTAAAGACCGACGCGTACGCCAAGGTTGACGGCTCTAATCTCGCGCAGTACTGCGGTCCGAATATAATCGTAGCCAAGGATAAAACAGTCATAAGCTCCACTCTCGACGGCGCCGAGGCGGGCAAGACCTTTAAGGAGCTCAAAATTTCCGACAACGATCTCAAGGCAGACAGCTTCATTCTCACAGCTGACAAAAACAGCTACACCTGTAAGGCGGCAGAGGTCGAAAACTTCACCGTAATTTACGGCAGCAAGTAATAGGTAATAAGTAATAAGTAATAATTGACGCACGCGAAAAAGTGTGCAAAAGAATCGGCAGCACATCTCCCGTAAGATGAACTGCCGATTTTGTTTGTTGGTTTGTTAACGCTAAATTATTACTTATTACCTATTAATTATTACTTAAAATCTCCTCGAGGAGATTTTCAAAGGCGTCGTCCCAGCCGTCTATCTCAAAGCTTCCGCCGCCGTTTGTGGCGCGCAGTTTTGAGTCGTTCATATCCTGACCGTAACTAAAGAGCTCGCCGAGGTAGATTTCGTAGCCGTTTTCAAGGCAAATATCGCAAAATTTCTTCATAGGGTCGGGATTTTGTCTTATATTTTTAAAACTATCACGCAGGTTTTTGTTCGATTTTGTGTCGTTTATTAGCCTGCGTATTTCCATTTCTACCATAAATATCACTCCCTGAACCTCAATATACCATACTTTTGCCCAAACTTCAATTACAGCGCCCATATTTGGCGAAAATTCTTGCTTTTGCCCGAATAAAATAGTATAATGAACTATGTGTGAATTTGTTTATGGAGGAAGAGTATGAAAAGAGTATCTGCTTTAGTACTCGCGGTAATTATGTGCGCGATGATTGTGTGCGCCTTTGCGTTTACCGCGTTCGCCGAGAGTACGGCTTATGAGATTTCCGAGCTCAATATGAGCATTCCCGTACCCGACGATATGCTTGTGCTTACACGAAAGAGCACAAAGAACGACCAGTTTTTCAAGACGTTTAAGCTTGATTACGAAAACACAATGTCACAGCTCAAGGACGGCAACATCTATCTTGAAGCTGTCACCAAGGACAGCGCGCTTACTTTGACTGTCACAATGACCAAAACTCAGGACAGTACAAAAATCGGCAACTATAACAGCCTGTCTGACGAAGAGCTTTCAAATATTATGAAAAAACTCAGGGAGAACAAAGCCTATAAGGACGCGTCTCCCGTTGAGTACAAGGATATTAAGTATATCTGCCTCAATATGAAGTATAAGAGCGGAAAGAAAACAGTTTACGCTCAGCAGTATAACACGGTAGTCAACGGCGAGAATATTAACATCACCATGCTTGCCGCTCCGGGCAAAAAGCTCACCGCCGCCAACAAGGAAACTCTGGCGGGTATTGTCAGCGAAACCACTATTCTCAACGACACATTTTTCAACAGAAACAAGAATCTGATTCTCTACGGTTCGATTACCATTGTCGCTATAGCGATAGTTGTTGTGGTGTTTATTATTCTTCTCAAATACTTCCGCAATCCTAACCGCAAGCACAAAATTCTTGTTCACGAGCTCGCTCACGAGCACAAGATTTCCGAGACAACCGCGATTCCGCGCAAGCATATATTTAATGTTACTCAGCCGACCAACAGCTTTTTGACCAAGTATCAGCCTGTTGACGAACTCGGCAAGCGAGGCAAAAAGAAAAAGGCGACTGTCGCCGATGAGGTTAAAAACACCAAGTCGGTTTCAGAGCCCGCTCCCGAAGAAGCCGCGGAGCAGCCGATTACCTCAATGGAATACGACAGCAAGCCCGATGATATTGTCTGTGTAGTTGACGATGATGAAATCATCGAGGAGGT
>JAHLAX010000146.1 GCA_020625875.1 bacterium | reverse complement strand
GAAGGTGGCGCCTCGATGGCTTCGGGTTACCATTCTCACAGCGAAGGCTATTGCACATCGGCCACTGGGAGATCATCCCATTCCGAGGGCGGAGACAACTATATGAACGTATTCTCTAATAAGATAATAGTTTATTTAACTGGAGATGCCAATGCAACTACCTATACGATAAATGATTCTAGTACTAATATGCATTCTTTCGTAGGGTTTACACTGACTGGTAGCGGCACAAGCGGCGCAAGTGTTGTTTCTGAAACGGTGGCATCGGGGCAGGTTAGGACAATAACGTTGGATAAAACGTTGTCGACTACAGCTGTCACAAACAAGAGTTATTAGATTCGTAATGGAGGCACTTCGGCAAGCGGTAACAATTCACATACCGAGGGTCTTCTTACTTCGGCTACCGCCTTCGCTTCTCACGCTGAAGGTCTTGGCACACACGCCAACCATAGATCGCAACACGTTTTCGGCGAATGGAATAACTATGATCCCTCTGACGGTTCTATAGCCACTCGTGGCAACTACGTCGAAATCGTCGGTAACGGCGCATACAACGCTCACTCTAACGCTCGAACTCTTGACTGGTTTGGCAACGAAGTTCTCGCCGGAAAACTCACAGTTGGAGCGGCTCCGACAGCCAATATGGATGTAGCAACGAAAAAATATGTCGATGATGCCGTAGCTGGAAGTGGCTCGGCAGTAACCTATACTCTTTCGATTTCCAATAACGTAATTACGCTGACTGGTTCTGACGGAAGTACATCAAGTGTTACTCTTCCGGTTTATGCGGGAGGTGTTTCATCATGAGTACGACTGTAAATTATAAAGGTAACACAATCGCTACTGTTAACAATCAAACAAAAACTTTATCAACTGCTGGGACATGGCTTGAGGGTAACATCCAACTTGTAGATGTTACGGAAGAAGGAGCCGCTGTTCTCACGGATGAAACCAATACAACTGGTACAACTGCGGTGATTACCGGGGTCGTTCCTGAATATGGCACGAAAACTATCACAGCTAACGGCACTTACTCCGCCGAAGATGATGACCTTGATGGATATTCTGAGGTTACGGTTAACGTACCGTCTAGTGGCGGTGGATCTACGGATGGCGATGTTAAGTTCATTGACTACGATGGCACTGTTGTCCAGAGTTACAGCGCATCTGAGTTTGCATCTTTAACTGCGTTGCCTGATAATCCGACACATACTGGACTTATCGCTCAAGGCTGGAACTGGAGTTTGTCGGATGCCAAAACCTATGTGGCGAAGTACGGAAAACTCGTCATTGGCCAGATGTATAAGACTGCGAGCGGTAAGGCTGAGATTGATGTCACATTCGATGATCCGAAGTTCTTGTCTCCGTATCTTGCGATTTGCCCGAATGGAACTTGCACGATTGACTGGGGCGATGGTAGTGCTACGGAAACGATGAGCGGAACGAGTTACACAACGCTGAAGTATTTGCAGCATGTGTATCCGAGAATTGGAAGTTATACGATTTCGATCGATGGGAACATGGGGTTTTATAGCACTAGTAGTTCTTATGCTTCCTTGTTGTCACGTGAGAGTTTAATATCGAATGATTGCTTGTATTCGAAATGCGTTACCGCAATTAGATTAAGTGAGAATTCGGTTCTTCGAAATAATTCTTTTTGTTATCTTATTTCTCTGACTTCGGTTACTATTCCTGATGGCGTGACAAGTATTGGGGCTAATGCATTTTACAATTGTTATGCTCTTACATCTATCGCTATTCCTGATAGCGTGACAAGTATTGGAACTGGTACGTTTTCCAATTGTTATGCTCTTACATCTATCGCTATTCCTGATAGCGTGACAAGTATTGGAAATAGTGCATTTTACAATTGTTATGCTCTTACATCTATCGCT
>JAHLAX010000117.1 GCA_020625875.1 bacterium | reverse complement strand
TTTGGAAAATAATGATTAATTTGATAAAAGGGGTTGGAGATTTGTTCTCTGACCCTTTTTTTCATGTTTATAACAAATGTAATTAAACATGGCAAACATTAATAGTTATTACTTATACCAAAAATATGAGAAGAGAGGAGACCAGCCTTGGATACAAGTATTTCCAAGCACATACTCTGTAGATGGTGATGGCACAATGCCATTGGTAGTAAAACAGTTAAATGACCCAGCTTGTAACGAATAATATACGATGAGTGTAACACAATATGAAATACCTTGCGCTTATGATTTGTTGAAGCTCAAGGACACTGTATTCTTCTTGTCAAAGAACAGTCTTAAAACCATAACGATTGACAACGGAGAGGCATATGTGGACTTTGTAAACCAGAGTCCACAACCTCCTTCTCCAAATAGATTGAAAGGTTTTAATGTAAAGTTAACTGAAACAGAATCACTTGATGAACGTTATGTTTTCACCAAGCAACTTACCATGTCCATACATGGTCATTTGACTGATTCAAGATTCTTAATGGATGATGATTATTATATTGTTGTCCAGACTGAGGATGGTACATATTACTTGGTGAACGTTGATTTCCCAAGCAAGATGACCTATACCTACAATCTATCAGAAGGACAGAACCAAACTGACTTCACATTCACTAGTAATTCAAATCATCCAACATTAAAGTTGAATTGGAATCCAGTCACTTGGAACACATGTCAAACCTATCAAGTATTTGGTGTAGATGGATTAAAGCTGCTAGAGAAGGATTATACCACAATTGATGCTGAACAAGGTGTCATCAATCTATTTGATGGAAATGAATTCAAAGAAGTGGATTTCCTTAAGAACACGATATCACTTCAGGAGTCTTACGATGGCGATATCACAACCACAACAATAAGTTTTGAGATTCCGTTTAACAACTATAAACCAAGTTGGCAGTATAACCTATTGGAGTTTGACAAGAACTTATATGCAGCACATATAACTCCAAAGAACTCTAATAGTGGAATATTCTGTGGTTATGAGCATGGTTTACAGCCTCAATACGAGTTTAATGGAAGCACAACTGTTGGAGACCCCACAAGCATCAAAATAACACTTGTAGAGGCTTCAGAATGGGGAATATTCGAATTTGATACATGGTCATACTATAGGGATAGTACCAAACGATGGGTTGGAATAGATGGTGAGGTTAAGTGTATTGGTCTTGGATTTGGAATTCATACCTTATTGGAGGAAGTTGATGGAAATGGTACTTCAACTGGACGTTATAAGTGTCTTGAGGGTTATGAGAGTGAGTATACCAATTATAACATCGTTGGAACTTATACAGAGGATGAGGTTGAGAGTTTCAAAACCTCGAAATGTACAAGATTCAGAACTAGAGGTGGAATTGAAACTACATATTATACATGTATTAATGGTGATAAATATGAGTTGTATGCAAACCAAGTAAGTTATGATGCTGGAAAACATTGGATTGATGACAACTCTTACACTATTGGTGATTTGATTGAAACTGGTTCGACTGATTGTGAAATAGAACCACAATATGAATGGAGATTAAGCGAAAAGTGGA
>JAHLAX010000068.1 GCA_020625875.1 bacterium | reverse complement strand
GCGGGAGTCTCGGAGCTTGAAGGAGTCTCACTTGAAGAAGGAGTCTCGGAGCTCGAAGGTGTCTCAGAGCTTGAAGGTGTCTCAGAGCTTGAAGGAGCTGTGGGAGCTACAACTGTATCAGTAACTGTTGTGCCGTTAAGTTTAACTGTAACTGTTGAACCTGCAGTAGCAACAGAAACTGTCTTGTTGCTGGAAGGATAAGCAGTTGACCATGTGCCGTTGTTAACCTTGTACTCGTAGTTGCCTGCGGCAACGTTCTCGAATACCTTTACATAAGAACCGTCAGCCTGCTTTGTCATACCCATAGAGGGCTGAGCGAGTGTCCAGTTATTGCCGCCGATTGTACCGCAAACGTACCATTCATAAGCTACCGCAGAACCTGAAGCTGTGATAGCGGCTTCAGCAGAATCATACCAAGTGTCTGTCTTAGGCTCATAGTACTTGCCTGCCTGAACAGTGAGATCACCTGTCTGCTCTGATCCAGCATTTTTGTTTGTGAAAATAACATTTTTAGCTGCGCCAACGTCAGCAGAATACACCTTGTTGGTAGCATCAACAACTGTCATAGCTGTGCCAGGCCATGCGCCTAATGTTTGAGAATTAAAGGTGTACGCGTTAATTGTGCCTGACCAGTTTTTCGTGTTAACGAAATAAACTGTTGTTGCCGCGTTCGCTGTAATCATGCCAACCATCATAGTTGAGAAAACCATGAGAACCGCAAGAACAACAGCGAGTGAACGTCGTGTCATAGATTTCATGAATTTTTAACCTCCGTTAAATTTAATAATAAAATCCGTTTAGTATGGGGGATTGTGTTTTTTTACCGCCTGACCTCCCCGGTGGTCAACGGGTGTTGACCAAACCCAATGCGCATTTTTACTCATACTAAAAGTGGTAACATTTTATCATTTTTTTGCATAAAATTCAAGGGAATAGGGGATGATTTTTGGTTACAAATTGTAATTTAGCAGAATGCACAAACGATGAGGTAAATATTTGTGCAGACTTTTTTCTTTATTCTTCCTTTACGGAATTATAAACGCTCTATTTTATGCTTATGTTTCGGATTTTTAGTGATAAATTTGTTAAAGAAATAACAAAAAGCAAATAAAAAATGTCATCCTGAGGCGAAGCCGAAGGATCTTTAAGATTCTTCGTCACTGCGCTCCTCAGAATGACAAGGAATTACGCTCAAAATGTTACAGCTAAAAATATATGTTTTTTATTTAATGTTTTTGACGTCCTTAAAAGGAACTACCCTTCCGTCAGGATATTCCACATCGGTATTGTCAAGCTGCTTCTCAAAATTCTTTCTGAAATTCGCGAGATATTTTTTATAAAGCTCTTTTTGCTCGGCTTGTTCCTCAGCGGTCAATCCCTGCTCCTTTTTCTTCTGGGCAAGCTCGTTGATTCTCTTTATCATTTCGTCCATTTTTTCACCCGTTATTCTTCGCTTTTCAGCTTGTTCAAAATCATATTCGCGCACATATAGACGTTGCCGCCGCCCATTGTAAGAATAAGGTCGCCAGCTTGCGCGTGTGTAGTGACATATTCGGTAATATCCTCAAAGGTATCTATGCACTTTGAATCAGGTACCTTAGCGCCCAAATCGGTGTTATAAATATTATAGGTGTTGGTTTCGCGCACAGGCAAAATTTCCGATATAATGGCGACATCTGGGATTTTGAGCGCCTCGGCAAAGTCGTCGAGCAGCATAGCGGTTCTCGAGAAAGTGTGAGGCTGGAACACTGCCCAGACCTTGTTGAAGCCCATATTCATCGCGGCGTTGAGAGTAGCCTTGAGCTCTGTGGGGTGATGCGCGAAGTCGTCAGCAACAGTGATGCCCTTAGGTGTGCCGAGAATCTCAAAGCGACGGTGAACTCCGCCAAACTTGCCGAGGTTTTCAGCAATGCTCTCGGGGCTCGCGCCCAGATAATGCGCGACCGAAGCCGCCGCCAGAGCGTTGTAGATATTGTGCTTGCCAGGAACCATCAGCTTTATATCGCATAATTTTTCGCCCTTGTGCATAAACGAAAAGTTCTCGTGAACGCCCTTGTCCGCGCTTATATCAGCGGCGTAGTA
Source organism: bacterium (assembly GCA_020625875.1). Taxonomy (GTDB): domain Bacteria; phylum Bacillota; class Clostridia; order Oscillospirales; family Acutalibacteraceae; genus Ruminococcoides. The sequence goes on along the minus strand of JAHLAX010000068.1, from coordinate 18,970 downwards.
GTCGTTGGAGTCGTTAAACCCAAATGTGATTTTTTCTATTTCAACATCCTTTACGCTGTCAAGAGTGTTTTCGTCATCGCCGTTTACAAAAACCGCGTGAGTGGTCTGGTGAGCGAATTTGTTGAAGGACTTTTTGATATTGTCGAGATTCTTGAAATAATCAAGATGGTCCGCGTCAACGTTGAGAATAACCGAGATGAACGGCGTCATCTCGAGGAATGAGTCAACGTACTCACACGCTTCGCAGACAATAATATCACTATCGCCGACATAGCTGTTGCCGCCTATAAAGGGCAGCTTGCCGCCGATTACAGCTGACGGGTCAAAGCCGGCGCCGATGAGCACCTGAGTGAGCATACCTGTGGTCGAGGTCTTTCCGTGAGTGCCCGCGATGCCGATACTGCGGTTATAGCGGCGCGATACTATTCCGAGCATAACGCTGCGTTCAACGCAGGGAATGCCGCGCTTTTTAGCCTCGGCGCGCTCGGGATTGCTTTCCTTAATCGCCGCGGAGTATACAACTAAATCCGCGCCGTCAATATTCTCAGCCTTGTGTCCCATAAACACAGGGATTCCGTAGCCTTTCATCTTGTCGAGAGTCTCACCCTCGTTCATATCCGAGCCCTGAATCTCAAAGCCCTCGCTCATAAGTATCTCGGCGAGCGGACACATTCCGCTTCCGCCTATGCCGATAAAATGTATTCTTTTTTTGTCGTCTAAAATATGGTCGTATTTCATAATATCACTCCCATCTGTTTCTAGTATTATATTGCTTTTTTTCACAAAAATAAATACTTTTTAGGAAAATAATAAATTTTTCTCGGATATTGCCAAATATTGCGACTAATGATAGAATAAATATATGGAACTTAAAAAGAATGACATAATAAAACTGAATATAACCTCAATGACAGCTCAGGGCAGCGGCGTCGGCAGAAGCGAAAACGGTGTTGTTGTATTTGTGCCGCTGAGCGCTGTGGGTGATGAGCTTGAGGTGAAAATCCTCAAAACTAAAAAGACCTATGCATACGGCAAAATTGAGCGTATCATTTCTCCATCAGAAAGTCGTATCGAGCCAGACTGTCCGAGCTTTTCAAAATGCGGTGGATGCGTCTATCGACACATAGATTATAATTCTGAAAAAGAAATAAAATTTAACCGTGTAAAGGACGCTCTCGAGCGTGTGGGAGGGCTCAAAAATATAAAGCTTAATCCCGTAGTCGGCAACGACCGAATCGACCGCTACCGCAACAAGGCTCAGCTGCCCGCTCAAAACGCCTCAGACGGCATAGAGCTTGGATTTTTCGCGGGTCACAGCCATAGGATTGTGCCCTGTGAGGACTGCCTTTTGCAGCCTGAATTCTTCTCAAAAATTATGTGCGTTACGCGCGAATTTATGCGCCTTACAAATCAGTCCGCTTACGATGAAAAAACGCGAAAAGGAAAGCTTCGGCATCTCTACATAAGATATGCCGAAAAGACCGACGAGTTAATGATTTGTTATGTCGTTAACGGCGGCGGATTCAAGCGTGAGGATATGCTGATTGAGGCGCTGAAAAAAGAGTTTGTGAACCTGAAAAGCGTTGTTTTTAATTCTAATATAGAAAATACGAACGTGATTCTCGGCGACAAAAACCGCACGGCTTACGGCTCGGATTATATCACCGATGTGCTGTGCGAAAAACACTTTAAGCTGTCGCCGCTGTCGTTTTATCAGGTCAATCGAAATCAGGCTGAAAAGCTCTATAATATAGCGAAAAAATACGCCGAACCGTACGGAAAATTGTTGCTCGATATGTACTGCGGAACAGGCACAATAGGGCTTACAATGGCTGATAAATTTGAGCGCTTAATCGGCGTTGAGATTGTTGAGGACGCCGTCAGGGACGCTCGTGAAAACGCCAGAATTAACGGTGTGAATAACGCCAAATTCATTTGCGGCGACGCGGCTTACGCTGCCGAAAGATTGCGTGAAAACGGCTTAAAACCTGACGTTGTGGTGCTCGACCCGCCTCGAAAAGGCTGCGGCGAGGAGCTTGTAAAAACCGTGGTAAAAATGTCGCCCGAGAGGGTTGTGTACGTGTCGTGCGACCCCGAAACTCTGGCGAGGGATTTAAAATTTTTCGACGAAATGGGATACAAAACGAGCGAGGTCACGCCTGTGGATTTATTCAGCAGAACGGCGCACATAGAGAGTGTCGCGCTATTGGAAACGGTGAAATAATGGAAAGTGACGTAGTAAGAATTTGCCTTATAATTGGCGGAGCGCTGATTCTGTACGGGGGTGTCAGGCTCGGTATGGGGATTTATAAGGCTGAAAAGAAAATAAAATCATTGGATAAAAAAGAAAATGAAGGGTCAGGTGAGCTTGATGATAATTGATACTCACGTCCATATAGGACATATGGTAGGCTTTAATCTTAAAGAAAAAGACGTGCTATCCTCAATGGAGCAGTACGGTATAGATTTTTCGCTCGTCAGCAATATCGAAAGCGCCGAGTTCAGCGGCAAAATGCGTAAAATCCCGCGCTTGATTCAGAAGTCGCAGAACAAGTCGCTTAGAAGGGCGATTGACTTTGCCCGTCAGAATCCCGATAAAATAGGTGTTCTGGCGTGGATGAAGCTCTACGGCGAGACTCCTGATGAGGAATTTGAGCGTCTTTTAGCCGAAAACAGAGATATAATCTATGGCTTTAAGCTCCATCCGTTCCATTCTCTAACAGCGCCCGACAGCGAAAAGGCAGAGCCTGTTTATGAACTGGCGAGAAAGTATGAACTGCCTGTTGTTTCACATACGGGCGGTTGCGAGGAAGCGCGCTCAATTCACCTTTATAACGCCGCAAAGGCGCATCCCGACATTGATTTTGTGATGGTACATATGGATTTGGGCACAGATAACAGAGAGGCACTTGATTTGCTCGGCAAGCTGCCGAACCTCTATGGCGATACAACATGGGTACCGCTCAAAACAACCCTTGAAGCCGTCAAAACCTGCGGCAGCGAGAAGATACTCTTCGGCTCTGACAATCCGATTGACGGCAACGATACCTATGAGTATAACAAGTGGGGCGAGCGCTCGCTTTATCAGGAATACTTCAACGAGTTTAAAAAGCTCGTTTCTCCCGAGGCTTACGACAATATAATGTATAAAAACGCTCAGAGAGTTTTTAACATAAAATAGTATGTGCATATTGCATAAATGTACTGTGTGATTTTCTACTACACAGCAATTGTTTTGCGCGCTTTATTATGGTAAAATATATATAATAGTATATTATCATAGAATACAGGAGGTAAATGTCTATGAAAAAGAAATCAATAGCAATTATAAGCTTGGTGTTATCATTGCTTATGGTAATGTCCGTGTTCTCTGTTATTACGGTATCAGCTGAGGTTGTCGGCGGTACAGATGTTGACAACGGCATAACATGGTCATTTGACACCGACACAAAAACACTTACGCTCAACGGCAGCGGGGATTATCCCGATTATACTTATCCCAATCTCGAGCCTTGGTTTGAGTACGCGGGTGATGCCGAGACGCTGATTCTCGGCGAAGGCTTCACGAGTATCGCGAAAGCGGCTTTTCAGACAGTTTACTCTGAGCTCGAGACACTCAAGCTTCCCGACAGCCTGAAAACTATCGGTGTCTCCGCGTTTGACGGATTGGATCAGCTGTTTTCTGTCGACTTCGGCAGCGGAGTAGAAACAATAGGCAGCGGAGCGTTCGGCGGCTGTGATTTTTATACGCTTTCAATTCCCTCCAACGTTAAGACAATCGAAGGCGGAGCGTTTGACGAGAATAAAAACCTCAGCCAGGTTACATTTGCCGAAGGTTTAGAGACAATCGGCGCTTCGGCGTTCGCTGACACAGCGCTTAAGTCTGTTACAATTCCCGACAGCGTAACTTCTATCGGCAAGAAGGCGTTTGGATATAATTATGACGAGTGGTATAATGATGATGGCAACGTTGTAGCAGGTTTGTATCCCGTAAGTTTCTTTGAGATTCACGCCTCCGCGTCCAACACAGCCGCGGCAAAATACGCCAAGGATAACAAGTTCACACTCTGTACAGGCGCTGCTTCAATCTCCCCCAAGAGCGTTTCGCTCAAAGCGGGAGCAACAAAGAAAATCACAGTTAAGAACGCCGCTGTTACAAACTGGAGCACATCTAACAAAAAGGTAGCTATCGTAAAGAACGGTACGGTTTACGCGCTTAAGAAGGGCTCGGCTACAATTACGGCTAAGACCTTACTGGGCAAAAAGCTCACCTGCAAGGTTAAGGTGACTACCAGCCCCACAATCAAAGTTAACGGCAAGAAGTTTAAGGCTTCGACCAGATACCCCGTTAAAAAGGGTAAGACTATCAAGGTAACAATCACAGGTAAATCTTCAAAAGTTAAGAATGTTTATTCAAGCACCAAAAAGAAGATAGCCAAGGTTATATCCAAAAACACAGCTAAAACAGTCAAAATCAAGGGCTACAAAAAGGGCGGCGCAACTGTTACAATCAAAGTTAACGGCGTAGCTTTCAAGGTTAAAGTAAAGGTAAAATAATTTAACTAAGGAGATTTAGTTATGAAAATCAAAAGTATTAAGCTTATAAGCCTGATTCTGTCAGTTCTTATGATTATGACGGTATTCTCTGTTGTTACTGTTTCCGCGCAGACTCACAGCGGAACGGATGAGGTTTACAACATCGCTTGGGAATATGACGACGAAACCTGCACGCTTACAGTATCAGGCGAGGGAGTATTCCCCGATCATCCCAGTCTGGCTGATGTTCCGTGGGGCGAATACGCGCATGATGTAAAGATACTTAATATGGGCGAAGGCTTCACTTCTATCGAGACCCACGCGTTTGAGACCGTGTACTCTGACCTCGAAAAGGTTAATCTTCCCGACAGCCTCGTTTCAATCGGAGATCAGGCGTTCAGCAACTGTGATGATCTCAGTGAGGTCAACTTTGGCAGCGGACTCCAGACTATAGGAAAAATGGCATTTCAAGGAGCATATCTGAAAAAAATCAAATTCCCCGACAGCCTTAAGAGCATCGGTTCTTTAGCGTTTGACGAATGTACATCTTTAAAAACTGTCAACTTTGGTAAAGGCGAATTGACAATCGGTGACCACGCTTTTACTGATACGGCGTTTAAGTGGATAACAATTCCCGCTAATGTAACAAAAATCGGCGACGAGGCGTTTGGCTTTTATTATGATGTGCCCGGCAGTGACGAGGACGGCGAGAGCGAAGGCTGGTTTGCCAGAGAATATTTTGAAATCCATACAACAAAGAACACCGCGGCGGCTAAATACGCTACGCTCAGAGGCTTTACACTCTGCACAGGCGCTCCCTCAATCTCACCCAAGAGTGTTTCACTCAAAGCGGGCAAGACTAAGAAAATTACAGTCAAGAACGCTGCTGTTACAAAATGGAGCACTTCAAACAAAAAGGTTGCTCTCGTAAAGAACGGCACTGTTTACGCGCTTAAAAAGGGCTCGGCTACAATCACCGCCAAGACCTTACAGGGCAAAAAGCTCACCTGCAAGGTTAAGGTGACAACCAACCCCACAATTAAGGTTAACGGCAAGAAATTCAAGGCTTCAACAAGATATACCGTTAAAAAGGGAAAAACTATCAAGGTTACAATCACGGGCAAAAGCTCAGCGGTTAAGAATGCTTATTCAAGCACCAAAAAGAAGATAGCCAAGGTTATCTCCAAAACCACCGCAAAAACAGTCAAAATCAAGGGCTACAAAAAGGGCGGCGCCACAGTTACAATTAAGGTTAACGGCGTAGCGTTCAAGGTTAAAGTAAAAGTAAAATAAGAATATAATGAATAATTTTAGGGGAGACCGTCTCGGTCTCCCTGCTGCTTTAGCAATTTAAACCAAAAAAGCCAGTGTTCTTTGTGCAGTACTTACAAATATTGAATGCGATACTTAGTTATACTTGACAAAGGACATTTTTTGTGAGATAATTTAAACAATTCAAGACTTTAAAGCCCTAAAGCGCAACAACTTAGGGCTTTTTTATTGGAAACCAAAAGAATGGAGTTACACAATGCCAATTACAGAGTATCTGACAAGAAACGCGACATATTTTAAAAACGACATCGCGCTTGTCGAGATTAATCCTGATGTTAAAAACATCCCTCACGTAACATGGCGTGAGTATTCGCTTATCGAGAGCAACCGTTCGGGCGCGTTCCGCAAGCAGATGACTTGGGGCGAGTTCGATATTAAGGCTAACCGTTTCGCCAATCTTCTTCTTACAAGAGGAATCAAAAAGGGCGACAAGGTTGCGATTCTCCTGATGAACTGCATAGACTGGCTCCCGATTTACTTCGGTATATTAAAAACAGGAGCTCTCGCGGTTCCGCTCAACTACCGCTATACAGCTGACGAAATCGAGTATTGCGTCAATCAGGCTGACGCGGACGCTTTGGTGTTCGGTCCTGAGTTTATCGGCAGAGTTGAGGAAATCCTCGATAAAATCCCCAAGGTTAAAAACAGCTTTTATGTGGGCGATGATTGCCCGACCTTCGCCGACAGCTACGAAAAGCTCATCGGCTATTGCTCATCAATCGCTCCAAGCGTATATATAACCGATGACGACGACGGCGCTATCTATTTTTCTTCGGGCACAACAGGCTTCCCGAAGGCGATTCTGCATAAGCACAGAAGCTTAATGCACTCAGCTAAGGTTGAGCAGGCGCACCACGGTCAGACTAAAGACGACGTGTTCCTCTGCATTCCGCCGCTTTATCATACAGGCGCTAAGATGCACTGGTTCGGCAGCTTATATTCAGGCAGCAAGGCTGTTATCCTCAGAGGCGTAAGCCCCGAGTGGATTATCCGTTGTGTCAGTGAGGAGCGCTGCACAATCGTATGGCTGCTCGTTCCGTGGGCACAGGATATACTCGACGCGATTGACTCGGGCAAAATCAACCTTGCCGACTATGAAATCAGCCAGTGGCGGCTTATGCACATCGGCGCTCAGCCCGTGCCGCCTTCACTGATTCAAAGATGGAAAAAGGTTTTCCCCAACCATCAGTACGATACAAACTATGGACTTTCCGAATCAATCGGACCCGGTTGCGTTCATCTCGGTGTTGAGAACACCCACAAGGTCGGCGCTATCGGTATAGCGGGCTACGGCTGGCAGGTTAAAATTGTTGACGAAAACCGCAACGAGGTTAAAAACGGCGTAGGCGAGCTCGCGGTAAAGGGCCCAGGTGTTATGACCTGCTATTATAAAGACCCCAAGGCTACCGATGAGGTTCTCGACAGCGAGGGTTGGCTCTATACGGGCGATATGGCGGAACGCGACAGCGACGGCTTCATATATCTTGTAGACCGCAAGAAAGACGTTATCATCTCAGGCGGCGAGAATATTTATCCCGTTCAGATTGAGGACTTCCTGCGTTCAAACAACGCGATTAAGGACGTAGCGGTTATAGGACTTCCCGACCCGAGACTCGGCGAAATTGCCACAGCGGTTATCGAGGTCAAGCCCGATTTCACTCTCACAGAGGACGAGGTCAACGAGTTCTGCAAGGAGCTTCCGCGTTATAAGCGTCCGCGCAAAATCATCTTTGCCGACGTTCCGCGCAATCCCACAGGCAAGATTGAAAAGCCCGTGCTTCGCAAGAAGTACTGCGGCGAGAGCGTTGTAGCTCAGCAAAACGAGATTGATTTGAACGAATTAAAATAATTATAACCCCTTTTAGCGGGGACACTCGTTAAAAGGGGATATATAAAGCAAAAAATACTTTAACCCTTTAAAGGGTTGAATTATCAAACGGAGGTTTTTTATGGAATTAAAAGGAATTCTATCACTGATTTTTCTGGTGGTATTCTTCGGTGTTATGATTGGCGTAGGTATCTACTGTCGCCGTCACGCCACAGATGTAAACGGATTTGTACTCGGCGGCAGAAGCGTAGGCCCGTGGCTCACGGCGTTCGCTTACGGTACATCTTACTTTTCAGCGGTAATCTTCATCGGTTACGCGGGACAGTTCGGCTGGAAATACGGTATCGCTTCAACATGGATCGGTATCGGCAACGCGCTTATCGGTTCGCTGCTCGCCTGGGTAATTCTCGGCAGAAGAACGCGTATTATGACTCAGCATCTCAACTCTGCGACTATGCCCGACTTCTTCGGCAAGCGCTTCAGCAGTAAGGCGCTGAAAATCGGTGCTTCGATTATTACATTTATTTTCCTTATCCCGTACACCGCTTCGCTTTACAACGGACTTTCAAGACTGTTTAATATGGCGTTCGGTATCGACTATGTATGGTGTATCGTTATTATGTCCATACTCACGGGTATTTACGTAATCGCGGGCGGATATATGGCTACAGCTATCAACGACTTTATTCAGGGACTTATTATGATTGTCGGTATCGTTGCCGTAATCTGGGCGGTTCTCGCCTCACAGGGCGGATTTATGGAAGCGCTTAACGGGCTCGCTAATGTCACTGACGAGACCGTCACAACAACACCGGGCGCTTTCAACTCCTTCTTTGGTCCCGATCCGCTTAACCTTCTCGGTGTTGTTATTCTCACATCTCTCGGTACATGGGGACTTCCGCAAATGGTTCAGAAGTTCTACGCTATCAAGAGCGAGAAGCACATCCGCAAGGGTACAATCATCTCAACAGCTTTCGCCTTTATCGTTGCGGGCGGATGCTACTTCCTCGGTGGCTTTGGTCGTCTTTTTGACGCTGAAATTAATCCCGACACAGGCGCGGTAGTTTTCGACTCGATTATTCCGAATATGCTTTCAAACTTATCGCCCATTCTTATCGCGATAGTTGTTATTCTCGTGCTTTCGGCTTCGATGTCTACACTCTCATCGCTCGTAATCGCCTCGAGCTCAACTCTTACAATCGACCTTCTCAAGGGCAACATCATCAAAAAGATGAGCCAGAAGAAGGAACTTTTGATAATCAGAATTTTCATCGTAGTATTCATTGCTATAGCGGCGTTTATCGCGATTTATCAGTATAACAGCAAGGGTGCTATTCAGTTTATCGCTCAGCTTATGGGCGTTTCGTGGGGCGCTCTCGCGGGCGCGTTCCTCGCTCCGTTCCTCTATGGTCTGTACTGGAAGAAGACCACAAAAGCAGCCTGCTGGGCAAGCTTCATCTTCGGTGCGGGTATTATGCTGCTTAACCTTTTCTGCAACAGCATGTTCCCTGTTATTCTCCAGTCGCCCATCAACTGCGGCGCGTTCGCAATGCTCGCGGGACTTATTATCGTACCGCTTGTGAGCCTGATTACGCCCAAGCCCGACAAAAAGCTTGTTGACGAATCTTTCGCTTGCTACGAAAAGAAGGTTCCCGCCGCTCAGAAAAACTCACTTGACTAATATTGAAGGGCTGCCTTTTGGTGGCCCTTTAGTGGTAAAATAAAGGCTTCCCCCAAGGGAAGTCTATAAAAGGAGATAAATATGACAGCGTTAATTACAGGCGCGAGCAGCGGAATGGGGCGCGATATGGCGCGCTACCTCGCGAGCCTCGGCTACGATTTGATTCTTGTAGCCCGCCGTGAGGACAGGCTCGAAGCGCTGAAGAGCGAAATAAAGAACGTAAATGTCCGCGTAATTGCGATGGATGTTTCAAAACAGGAAAATTGCTTTGAGCTCTATGAAATGACCAAGGACGCAGACGTAGATTTTCTTGTTAACAACGCGGGCTTCGGCGCTTACGGCAAGATTAAGGATGTGTCGCTCGAGCGCGAGCTTCAGCTCATAGACACAAACATAAAAGCCCTGCATATTCTGACAAGGCTTTACTTAAATGATATGATTAAGAAGAACAGCGGCTATATCCTCAATGTCGGTTCAATCGCGGGCTTCCTCGCGGGACCGTTTTTGGCGAGCTATTACGCTTCAAAAAACTATGTCGTGCGTTACACCGAGGCGCTTTGTGAGGAACTCAGACGTGACAAAATAAACGTCAAGGTATCTGTTCTGTGCCCCGGTCCTGTCAACACCGAATTTAACAAGGTTGCTGGAGTCAACTTCATCGTAAGCGGAATCAAAAGCGATTATGTCGCGAAGCTCGCAATTGATAAAACACTCAAGGGCAAGCTTGTTATTATCCCCGGCACAATGATAAAGATGCTGAAATTCGGGCTTCACTTCCTTGGCGAAAAGCTAATGGTGCGCCTATCCTACTGGATGCAAACAAAGAGGGAAAACTAAAAAAGCAGCCAATGGCTGCTTTTTTTAACTATTATTATCGCAAGTTGTACAGTCCTTGCATTTTCCGCTGCTGTACTTGTTCTTTATAGCGTCGAATGTTTCATCCGACAGCACATGCTCGATTCTGCACGCGTCCTCAAGAGCGACGTCGTGGCTTACACCGAGCTCCTCGAGCCATTGTGAGATAAAAACGTGCCTTTCATATATCTTGTCGGCAATCCTTTTGCCCTCGTCGGTCAGGGTTATGTAGCCCTCGCTGTCCATTTTTATGTAGCCGTTTTCTCTGAGCTTTTTCATAGCCACGCTTACGCTGGGCTTGCTCAGGTTCATATGCTTAACTATGTCGATTGAGCGGACTTTTTCTCTCGATTCGCTCAGTACAAGTATACTTTCGAGATAATCTTCGGCGGATTCTTTTATTTTCATTAATGTCACTACCTTTGGTTAGTCTTGACTTATTATAACACGCTTTCCTAAAAAACACAAATATATCTTGATAATTTTCACAAAATAATATATATTTAATGTACGCACTTTTTGTACCCCTTTTTAAAGGGGTCAAAATCATTATTGCAACGCAATTGATTTTGGGGGATTATCTATCCTCGTTATGAACGTTCATATTGAGGACCACTACGCTAAATAACCCCCGAAAATCAAAGATTTTCACCCCCTTAAAAGGGGGTACGAAAATACGAAAGGAAAATACTATGAGCAATCCGATTGTAACATTCAACACAAACGCGGGCATAATAAAAGCGGAGCTTTATCCCGAAATCGCGCCCAATACGGTAAACAATTTTATAAGCCTTGTAAAAAAAGGCTTCTATGACGGGCTGACATTCCACCGTGTAATCTACAGTTTTATGATTCAGGGAGGATGTCCCGACGGCACAGGTATGGGCGGTCCAGGTTATCACATCAAGGGTGAGTTCCTCGCTAACGGATTTAAAAATGACCTTAAGCACACCGAGGGCGTGCTCTCTATGGCGCGTTCGATGATGCCCGACAGCGCGGGCTCACAGTTCTTTATTATGCACAAGAACTCTCCGCATCTTGACGGTCAGTACGCCGCGTTCGGCAAGGTAATCGAGGGAATGGACGTTGTAAACGCTATAGCCGAGTGTGATACCGACTTTTCGGACAAGCCGCTTGACGACCAGATTATGGAGAGCGTCACAGTCGAGACCTTTGGCATTGACTATTCTGAGCCGCAGAAAGTATAAATTAATTGTACCCCTTTTCAAAGGGGTCAAAATCATTATTGCAAAGCAATTGATTTTGGGGGATTATTTTTCCTAGTTATGAACGTTCATACTGAGGATCGCTACGCTAAATAACCCCCAAAAATCAAAGATTTTTACCCCCTTAAAAGGGGGTACTATTTGGAGAAACATATGAAAGTATTATTAACAGGCGGCGCGGGATATATCGGATCTCACACCTGTGTTGAGCTGATTAACGCGGGTTATTCGCCCGTGATTGCCGATAATTATGACAACAGCTGTCCCGAGGCTGTAAAACGCGTTGAGGAGATAACAGGCGTAAGCGTCCCCGTTTATGAGCTTGATGTAGCCGATTTTGACGCGGTTGACAAGATGTTCTCAGAGAACGATTTTGGCGCTGTTATACACTTCGCGGGGCTCAAAGCGGTGGGCGAGAGCTGCGAGATTCCGATTCGCTATTATCGAAATAATATTGATACAACTCTTACTCTGCTCGAGGTTATGAAAAAGCACGGCGTCAACAACATCGTGTTCAGCTCCTCGGCTACAGTCTATGGTGTTCCCGAGAAAGTTCCGCTCGTTGAGGGTATGCCCACGGGATGTACCAATCCTTACGGCTGGACAAAGCTGATGAACGAGCAGATTCTTTCGGACGCGTCAAACGCCGACAGCGAGCTTTCGGTTGTACTGCTCAGGTATTTTAACCCGATAGGCGCTCACGAGAGCGGACGCATAGGGGAGGACCCGAACGGTATTCCCAACAACCTGATGCCGTATATCACTCAGGTTGCCGCGGGTAAGCTCGAAAGACTTGGAGTATTCGGCAATGATTATCCCACTCCCGACGGCACGGGCGTGCGCGACTATATCCACGTTGTCGATCTTGCTAAGGCTCACGTCAAGGCGATTGCTTACGCCGACAGCCATAAGGGTACTGAAATTTTTAATATTGGTACGGGCAAAGGCTACAGCGTTCTTGATATTGTGAATGCTTTTATGAAGGTTAATAACCTCGATATTCCCTACGATATAAAGCCTCGCCGCGCGGGCGACATAGCCGAATGCTACGCCAATCCCGAAAAAGCCAACAAGGTGCTTGGCTGGAAAGCCGAGAAGAACCTTGAGGATATGTGCCGAGACAGCTGGAACTGGCAGAAAAACAATAAAAACGGATATAAATAAGCCGCAAAAATTACAAACATTTTTATTTCTTTAAAAGCAAAATTACAATATTGTTACGAATGAAAATAATGTTGTAAAAACGCTTGACTTTATTCTTCTTCCGAATTATAATCAAAGCACTTTGGATGATGTGTGTGAAAACGGAGGAAAGATATGTTGCGTAAACATATTAAAGCGGTGAGCATCCTGCTCGCTGCCTGTCTTATTGCGGTTATGTTTATGATAGTTGTCCTTCTGGGCAACGGTGTCGATGGAGCGGGAATGGTCTCTGAGATTATGCTGCTTATCTTTGTAGCGCTCGCCTGCATACCTGTCTTTCTGGTACACGAAAAACACGACTGAGAATTTTGGCTGTTCGACGGAACAGCCTTTTTTCTTTAGCTTGAAAAATCCGTTTATATATAATATAATGTATCTATACTTCAAAAAAGGTCTGATATGATGAAAATTTTAAAACGCTCTATATCGCTTATTGCGGTGATAATAATTCTGTCGCTTTCTCTGCTCACCTGTTTTGCAAAGGGCGCGACTGTTGTTGACAACGAGATTACGGTAGGTTATAAGGATACCTTTACTTATACGTTCTGCCTTTCCAATTGTGAAAAGCCTGTTATAGATATGATGGCTCACCTGTATTACGACAGCGCCTATCTTCAGCTTGATGAGGATTCTGTCAGCTTTCATAACCTTACGGGCGTGAATTCCAACACAAGCATTGACGGTCAGATTCATTTCAGCTTCAGCGCTATGAGCGAGCCCGTTGATTTTTCGAAAAAGACGCCTGTGATTTCGGCGGACTTCAAGGTTATAAAAGAGGGTAAGACCGATATTCAGTATTTTGTCACGGACCTCGACTGCGGCACCGCTGACAAGAGCCAGCCCGTCAAAAAGTTTAAATTCACCTGTGACTATGTTGTCCATTCAACGGACGGTGACGAGACCTACAAGAACCATACTCCCGTTCTGCTCAGCGATAAAACCCAAATGGACGAGAATCAGGGCGGTTTTATCAATTACGCCGACGGCAAGGGCGAACAGGTTAAATCCGATAAAAAAACAGACAGTAAAAAGCACATAGCCGTCACGGGTGAGACCACAACGCAGAGCGAGGTTCTTGAAGTCACCAAGGATGACGATTCCAAGAACAACAATATGACCATCATAATCACAGTAGCGATTATTGTGCTTGTGCTCATAATAGCGATTATCGGGGTGCTCAGACGCGTGTTCGGTTCCGAGTCGCAAAAAGTCGAAACTACAGATAAAGAAGAAGTTGATGAAAATGAATAAAAGTTTCAGGCTTTAACTTTCATCTTTTGTGCTTTGTTTCATATTTGTGCATAATACTCAAAAAAACGGACTAATCTTCGTGCAATTTGCCAGAAGTTTTTGTTCGTTTTTTTATTGCGAAATTGTAACTATTATTGTATAATAACAATAACAGACTATGTCTAAATTTATCTTTGGAGGAGATTAATAATGTTTAAGAAAATTATTGCAATTGCGTTAACATTAGCTGTAATTTCATGTATGGCTATTGTTGCTGTTTCTGCTGCGGAAGTCAGCGATTCAGCTGTAGGCGCGGAAGTTAACGGTTCAGCGGCTGGCGCTGATTCTTCAAGCTCAGCTTCAGGCGGCAGCGGAGACTGCATTTATTTCGACGCTAACGGCTGGAAGAACTTTACATCAATTAGTTGCCACATCTATGAAATCGGCGGAAAAGATTTCTTCGGTTGGGGCAATTCTAATGAGGCATGTGATAAGGATAAGGGTACAGTTTTTAAATATGACCTTTCTAAGCTTGCTTCTTCAACTAACATTTCAGGCGGAATGAAGAAAGGCGGCAAATATGCTGTTCTTTTCTATGCAAATACAGGTGTCCAGACTTATGATACAACTATCGGCGTTGAATGTAAGGGCGATACAATTTATCTTACAGGCGAAAAGATTGAGAACCCTGTTGACTCTGAAAAGAAAACTGACGAGGCTGTATGGGAGAATAACAGCGGTAAGTACGGTCCCCACCTCGCTATCACATCAATCGGTAACATCGTTGGTTCCAAGCTTGCTCCCGGTGAGGGCGGCATCGAAGTAATCGGCGAATGGACTGCTAAGTATTTTAATTCCACACACTGTAAGGCCGTAGATGTTCTTGCTAAAGCATATCCCAAGTTCGGCATCAAGACTGGTGATGACCTCACAGCCGCTTATGCTATCGCTCAGGCTAAAATTGAGAGAGGCGATATTTCAACTGCCGATAAGAATGACTTGCCTGATGTTTTAAAGAAAATGAACGCCGCTTTTGCTAAGGCTTATCCCTCACAGAAGGGTACAACAATCAATAAAGATAAGGCTAATCAGACAGCTAAAGATATCGAGAGCGGCAAGACTTCTGTTACAAGCGTTGGTCAGTCTGGTAGCACAGGCACAACAGGCGGCTCAGGCACAACAGGCGGCTCTGGCTCTGCCGGTTCTTCGGGCGCAGGCTCAACTGACGGCGGCGGCAGCTACGGCGGCGGCGACAGCTCAGGTTCAGGCGCTGACGGTCAGGAGACAACAATCTTCTTTGTACTCGGCGGCGTTATGATTGCTGCTGCAGGCGCAATGTTCATCTCTCGCAAGAGAAAAGAAGACTAATTAATTGAATAACAAAAAGGCTTCCTTCGGGAAGCCTTTTTTAGTTCTTAGTAGTTAGTAGTCAGTTATTAGTTAATCGTTAACAAAACAAAAAATAGGCATAGCAGAACATCTTTCGGGAAATGCTCTGTTATGCCTTTTTAAACTTTTTCGCGTGAATAACTGACTACTGATTACTGACTACTAACTACTATTACGCGATTATGAATATGTCTCAGGACAAATCTCCTTAATCTTCTCCTGAAGCTTGAGGAAGTCGGCGAACGCGTCGGGCTTTTGGTTGGGATTGCGCAGGATTGCCGCGGGGTGGAACATCGGCATCATAAGAAAGTTGCCTTTTTTAAAGAACAAACCGTGCTCCTTAGTGATTTTCAAATCCTCTTTTATCAGCTTCTGAGCCGAGATTCTGCCGAGGCATACTATGATTTTAGGGTTAATCAGTTTAACCTGATTTCTCAGCCAGCCGATGCACTGCTCCTGTTCCTCGGGCTTTGGGTCGCGGTTTTTGGGAGGACGACACTTAACAATGTTGGCTATGTAGATGTTTTTGTTTCTGTCGAGGTCAACGGCGTTCAGCATCTTATCGAGCAGTTGTCCGCCTCTGCCGACAAACGGCTCGCCCTGCAAATCCTCGTTTTCACCTGGTCCTTCGCCGATGAACATAACCTTTGATTCGGGATTGCCCACGCCTACAACAACGTTATGGCGTGTTTCGCATAGCCCGCATTTTTTGCATTTAAGGCAGTTTTCTCGCAGTTCTTCAAAATTAGTGTACATACAAATTACCTCTTGAATTTTATCTCTATATGTATTAAAATATACCTATAATATTTAATGTTAGGTGGTTTTTATAATGAAAGTATTAGTTGAAACTTCTGCTCGTCATCTTCACGTTACACGTGAGCATCTGGATATTCTCTTCGGCAAAGGCGCTCAGCTGACAAATAAAAAAGATTTGTCCCAGCCTGGTCAGTTCGCTTGCTTCGAAAGAGTTACCGTTGTAGGTCCTAAGGGCGAGCTCGTTATGTCTATTCTCGGTCCCGAGCGCTCCGCTACTCAGGTTGAAGTGAGCTACACCGACGCCAGAAAGCTCGGTCTTGTTCCTCCCGTTCGTGAGTCGGGCGATATCGCGGGTTCTCCCGGATGCAAGCTCGTAGGTCCCGAGGGCGAGGTTGAAATCAACGAGGGCGTTATCGTGGCAAAAAGACATATTCACTTCACTCCCGATGAGGCTGCTCAGTACGGCGTAGAGGACAAGCAGATTGTGTCCGTTAAGGTCGGCACACCTGGCGCTCGTGAGACAATATTCGGCGACACGGTAGTTCGTGTTCGTTCGGACTTCTCAGCCGCTATGCATATCGACACCGACGAAGCCAACGCCGCTGGACTTTCAGGCGAGGTTTACGGCGAAATAATAAAATAAATTTTTAGCCTTCCCCCTCTGGGGGAAGGTGGGCAAATCGCCGATAGGCGATTTGGTCGGATGAGGGCTTACAAACGTTTGATATAAGAATAGCTTGAGTATACGAACGACTAACATATGTCTGCCCTCATTCGCCTCACTTTGTTCGGCACCTTCCCCCAAAGGGGGAAGGCTTTTTTTTATTGTATAACTGCTAATAATACCGAAAAATAGTGGCATACGCTGCCCAGTACGGTAAAAATATGCCAGATTGAATGAAAGTATTTTACTTTCTTTATAGCGTAGAATATTACGCCTACCGTATAAAACACTCCGCCGCCCACAAGCAGCCACAAGCTCCATTGATTCATAACCTGAAGAAGCGGGTGAATCGCGAAGATTATAACCCATCCCATAGCAATGTAGCATACAACCGAGGGCTTGCGGAATTTTTCGAGGTCAATCGAGTTGAGCACAATACCTATGACAGCCGCGCCCCATACAATGCCGAACAACACCCAGCCAATCGCGCCGCGCAAAATCGAAATCGTGATAGGCGTATATGTGCCCGCGATTAAAAAGAATATGGTGTTGTGGTCCATTATTCTGAAAAGTGCCTTTGCTTTTGGATTTGTGATAGAGTGATAAAGCGTGCTCATACTGTAGAGTATAATCAGACTCGCGCCGAAAATCGCGCAGCCCACTACCGACCACACGTCGCTGAATATTGCTGCCAGCACTATCAAAACAGCCGTGCCCGCTATTGACAGCAGACTTCCCACGCCGTGAGTTACCGCGCTGAAAATCTCCTCACCGAGTGAGTATCTTTTTTTGTTTTCCTGTTTTAACATATTATCACCTCGTTTATCATTTTAGCATTAAATGTAGTATTCGGCAATATACATTTTAAAGTTTTAATATTCATAATAATATTGTCAATACTAATTCTGAGGTGATTTATTTGATTAACGATAAACAAATGCTGCAATTCATTATGAAAAACGCCGAGATGGGCTGCCGCGGAATCAACGACATCAAGCACTATTCAAACTCATCCAAAATGGCTCGCGAGCTGCGCTCCCAGAATCTTGAGTACGGGCATATTTACCACAACGCTCACAATATGCTGCACAGTATGGGAGGGGAGAGCAAGCACATTCACCCTATGGTCGCGTCAATGGCGCGTATGAAAACAAAGCGCGAGATGAAGGCTGAGGACAGCGACTCCCATATCGCCGAGATGATGATTAAGGGCAACACGATGGGCGTCAACAAAATCGCTCAGCATATGCGCCGCTATCAGGGCGGAAACCAGAGCGTGACGGATTTGGCGAATAAGCTGATGAAAACCCAGCAGAACAATATCGAGAGTATGAAGAGCTTTTTATGAGTAGTCAGTAGTCAGTT
The DNA here is from genome assembly GCA_020625875.1 of bacterium. GTDB lineage: Bacteria > Bacillota > Clostridia > Oscillospirales > Acutalibacteraceae > Ruminococcoides. Next base: position 902 of record JAHLAX010000068.1, on the reverse strand, counting down.
TTTAGTAATCAGTTGTTCACGCGATAAAGTAAAAACAAGAAACAGCACAACATTTCCCGACAGATGCTCCGCTATACCCTTTGTTTCGTTTGCTGACGCTGAACTGACTACTGGTTACTGACTACTAAAAACTAAAAAAGTCTTGACTTTTTTCTACTATTTGTGCTATTATATTCTAGTCTGGATTAATATGCGTTGGAGTATGATTTTATATATTCAAAACATATTAAATACCCGATAAATGCTACGTTTTATTGTACATTTTAACAGTGTTTATTCGCAGGCTGTAACAAGTCTGATGAAATAAAATTTTTTAAGAAAAGGAGGAAAAACATGCCAACATTTAACCAGCTTGTCCGCAAGGGTAGAGAGGTAAGTGAGAAAAAGGCTAAGGCGCCTGCTCTCTTAAAGGGTTGGAACTCACAGAAAAATCGTGCTATCGATCAGAGCTCACCCCAGAAGAGAGGCGTATGTACTGCTGTTAAGACAGCTACACCTAAAAAGCCTAACTCAGCTCTCCGTAAGATTGCCAGAGTTCGTCTTTCTAACGGAATCGAAGTCAGCTCTTACATCCCGGGCGTAGGCCATAACCTTCAGGAACACTCCGTTGTTCTTATCAGAGGCGGCCGTGTTAAGGACTTACCTGGTGTACGTTATCATATCATCCGCGGTACTCTTGATACTCAGGGTGTTTCAGGACGTATGCAGGCTCGTTCAAAGTATGGCGCCAAGCGCCCAAAAGGTAAAAAGTAAGGTTGACAATTTAAGCTTGTATTGCTGCAAGATGTTTACATATATAGTGGAACGTCTTGTTGGCATACGGGAGTTTGTCGCTTTCGAGTACCTATGATATCTCAATTATTGTGAAGGAGGGAAGCAAAGTGCCAAGAAGAGGTTCTATT
>JAHLAX010000249.1 GCA_020625875.1 bacterium | reverse complement strand
GATCTCGTTGTCGGCCCCAATAGCGCACATGGCATCGTAAGCGTGGGCCTTGTCCTCTTTCAGTTTCTCCTTCAGCGGGATATCCATCGCTTTTCGCTCCTCCTCCTGCTTTGCGTACTTCTCCAGCATGTCTGCGGCGGCAAGCATCAACGATTGATCCATCGCGTTAATGTCCACCCGCTTGGCGTAGCTGCGTAGCATCTTGACGATATCCAATCCGATCAGCCCCCATTCACCACGATCATCTTGACCCGCTCCTTGGGGAAGTATGTGGGCTTGTTCCCATTGAAAGGCACGTTGGGGATCGCGATCCACTCGCCGTTGAAGACAAAAATGCTCCCTTTCTCGGCCCGGAACACGGCCTTCTCCCCAGACTCCAGATAGACTTCGTACTCGACAATAGGCTTCTTAGTCGCAGTTGCCATCTATGTCATCACTCCTCTCATCATCGTCATTCATCACATTCATGACCAAGCGGGTCCGCTCCCGGATGGCGTTGCACATAGGCACGATCCAAAACAGATGTATCGCCAGCACCGTTGCCAGCATCTTCACAACAAATTCTGCCATTTTTGACAGCGTCCTCCTTATAGTTCTCGGTGTATCGGAAAGTCCCGTACCCATCGTAGCCGTACCTCTTGATGAAGTTGAGTCGGGCCTTCTCAATCGAGGCTCTGTACATGGACTCTGACTTATAGAACGGGCAATCGGCTTGGTTCTTGGGGCATTTTCTGATCGTTGTTCCCCGGCAGAAAGTGTCGGTCACGCCGTGGAACAGCAGATAACACGGTTCAGCTTTCATTTGTTTGCTCTCCTTCATTCGTTCCTCCTTCCGGGATTGGCTCCGGGTCTGGTTCATACAACGGGCATTCCTTCACGAAGAAGCTGTCGATGGGGTAGTGCGAGGACATGATCTTGGTCGGTTCCGCAACCCAGCCCTCGACAGGCTCAAAGTTGGCGCTCCAAGGGCATTCCTTCACGGCCCTCTGGCAAGACCAGCAAAGAGTCTCGGCCTTCTTCCTGACGGTGATGTAGCCGCATTTCGCCCGTGCCTTCCAGTAGGACTCCCTCTGCCTCTCGGCGAACGCCTCCTTCTGCTCTAAGGTCAGGCTGTGCCACCACCCCTTGTTCCCCATTTCACTCTTCCTCCAGCAGGAGCCAGTTATCGCCCGTGATCGCCTTGAGGATTTCCGGGACGATGCCCATGACCCGCTCCTCCTTGGCCTCGGTATCGTGGTTCGACCAAGCCCTCATGAACTGGCCCCGCACCACATCCGGGTTGTCGGAGCATACCACATCAGCGTACCCCATCCGCTCCAGCATCTCCCAGACCTCCGGGGGGCAATGCCGCTTCGCTTCGTACTCCTTGACCGAGGGCTGGCGCTTTACACAACGGTAGGTGCGGCTCTCGACCGTGACATCAGCGTACTCCGGGGGTTTCTCCGCGCACCCCTCTTTCAAGACCGTCCGTGTCCCGTACTTGCGGATGACATCAGAGGCGATCCCCCACGCTTCGTCAGCGGACAGGCGCTTTGGAGTTGTCAGCCGGGTGGCATAGTCTCTGATCTCAGCGATGGACGGCGGGAAGGGACTCATTGCGGCGTGTGCCTTTAATGCGCTGATGGCTTGATCGTAAGTGATGTCCCCCATCATCTCGTTCCACATATCGACCATCTCTTTGTCTGCGTTGATGAACGTAGTTTCTCTTGGATACAGTTTT
>JAHLAX010000067.1 GCA_020625875.1 bacterium | reverse complement strand
CGAAGCCGAGCGTAAAGAAATCGTTTCGGGGAAACGATTTTAGCGAGGAGCGCTGATGGACATTTCCCACTAACGTGAACCCCACAAACGAGATGGAACGTTTCAAAAAGATGAAAAATACTTTTAGCGCGCCGCAAAAGGGATTCGAAGCCGAGCGTAAAGAAATCGTTTCGGGGAAACGATTTTAGCGAGGAGCGCTGATGAATCATTTTCCACTAACGTGAACCACACAAGCGAGATGAAAGCTCTCCAATTCAGGAAACATACTTTTGGCGCGCCGCAAAAGAGATTCGAACTCTTTTTTACGGTGCTTCGAGAGTAGATGTAACCGTCCACTCTCCGTTTTTCTTTTTTAGCTCCCAGCGGGTGTTGATGTCCGCGTCTCCTATAAGTAATTCACCGTTGGCATCATAGTTTGAGCGCGAATAGTTTAGCCAGATATATCCGCTGTTGCCGCTTGTCTTGCCCGTGATAAAATGGATTTCGTGCTTTTCGGTAACAGGTATTTCGTTCGGGTCATCAATATAATTGGTGTAGAGATATAGCTTTCCGAACTTCTTTTTAGCTTCTTTCTCGTTTTTGGGGAACGCTGAGAACGCCTTTTCAGCCAGCTTCAGTACAGGCTCGAGTTCTGCCTTGTCCTCAGCGGAACAGGAGTAATTTATTTCGTCGTAGTTGTCGCCGAAGAATTCAACCTGATAATCGCGGTAATACTCGCTTCGACATGAGCATAAGAATATGGTTGACAGTAATAATATAGCGACAAAACAAATTGTTCTTTTCACAGCTTTATCTCCTTGTTATAAGTTTTAGAAGTATTATAGCATAACTCGCGTTTGATGCCAATAAAAAGTTGTTGACCTTTTGTCGAATATTGTCTATAATTATCTTGTGAAAAAACTTTATGCAGAGGTACAAAATGTATATAGTCTTAAATGTTTTGATGTGCGTTGTTTTTGTTATCCTCGGTTTAATCGGACTGCTTGCGGCGTTGTTCATTTTTGTGGGCATCTGCAGTCTGTTTGCCGACAGAAACAAGGTGTATGACCACGAGAGCAAGTTCTTTCGTTTCTTGCTGACGTATTCAACCGCTATTGCCAAAGTTCTTTTGCGCGTTAAGCTCGACGTCAGGGGAATGGATAAGGTGCCCGATGGCAGGTTTCTGCTCGTGAGCAATCACCGCTCCAAGTTCGACCCGATTCTGACATGGCTGGTGTTTAAAAAGCAGCACATCGCTTTTATCTCGAAGGAATCTAACTTTAAGGTCCCGATTTTCGGTCGCATAATCCGCAAATGCTGTTTTATGGCGATTGACCGCGAGAATCCGCGCGAGGCGCTGAAAACTATCAATCAGGCGGTTAAGCTGATTAAGAACGACGAGGTTTCCGTAGGCGTGTATCCCGAGGGTACGCGCAATTATGAGGAAGGACTCCTGCCGTTCCATAACGCTGTTTTCAAAATCGCGGTTAAGGCTAAAGTGCCGATTGTGATTTTGACGGTCAGAGGAGCTTATGAAATCCAGAAGAACTATCCGTGGCACAGCTCGGTGGTCAGAATGGACATATGCGAGGTTATGGACGCGGACAAGGTCGCTTCGATGAAAACAAACGAAATCGGCGAGCATATAGCCGATGTTATGAATGATAATTTAGGGTATACTAAGGAGGGCTAAAATGAAAACAATTGTACTTTATAATCCCAAAGCCAACAATAACGCGGGCGAGGCTGAGGCTAAGAAGATTTCCGAAATCTGGAAAGACAAAACGCTTGAGTTTCAGGACGTAACCAAGATAAGCTATTTTGAGGGTTTTATTAACTCTCTCGATAAGGACGACGAGCTCGTTGTTTGCGGCGGCGACGGTACGCTCAATCATTTTATCAACGATACATACAACCTGTCTTTTGATAATGATGTTTATTACTACCCGACAGGCAGCGGCAACGATTTTTATCAGGATGTTAAAGGCGGCGATACTAAGGAGCCGATTAAGATTAATAAATATATCGTCAATCTTCCTACTGTCAAAGTGAAGGGCAAAACATATCGCTTCCTCAACGGCATCGGCTTCGGCATCGACGGCTACTGCTGCGAGGTGGGCGATAAGCAGAAAGAGGTAAGCGACAAGCCTGTTAATTATACATCAATCGCGATTAAGGGACTTTTGTTCCACTATAAGCCTACTAACGCGGTCGTTACGGTTGACGGCAAAGAGTATAAGTTTAAAAAAGTCTGGATCGCGCCCACAATGAACGGCAGAATGTACGGCGGCGGAATGATTCCGACGCCTAACCAGAAGCGAATCGCCGACGACAAAAAGGTCAGCGTTATGATTATGAGCGGCGCGGGAAAAATTCCGACGCTCATCGCGTTCCCGAAAATCTTTGAGGGTAAGCACGTTGAAAAGAAGATGACCACGGTGTTTGAGGGCAAGAACGTCAAGGTGCAGTTTGACCGCCCGACAGCGCTGCAGATTGACGGCGAGACAATCCTCGGCGTAACTGAATATGAAGTGAATGTATGATAAAAAGGCTTCCCGCGGGAAGCCTTTTTCAGTAGTCAGTAATTAGTAGTCAGTAGTCAGTTTATGCGGGCTTTGCCCGCAAGATTTTTATTTCGTAGGGGAGACCGTCTCGGTCTCCCTGTTTTTATGTTCTATCTCATTTGTTCAAGTATTTTGTAGAGGGTGTTGTATAGCTCGACTGCTTTCTCGGGTTCTATATCTACGCAGCAGCCGACCTTTTGCGGGATTAGCACAGCTTCTTCCTTTAACTGTTCGCCTTTATCAGTAATCGAAATGATAAGACTGCGTTCGTCCTCCTTTGAGCGCTCGCGTAGAATATATCCCTTTGCCTCTAGCTTTTTTAGCAGGGGAGTGAGTGTGCCCGAATCGAGAAAAATCTTGTTGCCCAAATCCTTGACGTTAATTTGCTTTTCTTCCCAAAGAACCATCATTGTAATGTATTGGGTATATGTCAAATCGAGCTCGTCAAGAAACGGCTTGTATTTTCGCACTATCTCCTTGGCGCAAGCGTAAAGCGGAAAGCAGATTTGGTTTTTAAGTTTCAGTCCGTCATAAATATCATTGCTCATCTGAATCCCTCCACATAGTATTTTAACGCATCAATGTGAAAAATACAATACCCTATTATAACAGCGCCTCAATTTTCGCGGCGATTTTCGCGGGTGTAGTTGTTGAGCCGAAGCGTTCAACAACGTTGCCCTCGCGATCTACAAGGAATTTGGTGAAATTCCATTTGATTTTGCTGCCGCCGATGCCCTTTTTCTGTGACTTAAGATAGGTGTAGAGCGGCTCCTCGTTCTCGCCGTTGACCTCGATTTTTTTGAACTGCTTAAATTTTGTGCCGAACTTAAGCTGACAGAACGACACAATCTCGTCCTCGGTGCCCGGCGCCTGATTTCCGAACTGGTTGCAGGGAAAGTCGAGAATCTCAAAGCCCTTGTCCCTGTAGTCCTCATAGAGCTTTTCGAGTCCTTCATACTGCGGAGTGAAGCCGCAGCCCGTGGCTGTGTTGACGATCAAAAGAACCTTGCCCTTATAATCGCTCAGCGAAACTTCTTCGCCCTTGGCGTCTTTTACTTTAAAATCATAAATACTCATAGTTTTACCTCCGTATAAAATATGCAATTAAATTGCGTACAACTTAATTATATTGTATCACATCTTTTTATTTTGTCAAGCCTTTTTTCACTTTATTTTTTCTGTTGCATAAACTGAACTAAAAGGTGTTGAATATGGACAAGAAGATTCTGTTTATCGGCGGGGACAAACGTCAGTATTACGCCGCGCGCACGCTCAGAGAAAACGGCTTTGATGTGTATATGTACGGTTTTGAAAAGCTGAGGGACAATGATATTCCCGAGCTTGATGATTTTTATTCTGCGGATATAATCGTGCTACCGATTACGGGGCTGCGCGGGGGAGTTGTGCCCGCTTATTATTCTGATAAAGAAATAAAATTGAATGAAAGCATATTGAGCGGCAAGCTCGTAATAATGGGTAAGGCGGACACTCTAGACACAGAGAAATGCCGCGCGCGTGATTTGCTGAAGCGAGAGGATTTTGCTTTGGCTAACGCCTTGCCGAGCGCCGAGGGGGCGGTACAGGTCGCTATGGAAAACTACGACGGCACAATCTCAGGCGCGAAAGCGTTGGCTATAGGTTACGGCAGGATTGGCGCGGCTTTAGTGAAAATGCTGAATGCCCTGAACGCCGAGGTGACTGTGGCGAGCCGAAAAGAGATAAAGTGCTATAGCTCGGTTTTTACTTCTGAAATTGACAATCTAAGCGGTTATGACATTGTTTTTAACACTGCCGACGCGCTGATTATTGATGAAAACGTTTTAAATAACAGCGATAACAAGACGCTGATAATCGACCTGTCCTCACGCGGCGGAGTGGACTTTGAAGCAGCGGAAAAGCTTGGGTTCAAAGCGATCCACGCCCTCGGGCTACCGGGCAAATGCTCGCCGAAAGCCGCGGGCGAAATCATATGCGACGCCATACTAAAAGTCTTAAAGGAGGAATACGGTTGGCAAAGGCGAATATAGGGTTTGCGATGTGCGGCTCGTTCTGTACCTTTTCGCGGACGCTGCCTCAGATTGAAAACCTTATAAACGATGATTATAATATTATCCCTGTGATGAGCGAGAACGCCTACTCAACCAATACGCGGTTCGGACTTGCTCAGGGTTTTATAGATAGAATTGAAAAACTAACGGACAGAGAGATTATCCATACAATCAAGGCGGCTGAGCCGATAGGACCGAAGAAAATGTGCGACCTGCTCGTTGTGGCGCCGTGTACGGGTAATACCCTCGCCAAGCTCGCGAACGGAATCACCGATACCACGGTGACTATGGCGGTCAAGTCGCACCTGCGTATAGGCAGACCTGTGTTGCTCTGCACCTCTACTAACGACGGGCTCGGCGCGGCGGCTCAGAATATCGGCAGACTGCTCAATACAAAGCACTACTACTTTGTTCCGATGAGCCAGGACGATTACGAGAACAAGCCGAACTCGCTTGTGGCTCACTTTGAGCTTTTGCCCGAGTGTATAGAGCAGGCGCTCAACGGCGTTCAGCCTCAGCCTGTGTTCGGATGAAACGATGGCTTCCCTTGTCGGGAAGCCTTTTTGTTGTGCAATTTATATAAATAATGAGCTGAGATTTTGGTGAGTATTTTAGAGAGAAGTGTGTTAAAATTAAGGTGCGATATGGTTTTACAATCGGCTTTTTTGAGCTTTTGTACAGCCCCCCCTTTTGTTATAGGGGGAAAGAAATCAACTTGCTGATTTCAAGGGGGATTACGTTTCTAACCTATTAGTTACTGTCATCCTGAGCGTAAGCGAAGGATCT
>JAHLAX010000248.1 GCA_020625875.1 bacterium | reverse complement strand
TTGTTCGACAGATACGTCCTGTGCGGTTTGATGACCGCGCCGACGAATTTCAGTCCGTGCGAGACGGGCTGGATGTACCGCTTGTCCTTGTGGAGATCCAGGAGCAAGGCGTCGTGCAGGAACGCGGCGATTTTCGGGATGGCAGCCAGCAGGAAGGCCTTGTCGTCGCAGGTGATCTCGAAGTCGTCGACGAACCGGACGTATGCGTAGTTCTTGTGCCGGAACAGGAAGTGGATGTAGGCATCCAGGAACGAGAGCAGGAAGTTCGCGAACTGCTGCGTGGTGTGGTTTCCGATGGGTTCGCCCCGGTCCTTGTCGCACGAGAAGGACGACTTCCGCTGGGCGAGGCCCAGCCATTCCTTCGGATCCGTGTTGAAGATGCAGTTCTGCTCCGGATGGTGCATCACGGTGATCTTCGTCACGGCGATCAGGATGTCCTTGTAGTCGCCGTGGTACCGGCGGGTGATGAAGCGCTCCAGGAGATACCAGAGCTTCGTCTTGCTGATGCTGTTGAAGAAGCCGACCAGGTCGCCCCGGAACACCCACGCCTGCCTGGTGTAGTTGAACGACACCCGCTCGAATCCTTCCTCGACAGCCTGCACGGCCTTGAACGTACCGAAGTTCTTCCGGCAGTTGAAGGAGACGTTTCCCTGGGCCTCGAACCGTTCCTCGAACAGGGGAATCAGGCGCAGACAGATCCAGTGATGGACGATGCGGTCACGGAAGTGCGCCGCGAACACCTCGCGCAGCTTCGGGTACTTGACCAGGAAGCAGGTCGACGGCCCCGGAGTGTAGGTCCCGGTATATAGCTCGATGGCGAGTTGGAGAAGGTCTTCCTGCGCTATCGTCATATACTCCAGCGCCTGCGGCGAGGATCGCTTCCCGCGCATGCAGTCGTGATACGCCTCGATAACGGTCAGATAAAAAAGAGGGAAATCGTGGGATAATCCATCAAGTGCTGCCACGGGCCGCACGACGTTGTTGGTGTTATACTTGTTGTTGTTGTTGACATTCCCAGTACCGAAGTTGACGTTCCACGCGTTGTTGGTGCTGTTCTCAGTGCTGCTCCAGTAGTTGCTGTGTTCCTGCGGTTTTGCATCATCGTAACTACGGCGAACCGTGTGGCCCACCGTAGTAAACCGCCCATTTAATGGATTATGAGGCACTCTGCGTTCCATCGTTCGCGTCTTCTGGATTTTTCGTCATGACGGACGGAATCGCACCCTCGCCCCGCGTCTTAGCGCGCCATCCCACTAGCTGCGCGATAATACGCTTCACGAGCGACATCAGCTTGTTGTCGGCATCCTTCGGAAGGAGGCCGGCCTTGCGTAGCGCCGTGAAATATGTTTTCTCCACTTCCGCCAGCGAGATGGCGTTGTTCAGGTACCATACCCTGTCTTCCGGACTCCAGATCGAGGCGTCGGCCATACCGATGGTCTTCATGATCTCCGTCGTATTTCCGATTATCTCGTCATAGAACCCGCGCAGGGATTTCGGGCCGCCCTTCACGATGAGTATAACTTCAAGCAGAAGGCTTGCGGCATCCCTGAAAACAGGCAAACTCGCCAGCGTTTTTCCCCTCTTTGCCTTCAGGGCGTTGGATTTCGCCACGGCTTCCGGCGGAATCGCGACACCCTGAAGTATCTGACCTTCTTTTTCCATGAATCTCTCTATTTCCGTTCTGGCCCCCGCACTGCCGCGCTCTCTGAAACAGAGCGCGGCGAAGGCGAAAGGCTAAAGGGTAAATCTAAATACTGCCACGGGCCGCACCACGTAGGTGGTGACAAACTTGCCGTAGTAGCCGACATTCCCAGTACCGAAGCTGACGCCCCACGCGAAGACGGTGCTGCC
>JAHLAX010000181.1 GCA_020625875.1 bacterium | reverse complement strand
TGAAGGTCTTTTTGATTGTGCCTTTGTAAGAGCCTTTGCCTGTGATTGTAACCGTAGCTTTTCCCGCGTTTTTGTTATTCTTGTAGCTTACGGTATAATCCATGCCGCTCTTTAAGGTCTTTGTGCCGTTCTTTACCGTTACGCTCTGAGTCTGAGCCTTGCCGTTGTAAGTCTTGGCTTTGATACCGCTGACATTGCAGTAGCCTATATTCTTTTTAGTCGACTCTGTAATCGCATCAGTGAATCTAGCGACCAATGTTATATTATCATTTGGTCTAAATCGATAGTCTAAATCTTTTGAAATAAGATTTTCGCCTTGATACCAACCAATAAAATCGCTTTTATCGGGAGAAGCTGTTAACGTAACGTAATCACCGCTTACAACTTTCTGAGTTTTGGTAGCGTAACCGCTGCCTTCAACTTTTGTTTCAACGGTATATTCTACAATATTATCAGTCGTGAACGATTCGTCGGCTTTAACCTCTTCACCGTTTTCGCCTGTAATTGTATTATTCTCACTCAGTGAAGTATCTTCATTGAATGTATCTGTATATACTTTATCTTTTTCTACTTCAATATCATTATAATTTGTTCTGCTGATTTCACCGATGTCGGAATCTATCTCAGAAACAGAATAATCCATTTTACCGTTATCGTTGCCGATTAAGCGGACATCGTAGTTACCGTTAGAGGGTAGCCAGAATTCCTTTTCATCCCCGTCAACAGACATAACTACAGAGTTTTCCTTTGCCTCAATTTCTTCATCTACGGTATTGTTCACAATTCTGCCGACAAGTTCGTTTGTTTCCTTATCGTATACTTCAACATCTACGGGACAATTTACTGTGCCTTTTTTCGGTTTACGTGGCTTTGTTACTTCATCAGAACTTAAACCCATCATATACGAGCAATATGTTTCCATTTTATGCGCGTCTGCAAATTTTGGTGAAATAGCTTGATTAATAATAAAGAATTGTGATATTGATTTATATAAGTCGCTTCCTCCTCTTTTAGTATCCATCATTAAGGAATATGCGGGTAAAAGCAAAATATCATCAGTTCCATTAACAAAAGGACATAATCCTTCTTGGAAAAAATCATAAGGCGTCATATATAATTGATAAGTTTGATCACCATACATTGATTTACCACTATAAAATAAATAATCTTTATAATAGTAATCTTCTAAGCCGTTAATATATGTTGAAAACTTTTTTACAATCTTATATACGGTATCCTCTCCATCTTTATACTCATTAAAATCTGTGTTTCCTTGAATAACGTTATTAAGCACAGAATAATACGTTAACATTTTCTTTTTATATTTTTGATTATTCCAACGATCATTACTTTTTGTGGGCAAAGAATAAGTTGTACCAAATCTTCCGTATTTCCATTGAGAAGGCAAAACCTTTGTTACAAAATCATTAGGATAAACAATATTAAAAATTCGTTTGTATTGGCTTTCCTCATATATATAGCCTTTATCTTTACTTTTGCTTTTTGTAACATTTGGAGAAGCATACGTGTATGTAAATAAGTTTTTATCAGAAACAAATACATTGTTTTTAATTATTTCTGCCCCCAAAAGATTAGCAGCTGCAGCGCCTCTTGAATGTCCTGTTAACAATATTTTTGTATTGCTTTTAGTATATCCATTGTCATTCAAATATGAAATTAGCTTTTCTTTTGCATAATTCTTTGCATCGCAAAAACCTAAATGATAATTATTCTTTTCATCATCTGTGTATTTATAACTTGATTCACTGTCTTGGTTCCACGGATCAAAATCGGAGTTCCATTGCATTTTATGTGAGCCAATACACCCAACAAAAACCAAGTTGTATTTATCTCCTTCTTTGTCTATTAGTTGTGACGCAATGAAATAATTCATTTCATCCCTACCGGTATCTAAATCAATATATTTATCTTCCGCGTCAAATCCAAGAGATTTTAATGCCAACTTTACATCAGCTTTTTTTTGATAGCCCTGTAAGCACATTTGAGCACAAAGCGTTGCAATATTATGATTATATACCTTTGAATCTTTAATGAACCAATTTGGATCGAATTTTACATTTATTCCATCTATTTTTTTTGAATTATAAAACAAGGAGCCTTCAGGTGCATAATCATCCAATATCATATCAATCAATCCAAAGGATGTTCCTCCACAAAAATAATCATTATCGTGAAAATATATTTTCAGATGCTTAACACCACTAACATCTAAATCAATTTCAAATGTATCTGTGCCAGGTTTTAAGACATACCGTTTTAGAAGCACTCCATCCCCTAAAAAATCTAAAGTAGTATTAAAATCATTTGTATTATAACTTTGTAGCAATGCATATCTTCCGTTTAGTTTACTATATTTGCCTTTGAGATCAAAGACACTGTATGCCCAAGATTTTTCAGCAGTATAGTTCCATCTAGCGACCCATCCTTCAATACCATGATTATGGCTATTTCCATTAATATCAGTATTACCACGTGTATTTTTGTGTTGACCAATTGGATAAACAAAACTGTCCCCGAGGTTGCCACTGTATTGATCATATTCTATTATTGGCAAAGTTTCAAGAAACGTATTTGAAACATTTTCACTAGTATCCAAATAACTAATATTGGTTGCATTTCCTATAAAATTTGATTCAATTAATAATAATCCAATAATCATAACTGCAACAATTATATTGACTGCTTTTTTAGTTTTTCCCACAACTAAACCTCCTAAATGTTTTTGAAATTATCCTCTTCTGATAGTAGAGCAATTGCATTAGTATTATACCATATAGAACCACTTACAACATTTGATTTTTTACACAAAGATTATATTTGGAATTTATGCAACTTAGCATCTTTATTTTATCACAGAGTTCGGGATAGTTTCAAGAGCTTTTTCTAATTAGTTGACCGCAGACGGAAAAAATTATGAAAAACAGGCCAAAAACAGGAATTGCAGATAATAGGTTGACCGCATATAAAATTCAAAACCAAAAAAACGGTAATTGCAGTTAATAGGTTGACCGCATAATATTTTCGAGCGTATCATTGTATCATAATCAGACGGATTACCCATTGATTCAGGGAGTACTCCAAAGAGTACTCCCTGAATCAATTATACCAGCAAAGTGCAGGTAACAGGACTTGAACAGCTCGTGCCGAGGTTTAAGCGTCAGCGCAAACCGAAGGTAAAAACGCTTCGGGGAAGCGTTTTTAGAGCGCCGCGCAGAT
>JAHLAX010000164.1 GCA_020625875.1 bacterium | reverse complement strand
GCCGCAGACATCTGCGGCTCTTTTTGTTGTTCTTTCCGACAAGCATATTATAGTCACATGAACAACCATAAAAAAGGAGGTATTATATGAACTTTGTTTCCGCAACCATTATTGCCGTCTGTCTGTTTCTTGTTTCAGACAGTACGAAAAAAGCAGAGGATTTTATGTCCACTGCATTCATCATCTCGGCTCCGTGTGTTCCTGTTTTCTGGGCATGCGGTGTCAGCAGCACATGGCATCTGCTTCTTCTGATGCCTGTATTTATGCTGGGCACATGCCAGAAATTAAAAAAAGGCAGACCTATTATCGAACTATAAAGAACAACAGGATATCCGCAACCGCTGCGGGTATCCTGTTTTTTTTAAAGACAGCGTCTTTTATTTTTGACGCTGCCTCGATACATTTTTTTAAAAAATCAGCCAGGACGCGCCTTAATCAATAAGCACCCGTCTTCCGCACTTTGAACAAAAATTATCTGTTTTTCTTAAAAGGAAACCACACTTAGGGCAAAGAAACGATATTTTCTTCTTTCCCTTTTTGTCTCCTTCTTCAGATTCTTCTTTTACGACGGCACGAATAGGCTTGTCCCTGTCTTTTTCATACAGTGTCAGTTTCCCATCGGGGATAATCTGCATCGTTTTCCTGTCCCTGTTAGGACGGACAAGGTAAACGGGAATCTCCTGCCTTTCTTCGTTTTCATCGTTCAGCTGGATAACGACCTTATCATTGTCGTGTCCAATTTCAGAATATCTTTTAAAAACTTCCTTAATCTTCTTCAGGCGCATAATCAGACCCCATTATACTGTTTTCTGTATCTGTGATAAATTCCCCGACACTTTTCAGGAATCCGATAAATTCCCTGATATTGTCTCTTGAATAATCGCGTTTATGGCATCCATGCAGTTTATTCCAGATGATTTCGGGGGATTCCATAGCTTCTCCGTCAAGATGAAGGATGATGTTTTTTGAAAGCGGCACAGTCAGGGCTGCGTCAAAAGTCGTGTTCCTATCCATATGCGCTTCCACAAAACGCATTGCCTCATAACTTGTTTTCAACTCGAATGCCTGTTTAAGGAACAGCCGCTCATCCCTGTCTGTGCTTTCGACGATTTCGTTGAAAATCGCAGCGGGGAACTCTCCGTCACTGTAATATTCTACTGCCTGGTCTCTGTCGAAATACTGATAAACTTTGTATACTCCGTCCTCATACCGCATGGCGACGCCGAAATGTCCCATATCGGAGGGGATTGCGTAAAGCTTGTCGTCGATGATTTCAAATCCAAGCACTGTGCCGGAATCCCTCATGATGGAAATAATGTTCTCGTTCTCGGTCTTAAACGCCTCCCATTCTTCCGGCGTTCTGTTCCCCGCCCGGAAGTAATGCATTCCAATGGCAAATGCATGGTCTCCTTTTTTTCTTATTTCTTCGATAATCTGACGAGGTATGTCTGTTTCTTTTTCAACGAATACGGAAAATTCCTTCAGACTGGATTCCTCGTATTCCTTTTCACTTATCCATGTCTTTTTCTCCATATCGAAGAATTCTTTTCCGTTTTCGGCGGTTCTGGTCAAAATCAGTTCCATGATAAAATCCGCAGATTTTCCATGTATATACATACACCTGAAAGAAATCGTATATTTACCGTCGCTGCTTATGAAAACATCGCTGTGGTTTCTGTGGATTTCAATAGATGTATCTTCCATGACGCTTCTGCTGAACATGTCGGAAATGTGAAAATCAGCATCAACGCCTGCTTCATTCATAAAATCAGATGCACGGGCGGCAATCATCTCTACAAATGCGGCTTTCTGGTGTTCGTCCTCAATGTGTATGTTGATAATGCTGAGCGCTTCCTTTTTGAATTCTTCAGGCGTATATGTTTTTTTTGCTGTATTTTCCCCGGCGTTTCCCGCCGGATACATGCCTTTAATGCTGTTGC
>JAHLAX010000066.1 GCA_020625875.1 bacterium | reverse complement strand
ATTACCGTTAAGAAGGGCCTCAAGAAAGGCAAGACCTATAAGGTAACATTCAAGGTAACAGCCAAGGGCACCACGGCTTATAAAGCTAAGTCCAAGACAGTTACAGTAAAGATTAAGGTTAAGAAATAAATAATTGATGAGCCGTCGCGTTAAGCGGCGGCTCACTTTTTGTTATGCTTAATTAATCAAAATAATCTTACAATTGTTATTGACGCGTTAACTTCGCCCGCGTTGCTTGTCAGGTCGATAGGCGCGCCGCTTGTGTTGACAACGGTAATTACATCGCCTGTCTGCGCGGATAGGATAACCTGTCCGTACTGAGATGAGTAGTTGCCTCCCTGAACAGGCAGAGAATTTTTATAGTGCGCTATTTCAACATCCGCGGTTTCGGTTACAGCGTAGAAAGTTATCAGATAAACGCCTGTTTTGTTTATGACTATATTCTCGGTGCCCGCTGTGTGGGTTATACTGCCCGAAAGCGGACCGTTGGCAGAAAACGTGAACGCCGTGTTTTCGGCGATGGTTTGTGCCGTTGTGTTGTAGATATATGCGTAATCGCCGAAGCTCTGCACGGGATTGGCGCATGTTACGGCGCAGGGGTTAAAGCCGCATTTTCCGCAGCCGCAGGAGCACTTGGTGGTTTCTGTACTGAACATAAAACTTTCCTTTCGTATTATTCCGCCTTTTTGCTATAAGGCGGTTATTACATTTTATGCTTGTACAGCTTTTTGGTTAATATTACTTTCGGCTTTCATAATCCTCGCTTATAGCCTTGCTCCAGCCTGACGCGAGCGGCTTGTGCCTTCTGACCGAGCCGACAGCTCTCGCAACGGTTTCGTATACTACCGAGGTTCCCTTTTTATCCGCGTGATAATTAACAGCTCTATCCTCGTCTATGCCAAAATGCTTTGCCGTTTCAACGGCGTCGATATTAGCGCCAATAAAGAGGAATTCCCAGCCGTCGGCTTCCTTTCGCTGTTCAATCATTTTTTTGACCTCGTCGCTAGAGTACTTGTGGCTGGCGTTTTCGAGACCGTCTGTGGTTATCACAAACATTGTGTTTTCGGGCACATCCTCGTCTCGGGCGTACTTGTGGATTCTTTCGATATGCTCAATTGTGGAGCCGATAGCGTCAATCAGCGCTGTGCAGCCGCGCACGGTGTAATCCTTGTCGGTCATCGGTTTGATTTCGGAGAGTTTTACTCTGTCGTGAATTGTCTCGAGCTCGTTGTCGAAAAGCACTGTCGTAACAAAACATTCGCCGTCTTCTTTGCGTTGTTTTTCTATTAAAGAATTAAAACCGCCGATTGTGTCGCTCTCAAGTCCGCTCATCGATCCGCTTCTGTCGAGTATAAAAACTAATTCCGTGATGTTGTTTGTTGTCTTTTTCATTGTCTTTTCTCCTTAAATAAAAATGTAGTCACAAGGTTTTGTTTACCTTGTGACTACAGTATATATTGATTCGGTTTTAGAATGGTCGCCTGTCAGGCGACAAATTATCCGCCGATAAGCGGCTGGTCAAACGAATAGAGCGCGTCATTTATCTCAAAGAGATTATAATTCTTTTTAAGAATAAAATATTCAATGATAATATCGAACTTGCTGCTGTGCGATAGGGCATAGCCAGCTTTGCAGAGCATATCCTCAGCCTCGTCGAGACTCAATTCAAGCGCTATAGCGAACGCGATAGCCGTCTGCTTGCTCGGCTTATAGAGGCGGTTGCCGCGGATTTTTGAGAAAAGCTTTCTGTCGATCATTGCTTTTTTGTAGCACTCTGAGTCGCTCATACCTTTTTCGTCAATCTTGCGAAGCAGCATTTCCGAAAAGCTCTCGTCAATATGGCTGAGAGCGTCATTCAAATCATCGGGAACAGCCTGCTCCTCAAAGACCATCGGCTCGCATACTTCAGCGCGTGGAGCGAATCTCGCTTTCGCCTCGCCTTTAAATCGCGCGGCGGGCTTTGGCTGAATGAGGTTTGAGCTTATGTATCGCTCTATGTCTTTGTATAATTCTTTGTTGATTTTTTTATTATTGAAAAACATAGAAGATTTCCTTTTTTATTATGAAGCTTTAGTATTATCATTTTATCATAGAATAGGGATATGGTCAAACAGAACAGAGCTCGGCTTCAAATCCCCTTATCTCCAGATTGCGAACCTGGCGCTCTCCTGAGTCACGCGCTTACGCACCCCATTAAAATCATGTTGTTTCGTCTCTTAATCTGTCCAAATGTCTTTTGCCAATCGGAATACTGCCCATCCTTTAGGCCAGCCGACGTACATCGTGGCATGGGTAATGATCGCGGCGATTTCTTCCTTTGTAACGCCGTGGTTCTTCGCATTTAACAAATGATAGCTGAGGGAGGAATCTGTGATTCCCGACGCCATAAGCGAAACGACAGTGATAATGCACTTGGTCTTGACGTCGATTGCCTCCTCGTTCCAAACCTCTCCGAACAATACATCGTCGTTAAGGTGGGCAAACATCGGCGCAAATTCGCCAAGCTGATCTCTGCCTGCTGTTTGTTTGATTTTTTCTGCCATAATGATCCTCCAATCAATACTTGTCTGCGAATTCAATTCATTTCATCAAGCGTATCTCCAATATCACCGTTAACACAAACCGACTGCACGGCGATTTCTTCCGGGCAGTACGCTTCGCTGTAATTCAAGCAGGCGTAGGTCGCCTTATCGTTTGTCAGCGTCATCTGCCAAAAAGGATATTTTATAATCACAGGCGTGTTTGAGCCGACGCCGAGCTCCAGATAGAGGACGTGATCATTTTCGTGCTTTTTCAGATAGTCTGCATACGCCGCTGACGCTCTGTGCCAGCCCTCATCCTCGACAAAGCTGTCGTCGCTTCTGAGGTTCATCACAACGTCGCTACCGTCATCGGGACATTTTGGGATAAGCTCTGTCGGAATCCTCATTTGGATATTCCTGTCGTTGGGCACTTTGAAAATGCCGTTTTTATCTTTGACAAAGCCCTGCGCTTCCATCGCCCGGTACACCCATTCTTCATTGTCGTAGGTCTTTTGCAGATTGCGGTTCACGCTTTGGAACAAGCCGTAATCGCCCTGCGTGTAGAACAGGCGGGTTTTGTCAAATCCCGCGCGTTGGAATTGGTGATCGACATTTGTTGTGATAACAAAATAGTTCTTGTCTTTTACAAGCTCCGACAGCTTTTGGTATACCGGCTTTGGAGGATTGACATAGCGGT
>JAHLAX010000163.1 GCA_020625875.1 bacterium | reverse complement strand
TTCCTGTTCCGCTCCTGCCGCATATCATGACTGTGACAGGAGTTTTCCCTTCTGTCATGCTGCCTTCCTTTCCGAAACTGCATCATCGATTATCTTAATGATAGTTCTTGTCATCTCTTCGGCAGTCATTTCATGGGAAATATTCGGTCCCGTCCATGTACCATTATTTCCATTGATACCATTATAGAATTTGATACCAATGTATTCGGGGCCTTTTTCGCACCATGCCCGCAGGACTTTTGAATTATCATCCACGAGCACTTTTACACCTTTTTTTGCCGCATAATCAGCCTTGTTCTTTCCGTAAGGAACAATAATAAGCTTATTAAATACGACATTTTTTCGCTGCACCCATATATGTTTATTCTTTGCGGAGTGTGCGTCGGTATACGCATGGGAAAGACCGTTGATAATAAAGCGCTCATCTTCACCAAGGAGCGCTATCGCATCCCTTACATTCATCTGCAGTTTACTTCGCAGAAAAAATTTCCGCTTATGGGTTTTCTTCACTTTGGCGTTCCGCCATTTGGCGAGGACTCCATCCATGTCGAAATATACTGTTATTACCATGTTGTTTTTTTACCTCCTTTTTCCGAATTTTTATTACTGAATAAAAAATGAGTGTTTTTTTAAAAAATAAAAACATCCGATGCCGTATATGTTTTGAATCATCAGATGTTCTTATTCGCATGTGCCAACAGTTTGTCATTTAACCCGCAGTGTGGAAGAACATTATAGGTGTCCGTTAAAAGTGAAAACTGACCGTAACGGCAGGAACGACACTGAAAAAACCCTTATTTTATCAGGTTTCTTCAAAGAAAGGACATTTATAATGTCCCTCGCATAATAAAAAAAGGAGCGCCGGAACGCTCCAACGGACATCTATAATATCCTTCCACAAAATCAGTAAATGACAGCAATTGTGCCTGCCTGCACGTAATCGTAAAGCTCTGCCGCTTTTGCGGGAGGCATGTTCACGCACCCGTGCGAACCGTTCCACCTGTATATGGAACTGCCGAAGCTTCCGCGCCAGTTTGCGTCATGGAATCCGCATCCATCATAAAACGGCATCCAGTAAGATACTTTTGTTACATATTCCGGTTCGCCGTTAGACATAATGCGCCCTTTTAATGTGGCGTTTCTCTGTGTGTACAGTATACGGTAAACCCCTGTCGGCGTGTCGTGGTTTCCTCGGTTTCCTGTAACAATGTCTGTATCCAGCACAAGTTCCCCGTCTTTATAAAACCAGAGATGCTGGTCATCGATGCTTACTTCAATATAAGTATCCCCTATCCCGCTGTTGACGTCGTATTCTCCGTCTTCTTCAGAATCATAAATCGGCTCCCTTTCCTCATCCTGTCCGGAACAGATAGTATCGAGTATGGCATCTGTTTCTTTTTCTATATCAACGGAATATCCGTACGTTCCGCCAGGAACTGTAATCTCTCCATGTTCTGTAGAATCAAAAACCCTTTCCTTCCATACGGTGTTTGCCCTTTGTGCAAGTTCATCCACATAT
>JAHLAX010000143.1 GCA_020625875.1 bacterium | reverse complement strand
GGTTCTGATCCTGCTATAAGCACACTCGTAAATATGTTACAAAAACAGAATGAAAAAATGGAGCAAAGGATTTATGAACTAGAACACCCAAAGGTATGGAGTGCTCCAGAACTTGCTGAATTTTATGGTATATCTGATTTATATAATGAAGATTATTGGTTAAATGATTATAATAAGAAAACGAATGATTATTATAATGCAGCCATAGATACACAACGTGATTTACGTAATGACTATGCTGCTAATAACGCAGACCAATATCGAAGAATGGTAGGAGATTATGTAGATGCATATAAAAATGCAGCTCAAACTTCTAATACTCGTGGTACAGTTGCTGCTAACACTTTATCTACGCTGTTAGGTGCTGGACAAAATTATGCTGAAGATGATTATAATTTACTACAAACTGAAAACTATCTTGAAGAAATGAGAAAAGCAGACCTTGCTAATAACCCATGGTTAGCTAGACAACAGTATAATAGTATCGGTACTGCTCTATCTTCATTAGGTGCACAAAAGAATGCATCTGATGTAAAGCAATATGTAGATACATTAGATGCTTATGGACAAATGTATGCTGCTGATAGAGCTGCACAAGGATTAGCCAATCAAGGAATCGCTTCTAAATATAATGGACTTGCTCAAGCACAAGCCACTAATGCACAAACAGCTGCTCAGAGTTATGCCACTCAAAATCAATGGCTAAAGAATTATAATTATTATATGGCTATAACTGGACGTAATGATCAAGATGCAAGTTCTTATTTAACAAATAACTTAAGATACAACCAAGGTTTTAATCAAAAGACAGGATAGGAGGTAAGTAGATGGGTATTTTAACTATTTTAGTTCCTACTGCACTTGCCGTTGGAACTTATACTGGAGCACGTTGGGCATCTGGAGAACAAACAGATAAAGAATACGACCAACTTGTAAAGCGTTTAAATGATTCAGGTTATAAAGATGTACCTGTAAAACAAATAATGGCTGATATGCATACTCGTGGTATCTTAGATACTGATGAGTATAAAAAGGCTGTAAAAATAATGGATCAACTAGATAAGAACTACAGTGATAACGCTAGTGGTTGGAATAACTTTTGGCAACATGGGCGTAATCAATTATTTACTACTAACCCACAAGCTAGAACATTATTAAAAAAGATTGGTGAAAACCTAGATGGTTATTTACCTTATGATGTAAAAAATATTGTGGATGACGTTAAAGCTGGTTATGCTGCTGGAAGACCTACACTACCTGGTGTATCAGCTCCCACTTATTTTGATACAGATTTTGAACCATATCAAAGGGATATTAAACCTGTTAAATGGTGGTCGAATCAAGAACTGGCTGACTTACATAATCTAAACTATGACCTTAGTAATTATTATGATTTGATTAAAGCAGGAACTTCTGCTGCTGTTGAAGCAGGAAAGTATCGTTCAGAACAAGCAAACAATGCAACACTTCAAAATAATACAGAAGAAGTCGCATCTTACTTAGACTCTATTAGAAATAATCGTGCAGAATCTTTAGCTAAAGGTGCTACGCTTGGAGCACAAGCAGCTAATGATGTACTTAATACAGTCAATAGTCTAAAGGGATTCTCCGATCAACAGGCAAAAACTGCACAGCAAAGATTTGATTTAGTTGATGAATTGTTACAAGAAGATGCTGCTGCTAAAATAACTGCAAATCAATATTTCCATAATTTAGCTAGAAACTTATACAAAGATTCAATGACACTTTATGAAAATGATACAGATAGGTATGGTCAAGATTGGGCAACCAATGCTGAATTTTATAGTGCT
>JAHLAX010000142.1 GCA_020625875.1 bacterium | reverse complement strand
TGAGCGCATACCATTTCGCCATTGCGCATTCTAGCAAGGCAATACGGATTGACAAGGCATGAAGTCGATACCGATGGAATTCCTTCCATTTTGCCGCTCATGTCATCAGATACCCATACTGGACTTGCATTGACACAGTACTTGCTTTTGTAGCAAGGCACTTTGCACCCATTCTTGCGGGTGAATTCCTGGTTTACCTTTTTACCCATTTTTCAATCCTCCTTTTTATGCTATTGCACCACGCTTTTTCAAATCAGCGTATGCCCATTTTTGTGCTTTTTCTTCTTCCATCTTTTCCATTGCGTTCATGCTATCCTGTATCCAATACATGTATCTAGTAATCTGTTTGTGATACTCTTGCATACTCTTTCCTCTTGCATCGTATCCATACCGCAAGTCGCAAGCCATGTTTTCGCACATCGTGGCAAGCATGCTGTTTACATCCTCTTTCCACATTTGTTTCCAATCAGTTTTTTTCATTTTGGTATACTCCTTCCATAAAATTTTTGGGCATGTTTTCGGTACATGTGGACCTTTTTCCTGGAATGCTTTACACGATGGATACACTACACTTTCCACACCTACACCCATTACAATATGTATAGATGGTCTTTCCGTATGCGCTTGCTATCATCGAATGAGATGGTCACGGCAAGCTTGCGTACTACAGTATCGACTTGTGCCATCGCTATTCTGTTTTCAAAGTACCGTTTCCGTTGCCATCGCATGAGATGGTCTTTTCCGTTCGCCCTTGTCTTGCGGGGCGGCTACCGTTCATCACTCCTTCCTTTTGGTTCGTTCGTTTGTTTTTCTCTTTCTTACGCTGTAAGTATACCACATAGCCGCAGCGTAAACAACTTGCATATTTTTAATGGTCTATACATTATGCATTTTGCTTAAAAAAACTTAGACAAATGGGCGTTTTTTCAAACGAACATGATGAAATCAATGTATAAAAAAACATTAAAAGATGCCCAACTTAGGGAAAAACTACATCGTATGCATTGCATATCTAGGTGAATATGCGCCGAAGAATTTATGCAATAACACCGGCTGTATGCGCCATCGTTAAAAAACATAGATAAAGTCTAGCTTTTTTGAATGTCGAAAACCAGGAATATGCAGAAATCAGTACAACAGAAAAGTCAAATGTATAATCCGTTTTTCACTCATTTTTTTGAAAAAACTTTTTTCGATTATTTTTTGCCTATTTTACTAGACTTTTTCAAGGGTAAAATGAGGAGTAAAATCTCGTGACCTCCGGCGTATTCATCCCATGCATAAATGTGTATGCGCCATCGACAGCCGTATGCATCTCGGTGCGCTTGGTGCGATTCCTGCCGATATCAGTTAACATATGCTAACAAGTATAATATAATGTTATAATAGTTATATGCGGCGGCGATGGCTGTTAGTCCCCGCTAACTAACATGCTATGCGTGGCATAGTATATCGGATGCCGATATAGTCGGATGTGAATCGGCAGTACTAGATGATGTAATAACCGATATCAGATGATGCGATGGAAGACCAGGATGACCTAGACCTCCGGCTGCGTTTACTAGCATCATTATGATTATAATGATACCATGAATCACCCCCAGTTTTCAGGCGGCCTTCGAGAAGCGAGTCTGCGGACTCGCCTAGCAACCCCATCCACCCCCCTATTCACGCAAGGCATGTACACGCAGCACAGGCACACCGGTGGTTAAAAAGCCGTAGCAGGGATTTGATCGCCGCAGGGGTCATATTGTTAATTGTTTATTTCCCCCTTGACACGGTTTACGGAATAGACTATTATATAAACCGCAATATGCAGAAAGGAGCGAAGACATGTCAGAAGGTATTACGAGGATTTTATTTGCGGACCGGGAAGCGATACTTCTTGGTGTACTGGAGCAAGTTGGGGAAAGCAGCACCTGGATATCGGAGTGTCCACTTGACGAAGAAGCGAAAGCACAGGCGGCGATCTGTTTAGCGGAGATCAGTGGTGCGGTCCGGTTAGCGAAGAAGCTGCTGATGTTAGACGAATGGGAGAATCTACAGGAAACGGTACGGAAGGAGTTTGCTGATGACATTGGATGAGCCTGAGTACGAAGTGATCGATTTAAGCCTGAAGCAGCGGATAGCGTTATGGCGGATCATTATCAAGGCGAGGATCGGGAGGATGTTCAAGGCATGGAAGTGATAAGCGTCCCTTACACCAGTACAGGCAGTATTTCATCGACTTCGGCAACTTTATGTACATCCTCATCTCTCACATGCACTTTCCCGACTGTTGCATGGAGCCGGTACACAGACGGGACCATAGACATTCCGAAGCGGGAGCCGACCTGCAAGTGCGCATACTGTGAATGCACGAACGATCACATTTACGGGACCTGCGACTACTGCGGAGCGCCATTGAGCGGGAGCGACTCCGGTTAATGCGCGGACCCCCG
>JAHLAX010000119.1 GCA_020625875.1 bacterium | reverse complement strand
GTTTTCTCAGAGAAATGGTAGAAGAGGAGGAAGATTAACTATGACCAGAGATGAAATCATTTCCGCTATCAAGGAAACCATGCACTATGCGTATGGGTATTGGATGTATGAGGGTGACCACGAGTATACTGCGGAGGAGATTCTTGAGCATGAGCTGAAGTTGGCAGACCACTTCGACAGTGGGCATAATCTGCTTTACCTCATCGAATGGTATACGGATGAGTATGAGTGCTTTGATGAAATCCAGGGCAAAGTGGATGCGCTGCTTACGGAACTCAAGGCTATAGCCAAACGGAAGGGAATGACATACAAGAAGTATATACTGACAGAAAAGTGGTTTGATTCCAAGGGGGCATGGGCGAAGTATGTGTCTCTGTTCGACAGCACATATCACTCCATGAATGACGATATGCGTAGGCAATATGTCGAGAAGACTTACCCTATGCGGTTTATCAATACTGCGTGGATATAAGGAGGTATAGCTATGGAGAGAGTCATATTCCGCAAAGAGTACAACCCTGTCACCAAGTCCTGGGGGTATCTTGCCGCATTCCCTGACGATGAGTCTGCCAGAGGGAGTATTGCGGTTTCCCCGTTCGGCTTTAAACCGGACGGAACGGCAGAGTTTGAGCCGTACACCGAAGTTTCCCTGTCCTACTACTTCAAGAACAAGATTATCCGTAGGCATGATCCTGTCGCAAATAAGCTGAGAGCCGCTATCCAGGACCACTACAAAACTACCTTCAGAGTCTGCGAGAAAATATAGGAGGTGCAACCATGAGCAGGATTTTGAATAAAGAAAGCCGCATCCTTGCCAAGAAGGTGTATGAGATTGAGAACGCTGACTATCGTCAGCAGAGGGAATGGCGCGAGAAGGGCATCACCAGGCATATGATCTCCGATGATGTCTATATGGAGAAATCGGATGACCACATGATGTGGTATCTGTGGAAATTCAGAGCAACGGAACGGAGAGAACTGTGCAAGGCAGTTCCGGCTTTCCACTTCTATCCTGATACTATCGAGAAGATTCTCAAAGCGCAGCCATGGGTTTGCATCTAAAGTTTTTGTTGACATTATTGTCATATAGGTTTATAATGTAGATACCAAGTAAACAGGAGGTACACAATGAATATCAAATACTACGCTGACATCTACAAGAAGTCTCTGAAAGCGGACAAAACTGCCGCTACCATCGAAGGGTACAGCCGGACTCTCGATCTGTACATGAAGTCCAATGACGAACTGACCACCGCAAGCATCCTCGCATGGAGGACGAATCAGAGTGAGCGTGTCGGCATTACCTCTATCAATCTCTACTGCCAACATCTCATGTACTTCTGCCGCTTCATCAAAGCTATGGACAAGGACTTTGAGATGCCCGATTTTTCCATCATCATGCCTGATAAGCGCAAGGTATCCAAGGCGAAGCGCAAGCCGTATGAGCATGTGCTTACCTGTGAGCAGGTGATTGAACTGCTGAATAGCTACAAGCCTACCCGCTGCCATAACGATACATGGCCGAGGAACAAAGCTATCCTCACAGTTTTCCTTACGGCAAGCTGTCGAAACCAGGAGCTTGCGAGTATCCGCCCCTGTGACCTTGACTATGCGAACGGCAGAGTTTTCCTTGTGAACACCAAAGGTGGCGAAGAGCGGTATGCGGCGTTCCCCAAGACGGCACAGAAATCCGTAGAAGCATACATGCAGAGCGGGTATAGACCTGCTAACCTCAGAGATACGGACCCGCTGTTCGTGGTGGTGGAAGAGGACGGTTCGTGGAAACCGTTTGACCGTGTGGTTATGAGCGCATTGGTGGAGCGGTTGGTCCGCAAGATTACCGGAGAGAAGGACATCCGTAGCCATGCTCTCCGTCATGCGAGTGCCAGCTTCATGCTCACGAACGGTGTGCCTATCGATGTGGTTCAACAGGCATTAGGCCATGCGAACATCGCTAACACAACTATCTATGCGAAGCGTTTGACCAACAATCAGCAGAGTGTCGGCAGCATCTTCGATAGTGCGGTTGGTGCGTAAGGAGGTGCAGGAATGAGCGAGTGCGTAGTGCGGATGGAGATGCCGAGCTGTTGTCACGATTGCCCGTTTGAAGCAGACCAATGGGATTATCCAATTTGCAGAGTAACGGGACGGTCAGAAGGATATAGGTTTGACGCAAGAAATAATCGGATGGTTGATTGCCCCATCGTATGCTCCCTCCCAGAAGGGCATGGGGATTTGATAGACCGAGACAGCATGGTTGAGGAATGGGTGGACGAGAAGATAGGCAATCCACATGCGGATTATGAAGCAGACGATGTTATATACGACTTGAAAAAACGGACCGTAATTGTTCCGAAGGATAAAGCGTATGAGCCTTGACAAAGCCATAGAACACGGCAAAGAAAAGCGCAAGCCTTATCGTGGGGCGAAGTCCATAGATGCCACATGCAGGAATCACGGTAGCTGTCCGTGGTGCAAAGAAAATAGGACGCACGGGAACAAGAAAAGGGAGCCAGCCCCGGATACTAACCCAAGAGATAACAAAACGGAGTAGCGCAAACTACTCCGTTCTTGCATGTTTTCTTATATGTTTTTACTCAGCGTGTTCAGCCTCGGCATTTTCATTCAGGTCAGGCAGTTTCCCTACCAACTCCTCGGCAGCGGCCTGAATCCACACGTCCTTGTACTTCTCTACCTGGTCGAAGACCTTCTGAACGATCTCGCCAATCATCTCACGGGTGAAGAACATCTTCACAGGGGCCGGGATCATATCATATAGTGCATCGATGCAGAGATTCTTCTTCCTCTCCCCCGCCTTTTCAACGGTGGAGTACACTTCCTCGGCCACAGCGATCTGATGGGCGGCTTCCTCAGTGATCTCGCCCTTGGCTTTAAGGTAGGCGCGGATGAACTGAGCCACTACGCTCAGAATGAAGCACGCGGCAGCCCAAATGATGTTAGCAAGCAGAGTCTTATCCATGTTTCTTTCTCCTTTTTCATTTTATAATGCGAAAATCGTGACAAATGCGCACATTATTACTGTCATAATCGTGACTTTTCAATTTTGTATGTATAACTATGCAGATAATCGCATACCTTATACACATACTATCCGCAGAGATATAACGGCGTACCGTTATAATATTCCGATAGATTCAGGGATTCTATTCCGATAGATTCATAATATTCCCCAATCCGATACTAAGTTCAGAGTTGGGGAATAGAATCATTACGGACATAATGTCATTGCGAAACCGTGATAAGGCATGTTAGATCGGGTCGATTGCTGATGTATCCAGGCCCCTTATATGTCTCGATGTGATACCATCCTGTCGGGGCGAAATCTATCAGGTCAAACCGATTGCCCTTACGGGCTGTGAAGAGGACGTTCCCCGCCTTTGAATCGGAATCCCGCACATTCACCCTATCTCCGGTTACAAGCACCTTGTACGCCCACTCAACAGGAGGTTCAGGCGTAGGTTCGGGTTCAGGCTCCGGTTCGGGGTCATCGTCATACGCTTTATCGCCATCGTTCAGAATGACGAGCGTGTGGCCCTTCGTGCGAGTCACAAGGATATCGCCCTCACGAAGATATGCGCTTTCGTCCGTGTACTTCTCCCCCACCATCTCGTCAAACGCCCCTGTGTTCAGGAGCCTTGTCGGTTCGCTTGTGGTATTGAAGTCATTGATCTTTATACCTGCATACAGAACACAGACGCGGACCAGAGATGAGCAATCGCATTCGCAGAGTTCTGTTACCTTTGCACAATCGAAGTCGAATGGTTTCGCCGCATTGTACAGGGTATTCCTTGTGCTTTGGTTGTACCCTATCGCCATGTTGTCACACGCCCAGCGCATATCGTCTGCGATCTTCTTGGCAACGGCAGGGTCCTTCGCTCTGAATACTCTCCAGCCCTTTGCATTGAGATACCAGGGCTGAATCCTCAATTCCCGTCCTGTCTGATCTCCAGGCTTTCCGCCCCTTGCGTGACCATTCTCGTCACAGACGGCATTACCTACATATACTGTCATGTTTTACTCCTATTCCATTTTGTCTGTGCCGCATTTATAAACTCGTTAAGCATGGCCTTAATTTACCTACATATACTGTCATGGCCGTTGCGCTTAATAGATTGACCCGCCGCTTGCACCTGCAAATACGGCATAGTAATAACTTCCTCCTCTGCTATAAATTTCTTGGTATGAAACTGTTCCTGTTGATTCCGTAG
>JAHLAX010000247.1 GCA_020625875.1 bacterium | reverse complement strand
TGGTATCTACGCGTTTAATATCGGAGGGTGACAAGACGGAAGGGTTGCTGCGGATAACCTCAGCGGTGTAAGGCATTGTTTCAGACTCCAACCGCTCAGCCAATTCGATATTA
The DNA here is from genome assembly GCA_020625875.1 of bacterium. Classification (GTDB taxonomy): domain Bacteria; phylum Bacillota; class Clostridia; order Oscillospirales; family Acutalibacteraceae; genus Ruminococcoides. The sequence continues at coordinate 2,072 of JAHLAX010000247.1, read as the reverse complement.
GCTTCTGCATCCTTCTGAGTAGAAGCGGTTGCGCCTTTCATTCGAGTACGTTGTCTTTGGCGATAATTGCGTAGCTCCTTGCGAGCTCTGCTGCGCACCTCCTCTTCGGAAAGTTCGCTGATAAAGGCTTCTCGGTGACGCGGTGAAGTGTTAAGGCTCTCCCCCTCGTAGCTTGGGATAGTGTCTAACAGGTCAAGGGTCATTTGTTCGGCAATTTTGTTACGTTGCATATCGGAAATGTTTGGTTGCGACTGCAAAGATATGGATAAAGAGTGAAACAATCCAAAAAATCTATGAAAATTTCTCTGTAGCTGCTGATTGTCAAGGAGTTGCAACAGAGAAATTTGGAGCAAACCTATGTAAATGGCTGAAAATTAGCGGCTTAGAGGATATTTATGCTCATTTTTTGAGGCAAAAATTCGTAGCTGCTGATTATCAAGCGGTTGCAACAGACGCAGCAACGAATTTTTCGCCTCTGTTTCAACCATACGCATTGAAAATCAGCGATTTGCAACCAAGTAGCAGAAAAAGTACAGAAAACTTCTACTACAGTATATATAATTATGTATGTATGTCTACAAATTTTATTAGGTATATTAAGTGAAAATGATTTTCTCTGTAGTTGGTTGCAAATTACTGAAAATTAGGCGGTTTCGGTGAAACAGAGAATGCAACAGAGAAACAGAGTGGTTGCAAGGCGTTGGAAATCAATACTTTATGGCAGAACAGAGCATTGCAACACAGAACATATTGGCAATCAGGCAGTTGCAACAAAGTAAACAGAAAAAGCGGTAACATTTTTTCAATCGGATAATTTTGCCAAGAATTTGGCGGCGATTTGTGGTCGTTAATTTCGTTAAGGGTTAATTTCGTTAAGGCTGTTTTAACAAAATTAAGTAGCCAAATCTGCATTTTTGCAGTTTGGAATTTTTGGCGTTTAGGCCTTTCTACCAACTTTCTACCAATTTTCTAATAGGCTAATCGCGTAAGAGCATCCCCGTTTATATGCCGATAAAGGAGGCTCCCAGTAGTAGTAGATATCGACAAAAAAAACCGTACCGCCTTTTTGGCAGTACGGCTCTCCGTGGGGACGACTTTTTGTCGGTCAAGGCAGAATGTCGGTTGGGATGTCGCCCAGTTGCACTTGGTGTGCCCTCATCACGGCGGCTACCTCATCGGCGTTGGCTATTGCTTGCGGGTCGCATGTCATTAGGTAGACGGCGTTTTCGCCGTGTGCGTCTGTCATCGTCTTGCGAACGGCGGCGGCGGCGGCTGGGATGCCCTCAACCGCTTTCAAGGCGGCGAGCAGTCCTTCCGCCTCATCGGTTGGGATGCGGTTTGCGGTCGGCGTGGCTATGGCGGCAGCGAGGGTCTTGCGGTCGGTCGGGTGTGCGGTCAAGGCTTCACGGATGGCGGCGAGGTCGATTTCAATGGCTTTTGTTAAGGCATCGTGGAGGGCAGCTATTTGGCGGTCCAGCTTGTCGCGCTTGGCTTCTTTGTCAGTGATGGCTTGTCGAATATCGGCGGCGGTTAGTTGTGCTTCGATTAGAGCCTCTTTGACCTTGTCACCGTTGCGGCGGTCGGGGTCGTATCCGATAGCCTTAAAGCAGTAGCCGCTTGCAACCTTGCGCCCCGTGGACAGTGTAAAAGTGGCGCGGTCGTTGGTGCTGTCCATGCCGCAGCCCGTTATGGATGCCGTTTCAGTGATGGTGGCGCGGCGGTCGTCTATAAAGGTAAAAGTAACTTTCAGACCGATGCAAGCCCGCAGGAGGGTCTTGTATGCTTCACGCGTGGCGGCGTTCCAGTTGTTGGGCTTGTCGGGGTTGCGATGATTATCAAGTGGGCGCAAATCAAAAAAGGCTGTCTCGTTGTCCATGTCGGCGGCGAGTCTAAAGTGGTCGCCCACTCTCAACCCCTTAAACGTGTCGCTCGCTTCGCTAAATTCACAATTGAATTGCGACAGATCAAGCAGGGTCTCGGGCTGTTCGGGCTGTTCGGGCTGTTCGGGCTGTTCGGTCGTTTCGGTCGTTTCGGTCGTTTCGGTCGTTTCGGTCGTTTCGGTCGTTTCGGTC
>JAHLAX010000199.1 GCA_020625875.1 bacterium | reverse complement strand
TACATTCGCGTAGTTCGGATAAAGGCGCTGAGCTGTGGATTTCAGCGCAAGTTTGAACAGGTCGTAATTCGGATCTCCCGGCTTGCGGTTTTTTTCTTTCATACACTGGAAGATTCCGCAGGGGAAAATCGGTGTCTTATGAAGAGACCCGAGGCCTTCAATCGACACTTCAAGAAGCTCCTTTGTCACCATACGGCCTTCTTCAAGATCGCAGGTTCCGTAGTTAAGTGACGAAAACGGGAGCTGTTGCCCTGATCTCGATTGCAATGTATTCCCAATTTGTTCGGCACAAGTCGCTGCTTTGTGCCCTGGATTTCCAGCTGCACGTTGCCGTGCAGTGCAGACTATATCTTCACCCTGTTAAGGGGCCTGCCGTTTCGGATCGCTTGATCCTACGCCTTTCGGCTAGTCGTTAGGCATTTGTTTACCGTCATCATAATATTTAAAATGTAACCCTTTTGTATGAGAGTGCCGCCCTTTACAAATCCCACATATTACCGTTGCTTCTATGTTCATTTGCTTCGCACACGACTGGATTGACTCAAACACTTCTCCGGTATTAGTGCATATGACCCTCTTTTTCTTATGACTTGCAGAAATTTTCTTTTTTGTTTCTTCGGACAATGGAAAGCGAGGTTTACCTTTTTTTGCCAATGATAATTTTTTCTTATGTTCTTCAGAAAGTTTCCTGCCTTTCTGTGCAAGGCTGATTTTCATTTTCTTTTCTTCGGAACAGGGTTTCCCAAGGCCGTTTTTATTGCCTTTCATCGCCTTAGACATTTTCTTTCGCGTTTCCAGAGGTATTGAAAAGACTTTTCCTCCCGAAAGAATGTTGTATCCGTATTTTGGGTCGTTCGCGTTATATTGTTCGATTAGAACCTTTTCACATTCGCAAGCTTCAGTCATAGTAAGTCCGGTAGCTATTATTTGGTGTTCGAAGTTATTCCATCCGTATTTTTTGATGGCACTCCACAAATGAGGACATTTGTTCTTGTAGTTTTTGCCATCAATGCCCCACCTGAATTCCGGACTTTGTTTTGTAATGCCAACATAATTTTTATTGTTTATCTTGTTTGTATGGCAATAAACACTATAATTTTCGATAATCATTCTCCTTTTCTTGACGGTAAAATTTAGCACGGTGGTTGTCCTTTTCAGGAGTTTCCCCGTTTAGGCAGGTATGTTCCGTACATTACTGCACGGTCGCCCAATTATTTAGGTTGTGATACATTGCTTCGACAGCCTGATGAATCTCACGCTGCGTCATATCCATTGCGTATTTATACGCCTTTTCGTGCGACGTATAGCATTCGTCTTTGATCGACACATCTTTTGCTTCTTCTTTTGAGAACGTCAGCGGATTTTTTGTTTCCTCTACGTATTTCATTCCGTCCACAAAGTGCTTGTAGAACGAATATCTGACATAAGGAACCATTGTCCAGTCCAGATGTGAGGCGGAAACACCGCCAAACTGCTGCAGGCTTTGAAGCTGCATAATGACCGCAATGAGCTGCATTGCGGTGCTGACGCTCCTCGGACTTCTTACGTCTGTCTGCCTGGTTTTAAAGCCATTTGCAAGCAGGTCATCAAAGGGAATCGTCAAACAGTTATGTTCTCCAACCGCAT
>JAHLAX010000188.1 GCA_020625875.1 bacterium | reverse complement strand
TTGCTATAATGCTTTATCTTAATGAACTGGATGAACGTACGGCTCAAAAAATGGGGTCGGCAGTTGAAGGTTTTATAAAAAAGCACGAACGAGTAGAGTTAATTGAGGACACTACTATAGTCAAAGACCCGTACGGACGTCCCGGTTTTACTTGTTCAGTATGTGGAGGATATTTTGAAGGTGACTCTACACTGGATTTCATCTATTGCCCTTTGTGCGGGCGAATGGTTCATAACGAAGCCGTTGAGAAAAAGGAGAAAACAGATGACTGAAGAAACGGCCGTAAGAATTGTGGAGAAACTAGACAGTATCGTGAGCGCAGTATGGTCGATAATTGGGCTAATTATATTCTTCGGAATTGCGATTCTCGCTTACATGTTAACGAAAGATTGAGGAGGGAACAGATGGCTAACAAACCCGTGCTTGGAGTTGTGATATGTCCGAAATGCTTCAAAAGAAATCCGATAATCTGGAACGGGAATTTCACGTGGCGATGCCTGTACTGCCATACAGAATTCAAAGTGAAACGGCAAAAACTGCTGGATGTCGAGTCAGTGAACGGCAAGGCAAGAGAGGAGAAACCTGATGTGGATTCAAAAATGTGACGTCTGCGGCGAAGAAAAACGGGGTATGAGTCGGTTCCGCTATAAGATCAAGGTGGAAAAAGAGGTTTTCTGTTGGGAAGACCGTTGGTGGGAGAAACTGGATATTTGCGAGGATTGTCAAGAAAGGCTGGTCGAACTTATAAAGCAGCGGAAGAAAGTCGAGCCGAAAGGAGAAAACAGATGACCGAATGGCATGACATTTACCACGAAGATATTCCGACATACGACTTGCCGAATTTCTGCAGAACCGTATTGGTAGAACTTCGCAGCGGTGATCGTCAAGTTGCCCAGCTTGATATTAATCCATGGACCAGAGTTCCTGGTTGGTGTGTACCTAATGGAAACTGGCTTGGTCCCATAGACATTGTGAAACGTTGGATGGAAATCCAAGACTAAAGGAGAAATTATATTATGAACGTATTTATGCCCCTTATAAACCTTTTCGATTGGTTTGTCGACCAGACTCCGGCCGTTCGGATATTATTGGTCGTCGGATGGACTATCGGAATGATTGCTCTCGGATGGACCCTTGAACATCTGGCTGAGCGCAGACGGAGAAAGGCTGAGACTTATCCCAGATATTTAAGGAGGTATTGAGATGGAAGAACATGTGCCCGGCATTATATTTGGTGCCGTCATATTGGTTTTGATACTCGTTTTAACCATAATCGCCGTTGTCAACCCAAACAATAAAAACGATTATGTAGTTATATTCTACGAAGGCATACATATCTGCGGATATGTTGAGAAAGCAAGACTTCATAATGATGTCTGGGAGATAACTCTACGGGGAGGAGCGAAATACAAAGCACCCCGTGAAATAGTTATATTCTGCCCAGACCCATTCGCGGCACAGAATGTTGTTAGTACACAGGAGGGAAACTAATGACGATCGAAAAAGCGA
>JAHLAX010000099.1 GCA_020625875.1 bacterium | reverse complement strand
GGCTCAGGTAGCGGCATCCAATGGGTGATTGTGCCTTGTTCGTTTTCATCCCAACGGTCAACATCGTAGGCAAAGTATCTGTACCACCAATCGCCGTTCACGCGCTCGGCAACCATCATCCTGTCTTCGTCTTGCCGAATCAGAACAAAAACGTGTTCCTCCGGCAACCGCTCCGTCACGGGAATCCACTTCGGCTTGCTCAGTTCCTCTATGGCATCGGCGGCTTGCTTCATCGTTTCCGCAAATGCGTTTTTGATGTTCAGAGGTTCAGCGAAAGTAAGAAACTCCGCTTTCTCGCGCAAGTCCTTTATCAGTTCGTCATACATCCTGCTCACCTCTCATATCCGCGCCGCAGTTGGGGCAGAAGTTCCATTCATCAACAGGTATATAGACATAATGTGGCGATTTATTACATTCAGAGCAGTACATTATACCCTCTTCAAGTTTCCACCGTCCCCGCACCACAGGCCGCACATCGGCGGCGGGATAGTCCTCAAGGTCATCCAACACATCGCCATATCTACACGCTCTGCACGGTGCGTCACCGATTTCGTAGGCGAATCGCATCTTGCCGTTCTTCATTTTTCCTTTTCGTCTTTCGCAGTTCTCGCAGTACAAATGCCTCTGTTCTGCGAGAAACGCCTCGCGGTCGATATACTCGCTCATTCGTCCACCTCCACGCCCATCCAGCCGCAGACGGTGAAGAAGCAGATTGCCAGAACCAGCATCGTGTAAACCGCAACAGCCGCAAAGAACTCTTTCATTCCTCGCACCTCGTTTCGTATTGAATCCTCTGCAACAGGTTCCCGATCTCCACGGCCTGCTCGGTGCGCTGCCGTTCAAGATCCCGGACGCGCTTGCGGAGATTGAAGAACGCTGAGTCCAGCTCCGCAGGGGTGAACTTCCCGTCCAGAACCAGCCGAACACATTCGCTCTCCATCAGATACTCAAGATCCGTCATGTGCGTCCCTCCAGTTTTTCTCATAGGCCACGATGTCAATCAGGTCTATGTCTTCGTTGAATTTCTTTTCCTCTTGCCGTGCCGCCAACAAGACGGCGATGATGTACGCCTCAAAGACGCACAGGCCAGAGAGGATGCAGATTGCGGTTATCATGTGTACCTCCTCTCATACGGCACGAACATCGAGCCGGTGTACTGAGCCAGCTCACGGTCGAGCGTGGCCTTGGAATACACCATGTCTCTGTCCTCCTTCGCGTCCGTGGTGATCAGGTCGGCATAGTCCTTCGCCGCCTGCGTGAGAAGCTCGTCAAACTTCTTGAACCGCGCCTCGCGGAATCCCATGCGGCCCAGAGCGATGGTGACGAGATCCAGCGTGTACGTTCGCGTGTGCCGCCTGGACTCCATCAGCCTCGCGTCAATCGCCGCCTGCTGTCGGGCAAGCCAGCCGCTTTTATTCATGCTTTACCTCCTTAAAACAGTTTTTCCCAACGCCGTTTTTTCTCGTCAGGATATTTGCGCTCCGTGCCGAAAAGGGTTTCTTGATATTCCTCTCGCGGTCTGCTCGGCATATTCCACGATACCCCCCCAGCTTCTCCGCAATCTTTCCAGCCGCTTGCTTTTAAGCTTGTTCCGGGTTCGGATTGGAGCGTATAGGTTATGACTCTCTTGTACCCCATCGCCTTTGCGACTCTGGCAGCGGCTCCGTATAGCATCGAACAGGCATTGTATGTGCCGTCCGTGCAGACTCGGCGAATCTCGATTGTGAGTCCATCGTCAAGCTTTCGCGCAATCGGTTGGCCAGCAATCGCAACGCCGCAGAGCCGCTCCCCGTCATAACAGGCGATTGACCACTTGTGGCCGTTCACAGGGAGATTGTGCCGATGGTGCTGTGCAACATATGCGTTTGCCTCGCGGAGCGTTATCGGTCTAATCTCCATCGCTATTCGTGCTTAAAGCCTCCTTGTAACTTCGTTTTCCTGTGCCGCTTCGCAATCGCCTTGTTCGCGCCGTCATAGAGGACCTGGTCGGCCTGCCGCAGATTCTTGTGCTGATTCTTCG
>JAHLAX010000201.1 GCA_020625875.1 bacterium | reverse complement strand
GCTTGTACAAGTAAGACTTTTGCAAGAAACGTTCGTGAGATAGCAGACGTGTTTGAAGGTGACAAGTTCACTATCATTAAGCAGTCAGGCAAGACAAAAGCCGGTAAAGACTTCATTTACGCTTGTCTTTCCTATTAAGATATGATATTATGACGGTGGTAGCCAAACCACCATGAAATCCTTTTACCATCGAAACAGGCACAGATACAGATATACAACGGCACATGTATTTTCTGTTCTGTGCCTGTTTTGTTTATAAGATTGTGAGGTGTGAAATGGTTGATATGATCATTTTAGCGGGTGTTATATTATTTATATTAATTAGTGAGGTGTTGGACGATGATTGATATTATACTAATGACATTGGGTGTCATACTGGTATTGTCGCTTGACATATGTGTCATTTTAGTTGCTGTTTGGTTATTTTTACATTGTTGCATTAAATACAGACATTTAAAAGATTGGTATTTTAGATAGGTGGTGAATGTATGTCTTTTGAAGATTTTATGAAAACATGCTGTAATTGGCACATTCAATCAGAAACAACCGTTTTTAAATATGACAAGGTTATTTATAAAGGTGAATGGTGTTATATGCCCCGTATGTTAAGAAAATGTTATTTTATTAAACGTTTCTATATTACTAATGTTACAGAACGAAAAATAACATTATTTGTTGTACTTAAAAACGATTATTCAAACAAGTTATATAATCATCTGAAAGATAAATATATGTTACATTTGATTGAATCTAATTATAAAGGGGGTGTAACACATGCCAATGACAGCAGAAGACAGGAAAATGTTTGATAGGTTAAACAAGCGATATAAGGTATTCAGAAAACGTGGGGTAACATCAAACGCGTGGGAACTTATCAAGAATGAATTATTAAACGTGTACATGGACGCAAGCGAACGCGGGGCGATGAATATATCAAGAATTAATTTCAAGCAGAATGTATTTTCATTGTCTAAAAATATTGATGAAGTGACACTTGAGAAAATGCGTAAAATTGCCCGGTTTGCTGAAAATACTAAGTCAAGTAGTTTTAAATATTATGAGAAAACTAAAGGTCAGTACGATGAACAGTTATATAAACAGTACAAGACCATCAAAGAGGAAAAGGGATTCTTTGTTGACGACTTACAGGACTATATTGACTTTATTGACGACATAGAAAACGGGGCAATGGATAGTGAACTATTCGAACGTTTAGGAAGTAAATTGTACAGATACTTTCAGGCATACTGTAAGCACAAATCTATCAATAAAAATGACTATGATAACATTGTTAGTCGTGGTCTTGCAACACAGCTGTCCGGCGACCCGCTTTATAATTGGTTACGTGATGAGGTAGACATCGCATACAACAGAAAAAGGGATAATGCCAAATGATGGAATTTTACAAAAATATAGTGTTCCCAAAACCTAAAATATTTAATAATAAAAAAAGGCACTATGATGATAATATATACACATTCGATATTGAAACAATAAGCCTGTTCAAAATCAATGGTGAATGGGTGCCTTTTGATTATAACTTTGATAGCGAATTTTATATGGACATTGACAAGGCATGTTGTCCATATATATGGCAGTTCGGCGTGAATGATAAAGTATATTATGGGCGTGAATTTATGGACTTTGAATATGTCTTAAAGGGTCTTACTGATCATAACATTGAAAAGTTCATATATGTACATAACTTGAGTTATGAAATGCAATTCTTACTTGATATATTCAGAAAAAACAACTGGACTATTGAAAACATGTGTGCAAGAAATTTAAGACAACCGATAAGTTTTCATGTTAAAGAAATAAATGTCACTTTCAGGTGTTCATATATGCTGACGAACTTATCACTTGAACTGTCTGCTGAAAAGTTCACTGATGTTGTAAAGGCAGTAGGTGACCTTGATTATAATGTTGCGTATAGTCCTTATAGTATACTGCCTGAAAAAGCATTGTATTACTGCGAAATGGACATTGTAAGTTTGTACAAGGTTATATGTCACTATATTGAAGAATACGGACATATCAAAAGTAT
>JAHLAX010000246.1 GCA_020625875.1 bacterium | reverse complement strand
TACCACTCCATTTGTTTGCAGTGGCTTTAAGATATAACTTACCAAATGGGGCAATGCTGGCAGTCAAAGGTGTACCGACAGCGGTAGTACCCATAGAAGTCCAGTTGGTAGCGTCTGTTGACTTGAATACCTCAATGGTAGGGCAAGTAGCGTCAACCATTGTTATACTCAAAGTATTTGGCAATCCACTAATATCCTCCACATAGAAAGGTTCCTCTGGAATACTTACATTTACAATCACAGTGCCTAATCCGTCATAACCTTGGTCGGCTGTGACGTTTCCGTTTGATGTGACGGTTTTGTTCTGCAAATTAGGCTGTACATTTACAGTGACCTCATCATAACCGTATTTGGTGCTTGACTGATATGTGCCGTTTGCAGTTGCTGAAAGGTTTTCCAAGTCATAGTTACCCTCAATGTAGTAGATGGTATCTGGGTCTTTCGGTGAAATCAAATCATATTCAGCCTTTGTACCGAACCATTCATTTGATACAGATGGCTTGTTCTTGATATAGTCAACCTGTGTGTTGTCGGTCTGGTTCCAGTCGCTCTGTACTTGGTCTATTCCGCCACCGCCTTTACCGCCAACTACAACGATACGTCTTTTTTTATTGTCTTTTAACATGATATATATTTATTTTTCTTTTATTATTTTCGAATTACAAAGTTGTGTGTTCTAATTCCTTATTATAAAGTTGAATGCTCAGTCCAGCCAGTAGGTATACCGCTTGCGCTGTCGGCTGTATATGTAGCACCGCCTAAGTTGTAGAAGTCACCTGTACCGCTAACACCGCTTAACCAACTATTAACACACAAGTTTGCAGAAATATCCTGTGCATAAGTAGTTACATTGTTAAGGTTAGTACAATTAAGGAACATATTTTCATAACATGCATAAACTAAAGTTGTTGCAGGTAATGCTGGCGCTGTTGTTAATGAGGTACACTGTCTGAACATGTAAGTATAACACTGGCTTGCCAATGTAGTAGCAGGTAATACAGGCGCTGTGGTAAGTGCGAAACATCTGTTAAACATATTATAATAACAACTATTTGCACCTGTAAGGTCAGTAGCAGGTAATGCTGGGGCTGTGGTCATTGCTTTACATTCATTGAACATACCTTGATAACAACTTGTACTTACATTATCTGGTAATGTCACTGAGATATTTACTAACGCATTACAACCTTCAAACATAGAATTACAACAACTTTTTGCAGTGGCAGTAAATGAAATTACAGGTGTTGATGTTAAACGTTGACAATTTTTGAACATCTCATAATAACAGTTACTTACAAGTGTTGTTGCTGACAATGTTGAAGGTGGAGTGGTTAAATATTTACAACCTTTGAACATACCATAATAACAATTATCTGCTAATGTAGTTGCTGGTAATGATGGGGCTGTAGTTAATGCGGTACATCCTTCAAACATACTAGCATAACAAGCATTTGCACCTGTAAGGTCAGTAATAGGTAATGATGCAGGAACACTTGTTAAATGTGTACAACCTTTGAACATAGAATTATAAGCATTATCACCAATAGTAGTTGCTGGCAATGCTGGGGCTGTGGTTAAAGCAGTACAGTTCTGGAACATTGCGGTGTAGCAATATCTTGAAGCGTTCATTGCTGGTAAAACAGGTGCTGTGGTAAGGTTTGAACAACCTTGGAACATATTATTGTAACAACCAGCCGCTAATGTAGTAGCAGGTAATACAGGGGCTGTGGTCAAACTAGTACAAGCATAGAACATATTATGGTAACAAT
>JAHLAX010000065.1 GCA_020625875.1 bacterium | reverse complement strand
GGATTCCCGCGTTGATTATCATACGCTTACACATCGCGCAGGAGTTGGCGTTCTCGACATATTTGCCTGTGCTGTATTCCTTGCCCACAAGATACATCGTAGCGCCTATCATCTGGTCACGCGGAGCGTGGATAATAGCGTTAGCCTCGGCGTGAACACTGCGGCAAAGCTCATAGCGGGTACCGCGCTCAACGTTGAGCCTCTCGCGAATACAGGTGCCGAGGTCCGAGCAGTTTCTTCTGCCTCTGGGAGCGCCCACATAACCCGTTGAGACAATCTGGTCATGTTTTACGATAATCGCTCCGTAGTTGCGGCGCAGACAAGTGCCGCGTTCAGCCACTGTTTCGGCTATATCGAGATAGTAATTTTCCTTATCAATGCGTGACATAGATTTCACCCCTAAAATTTCTACTACTATAATCTAATATTTATCAGGTTTTGTCAAGTGTTTTTCAACTATTTAGGGCTTTTACGCAGTTTTCGCACACGGTTTTGCCCATATAGCTCCTAAGCCCCGAGGTTTTTCCGCAGAATACGCAGTTGAGCTCGGCTTTTGAGAGCACGATTTTGCCGTCCTCTACCTCAATCAACAAATCCTCAAACTCTTTAAAACCTACAGCGTCGCGAAAATCCTTGGGGATTACTATCCTTCCGACCGAATCAATCGGCTTATATGTTTTATATATCATATCAAAAACTCCCTTTCGACATTATTCTACCAATAATTGGCAATAATGTCAACGTTTAACAAAATATGAGAATATTTGTCACAAGAGGTAAGTATGCTAAACTATATTTTCGGCGCGATAATATTGATTTCGGTGCTCTGCGGAATATTCACAGGCAACGGCGTGAAGCTTGCCGACGGAATAATCGAAGGCGCGAAGGACAGCATAGAACTGCTGACAACCATGGCGGGGATGCTGCTGTTGTGGTCGGGTATTATGGAAATCGCGGCACAGGGCGGCTTTACCAAGGTAATAGGTAGGGCGCTCTCCCCTGTTTTGCGCAGACTTTTTAAAAACGCACCCAAAAACAGCAAGGCGCTCAATTACATAAGTATGAACGTCAGCGCGAATCTGCTCGGGCTCGGCAACGCCGCGACGCCGTTCGGACTGTCCGCTATGAAAGAGCTTCACAGGCTCAACAACGAGAGTGAGCGCGTCAGCGACGATATGGTGGTGTTTGTGCTGATGAACACCGCTTCTATCCAGCTTATGCCCACTATGGTCGGCACGCTTCGCCAGAGCTACGGAAGCAAAGCGCCGTTTGACATTCTGCCCGCGGTATGGATAAGCTCGGCGTGCGCGCTGGCTGTGGGACTGATTCTGGCTAAAATCATCAGGCGATAAAATGGAACTCTTTATGCCTTTGTTCATAGCCGTTGTGGTAATCTTCGGCTTCATAAAAAAAGTACCGCTCTTCGACGCTTTTGTAATCGGCGCAAAAGACGGAATAATGACATTATTAAAAATCGCCCCGACGCTCGTGGGGCTGATTGTCGCTGTCGATATGCTGAAAGCGAGCGGAGCTACGGATATGCTGTGCGAGCTTATAACGCCGCTCGCCGAGAGCCTGGGATTCCCCAAAGAAATTGTGCCGATGGTGCTTTTGCGACCAATTTCGGGCGGCGGTTCAACGGCTCTGCTCACCAACATTTACAAGGATTGCGGACCTGACAGCTTCGCGGGCAAGGTCGCTTCAGTGCTCGCGGGCTCAACTGAAACCACGTTCTACGCGATTGCCGTGTACTTCGGCAGCGTGAACGTCAAGAAAATCAGGCACACTCTATTTGCCGCTCTGTCAGCGGATTTCACCGCCGCCGTTATGGCTGTGCTGACGGTGAAGTTGTTTAGTTAAAAAAGCCTTCCCCCATTGGGGGAAGGTGGGCAAATCGCTTGCGATTTGGTCGGATGAGGGCTTTTATATGATAACTTTCAAATGCAAGCGACTTATGTATGTCTGCCCTCATCAGTCACTCCGCAAGCTCCGTGACAGCTTCCCCCAACGGGGGAAGCCAAAAAGGGCGACCTCTCGGTCGCCCATAATTGCAAATAAATTTAGTCTGTATCCAATTTAAGCACCGCCATAAACGCCTCCTGCGGTACTTCAACAGTACCCAGCTGGCGCATACGCTTTTTGCCTTCCTTCTGCTTTTCGAGCAGCTTTTTCTTTCGGCTGATGTCGCCGCCGTAACACTTGGCGAGTACGTCCTTGCGCATAGCCTTGACGGTTTCGCGGGCGATAATCTTGCCGCCGATGCACGCCTGAATCGGCACCTCAAAGAGCTGGCGCGGGATTTTATCCTTGAGCTTTTCAGCCATTTTGCGCGCTCTGGGGTACGCCTTGTCCTTGTGAATGATAAAACTCAGCGCGTCCACAATTTCGCCGTTGAGCATAATATCGAGCTTGACAAGGTCGCTCTTGACATACTCGGCGAGCTCGTAGTCGAACGACGCGTAACCGCGTGTACGGGATTTTAGCGTATCGAAAAAGTCATAGATAATCTCGGCGAGCGGCAGCTTGTAATGAATATCAACTCGGTCCGAATCGATGTAATCCATACTGACAAACACGCCGCGCCTGTCCTGACAAAGCTCCATAATATTGCCTACATAATCGGCGGGCGAATAGATGTGCGCATCGGTCATAGGCTCCTCAGCCTCGACAATGAGAGTCGGGTCGGGGTAGTTTGTGGGGTTGTCTATGTTCTTAACCGTGCCGTCGCTCATATGAATCTTATAAATTACGCTCGGAGCGGTTGTTATGAGGTCAAGGTTAAACTCGCGCTCAAGGCGTTCCTGAATAATCTCCATATGCAGAAGTCCGAGGAATCCGCAGCGGTAACCAAAGCCGAGAGCAACAGAGGTCTCGGGCTCAAAGGTGAGTGACGCGTCGTTGAGCTTCAGCTTTTCGAGAGCGTCCTTCAAATCACCGTAGCGCGCTCCGTCGAGCGGATAGATTCCGCAGAAAACCATCGACTGAGCCTCTCTGTAGCCTGGCAGCGGCTCGGCGGCGGGATTCTCGGCGAGAGTGATTGTGTCGCCGACCTGAGCGTCCGAAAGCGACTTGATAGAAGCGGCGATATATCCAACCTCACCCGCTTTAAGCTCGCCTGTATTTTCCATCGAGGTAGCGTGCATAAGCCCGCACTCAACAACGTTGAACTTGGAGCCTGTCGCCATGAGCTTGAACTCGTCTCCGTTTTTGATTGAGCCCTCCATAAGGCGCACATAGATTATAACGCCCTTGTAGCTGTCGTAGTAGCTGTCAAAAATCAAGCCTCTGAGCGGAGCGTTCACGTCCCCTTCGGGAGCCGGAATATCTGTTACTATTTTTTCGAGAACATCGTGAATGTTGATTCCCTGCTTTGCGGAAATGCGAGGAGCGTCCTCAGCGGGGATGCCGATGATGTCCTCAATCTCCTTGCACACCCTGTCGGGATCAGCGGACACAAGGTCAATTTTATTGAGCACGGGCACAATCTCGAGACCGCTGTCAACCGCGAGATATGTGTTGGCTAATGTCTGAGCCTCAATGCCCTGTGACGCGTCAACAATCAGCACAGCGCCCTCGCACGCGGCAAGACTGCGGCTGACCTCGTAGTTAAAATCGACGTGACCTGGAGTATCTATGAGATTAAAAAGATAGTCCTCCCCGTCGTCAGCGTGATATACTGTCGAAACGGCGCGCGCCTTAATTGTAATACCGCGCTCACGCTCGAGCTCCATATCATCCAGAATCTGAGCCTCCATATCGCGTTCCGCAACACTTTTTGTAAGCTCAAGGATTCTGTCGGCAAGCGTACTCTTGCCGTGGTCGATGTGAGCTATTATAGAAAAATTCCTGATTTTATCCTGTTCAAATTTCAAGCAAATCACCTGTAATTACAAATTCTCAAACTATTTTAGCATATTACCGGCGGCTTGACAATAATAAAGCGAGGGATTCACAGGATTTTTTAAAAATTTCGCCAAAATATATTGACATAAACGCCGAATTATGATATTATAGTCAAGCTGTAAACGCTGGTGTAGCTCAGTTGGTAGAGCAGCTGATTTGTAATCAGCAGGTCGGGGGTTCAAGTCCGTCCACCAGCTCCATTTTTTTGTTTATACAAAAGAATATGTGGGAGAGTTCCCGAGTGGCCAAAGGGGGCAGACTGTAAATCTGTTGGTGTTACCTTCGATGGTTCGAATCCATCCTCTCCCACCAACAAAAAGGAGTACCATAAGGTACTCCTTTTTGTTGCTTGGAATAAGAGAGGATGGATTCGAAAGAGCGTTAAGAAAATGCTCCAGTGGAGCATTTTTAGCTCGTTGGGACTGCAGAACCTATAGCTGTGCACACGCCGCAACAAACGAGATGGAACGTTTCACACTACACACACAACAATCCTCTCCCACTTTTTTCGCAGAAAAAACAGAGGATGGATTCGAAAGGTAGCGTTGCGACCGCCGCCTGTGGCGGATTGAGGGAGCAAAAGCGCTGTGCAAAATAAGGAGTGTCGCAAGCCCGCTCCAAGGGCGAAGCGAGACGACTATATTTTGGACGGGAACTTAGTCCGAGGTTTAGCTCTCCGCCGCTTTCACAAGCGTGGCAGTACCTCTCGCCTTTATGAACACAATCCTCTCCCACTTTTTTCGCAGAAAAAACAGAGGATGGATTCGAAAGGCGGAAAAAGAAAAAGGTCCTGATGTTTCTCTCAGACTTGCTCCACCTTCTAACAACAAGGTAATGTTAGTGTGTCTCAATTCATGAAGCTTCAAACGCGGCAAACCTGCTTTTACTGTTAGTTCCTGTATTTTTCGCGACATATACTCTAATGGAATCAAATCGCCATTGTTACGCACACAAACGAAGTCGTCCCACTTGTGATGATAGCCTCGTGCTCTCCGCTTGTGTATATTCTTGTTACGTTTTCAAATTCTACGATTGACATATGTATCATCCTTATCTTGCTACAGTCAGCTTTTTTAGCGGCTTTCCCGCAAGCCATTGTTTTTCATAAATATCAGTGCATTTTCTATATTGATTGAACAGTCGACGGGCTTTATCCTCATCGCCGTAGACCTTCCAGCATCCTACGCACTTGGCGCAGGCGGCGTTGTTATCAATAAAGCCCTTTACGTCCTCGACGGGATAGCCAAGGAACAGTCCGATTTCATGCGGAAACTCCTCGTTTTCGCCGAGCCGTTTCATCAATCGAGCCAGACATTTTCCACATTTATCCGTATGATAACCGCGCTCCGAGAGCAGCTTTTCCGCTTCCTCGTTTTTCAATTCAGTAAAAAGCCGTGAAGGACGAAAAGCATAAATCAAAGCCTTATTATTTCTGAGGCGAAGAGGTAAAAATCGGATACCCTTATCTCCTAAGCTGAGATTTAATTCTCTCAAGAATTCCAGAAGCTCATTGTAATTTTCATAAGAGCAGCTGAACAAGCTGCCTGTTTTCAGTCCCGCCAAAGTCGGCGAGCAATACTTAACTATTACTTCCTCTGACATAATTTCTCCTCGGTTAGCCTAAGCTAACTCATAAGTTAAAAATAATAGCGGTTAGCCGCCGCTAACTCGTATTATATATTACAATTCCTGATTTGTCAAGAGTTATAAATTTTATCTAAACAGAATAATGTGAAACTATTCACACGTTAGCTTAATTATGATTGACACTGAGAATTAAAAATTATACAATCTAAATATGAAATTTTATTATCAAAAAGGAGGCTGTTTAAATGGAATTGAAATTCTACATTTGTGAACACTGCGGCAACATTGTCGCAAAAATCAAGGACAGCGGCGTACCTGTAATGTGCTGCGGTCAGAAGATGACCGAAATCAAGGCGGGAACTACAGACGCCGCAGTTGAGAAGCATGTGCCTGTTGTCAAGGTTGAAGGCTCCAAGGTTTATGTAACCGTTGGCGAGGTCGCTCATCCTATGGTACAGGAGCACTACATTGAGTGGATTTTACTATCCACAGACAAGGGCAATCAGCGCAAGTGCCTAAACCCCGGTGACGAGCCAAAGGCTTGCTTTGCGCTGTGTGACGATGAAAAGATCGAGGCTGTTTACGCTTATTGCAATCTTCACAGCCTTTGGAAGAATTAAAAAGGAGGATTACTATGTCAAAATACTCAGGAACACAAACTGAAAAAAACCTTGAGGCTGCTTTCGCGGGCGAGTCTCAGGCGAGAAACAAATACACTTACTTCGCGTCGGTCGCAAAGAAAGAGGGCTACGAGCAGATAGCCGCGCTTTTCCTGAAAACCGCCGACAATGAAAAGGAACACGCCAAGATGTGGTTCAAGGAGCTTGAAGGAATCAGCTCTACCGCGGACAATCTAAAAGCGGCGGCGGAAGGCGAAAACTACGAATGGACTGATATGTACGAGGGCTTCGCGAAAACAGCCGAAGAAGAAGGTTTCCACGAGCTTGCACAGAAATTCAGGCTCGTAGCAGCAATCGAAAAACACCACGAGGAGAGATACCGCGCTTTACTCAAAAATGTTGAAACCGCTCAAGTATTTGAAAAAAGCGAGGTCAAGGTATGGGAATGCCGCAACTGCGGTCACATTATTGTCGGAACAAATGCCCCCGAAATTTGCCCGACCTGCAATCATCCTCAGAGCTTTTTCGAGATACACGCAGAAAACTATTGATTAACCTAAATTTACCCTTACAAAAATAGCGCGGGGTGAATACAGCCTCTCGCATATGTATTGTGAGAGGCTTTTTTCCTTACTCAAATTCCTGCCGTAATCACAGGAGGTCAATTATGAAAAATACTAAACTGAACGACGGCATAGAGATACCCGCAATCGGATTCGGAACATTTTTGATTCCGTCGGACGGCAGTACATATACAGCAGTACGTGAAGCTCTTGAAATCGGCTATCGTCATATCGATACGGCGACCGCCTACGAAAACGAAGAAGAGGTTGGAAAAGCTGTGAGAGACAGCGGTATACCTCGTGAAGAAATTTTCATAACATCCAAGCTATGGTTATCGCAGTTTGACAACCCGCAAAAGGGCGTTGAACGCTCCTTAAAAAAGCTTGGCATGGATTATATCGACCTATATCTGATTCATCAGCCCTACTTTGACGTCCTTAAAGCGTGGGAAGGTTTAGAGGCGGCGAAGGCTGACGGCAAGCTCCGCTCCATCGGTGTAAGTAATATGTCTCCGAAAATGTGGAAGAGCTTTATCCCTCAGTTTGAAACGCTGCCCTCGGTCAATCAAATCGAGTGTAATCCCCTCGCGCAGCAAAAGGAAATCCGCAGTCTGATGGCGCGGGATAACGTCAAGGTGGAATGCTGGGGTCCTCTCGGGCAGGGAAATCAGGCGTTACTGACCAATGAAGCCATTTTACAAATCGGTGAAAAGTACGGGAAGAACGCAGGTCAGGTGATACTGCGCTTTGAAACACAGGACGGAATGATTGTTTTGCCAAAGTCTGTCCATCCCGAGCGCATCAAAAGCAATCTTGAAATCTTTGACTTCACACTCACTGAGGATGAGATGAACATTATCCGCGCTTTGGATACAAATAAACCTTCGCGAGATCCCGACGCTCCGGGCAGAGGCGAGTATCTGAGTAAAAAATTCAATATTACAGACTGAACTATATTGAAGTTTTCAAATAAATATATTATAATTTACTTAGATACTATGCTAAATTAATAGTATCACACTATATCGTTTTTTGAGAAGGATTAGAATGGAAAACGACACAACAAAAATGACAACACCTGAAGACGAAACAACTCAGGATGAAGCTCAAAGCAAGCTGATGACCGCGATGTTTATAAAGAAGATATTTGAATCATATTAATAATCGTTAAAAACTAATAACAATACATACAGAAGGCATCCGCTCGGATGCCTTTTCTGTTGCTTAAAATGATTGAAATTTTTATAAAAATTACATAAAATCCATTGAAAAGCCCGCGTTTTTATATTATAATCTAACTAAGAATATCCTTTGGGGGTGCTATTATGAGGAAAACTAAGATAATTTGTACGTTAGGTCCCGCGTGTGATAACAAAGAAACGCTTATCGCGATGATTAACGCGGGAATGAATGTGGCGCGAATCAATATGTCGCACGGAACTCACGAGGAACAGAAGGTCCGCCTTGACAGGCTCAAAGAGGCGATTAAAGAGAGCGGCAAGAACGTCGCCATTCTCCTCGACACAAAGGGACCTGAGGTTCGTATCGGCGTGTTCGAAAACGGATCCGCTGAGCTGAAAGAGGGCGCTGAGTTCAAGCTCTACCGCGACAGCGAAAAGCAAGGCACCGAAGAAGGTATCGGAATAAGCTATCCCAAGCTTGTTGATATTTTTCTGCGCGAAAACCAGGATGCTATCGGCAGAAAAATCCTGCTCGACGACGGCAAGATTGTTATGTTTGTAACCAAGGTTACCAAGGACGAAATTATCTGTCAGGTATTAAAGGGCGGCAAGCTCTCTAACCGCAAGAGCATCAATATCCCCAACTATCATATTACAATGCCTTTTGTAAGCGCCAAGGACAGAGCCGACATCGAGTTCGGTCTCAAGGAGGGCGCCGAGATTGTAGCGGCAAGCTTTGTGCGCTCGGCGGACGACGTCACAACTCTTAGAGACTTTATTGACAGTATCGGCTTTGAGGGCGTAGACATTGTCTCAAAGATTGAGAACCAGAGCGGTTATGATGATATTGACCGCATTATAGACGCCTCAAACGGTATTATGGTCGCGAGAGGCGATATGGGCGTTGAGATTCCGTTCATAAAACTGCCCGAGATTCAAAAGACCATAATCCGCAAGACTGTAGCCAAGGGCAAGTATGTTATCACAGCTACCCAGATGCTCGAGAGTATGACGACCAATCCTCTCCCGACCCGTGCCGAGATAAGCGACGTCGCGAACGCCGTTTACGATGGCACCTCTGCGGTTATGCTGTCGGGTGAGAGCGCCGCGGGTAAATATCCCGTAGAAAGCGTTATGGCGCTCGCTGACATCTGTAAAGAAGCCGAAAGTAACCACGAGGACTGGATTCTGCAGCGCTACATTGACGAGTATGACGACGAGAACAGTTTTAGAAAGAGCATATGCTCGTCCGCGCGCAACGTTGCTTTGGCGGTTGACGCGAAGGCTATTATCGTTGAGTCAGCCACAGGTAAGGTAGCGAGAGCGATGGCTCATTTCCGTCCCGACTGCCCGATTATAGCGGTTGTAACATCGCCCCTGATTCAGCACAAGCTGTGCCTGAGCAGCGGCGTGACGGCTGTTCTGGGCGATAATCTTTCCTCGACCGACGAGATTACAAAACAGGCTATGGAAAAGGCGCTCGAAACAGGCATTGTCAAAAAGGGCGATATAGTTGTTGTAGTAAGCTCCAACAAAATCGAGCCCTCCTACGGCACAGACACATTACAGATAAGAGTAATATAAAATATTGATTGTACCCCCTTTTAAGGGGGTGCAAATCTTTTGATTTGCGGGGGTCATTCAGCGTAGCGGTCCTCCTTATGAACGTTCATAATAAGGATAGATAATCCCCGAAAATTGACCGCTTAAACGCGGTAACAATTTACACCCCTTTAAAAAGGGGTACATATTGGTGATTTTATATGCAAAACATTATACTAATCGGTATGCCAGGCAGCGGCAAAAGCACACTAGGCGTAATTCTCGCCCGAAGGCTTGGCTACGGCTACCTCGACACAGACTCTTTTATTTCTCAAAAAGAAAAATCAACCCTACAGGGAATAATAGACACCAAAGGGCTCGACTACTTTCTGGACGTTGAAAGCGAAATCGGCTCCGAGATTGTCTGCGACAGGGTTATCATCGCCACGGGAGGCTCTATGGTTATGGCTGAGAGCGCCATGGAGCACCTTAAGGAGCTAGGCACTATAATTTACATAAATGTTCCTTTGGACGAGCTCAGGCGTCGTCTGGGCAATTATAAGGACAGAGGAATCGCGATGAAGAACGGCGAAGGTCTCGAAGCGATACTCGCCGAGCGCGAGCCTCAATACCTGAAATACGCGGATATTATCGTCGATTATCACAACGGCGATAACCTTGAACAAACAGTAGATAATATTATTGATAAACTGAGGTGATACTATGTCAAAACACGGCGATTCAGCTGAACAGCTTTTTAGGGACGGCTACAACTGCTCGCAAGCGGTTTTGCTCGCGTTTTCGGACGTCACAGGTCTTGACGACGACACAGCGGCTAAACTCGCCTCATCATTCGGCGGCGGCTTGGGCAGAATGAGAGAAGTCTGCGGCGCTGTCAGCGGCGCGGCGATGGTGCTCGGGCTTGTTAAAGGCTATTCGGATAGCAAGGACAGCAACGCCAAAAAAGAGCACTATAGGCTCATACAGGATTTTGCCGCGCGTTTTAAAGAGAAGAACGGCTCTATTATCTGCCGCGAGCTTTTATCGGGAGTAAAAACAACTCACGACGGCGTGCCCGAAGCCCGCACAGACGCTTATTACAAAAAACGCCCCTGTCCCCTGCTCGTCCGCGACGCGGCGGAGATATTGGATGAGATGATGAAAACTGTGTCCCTTTTTAAAGGGACCTGAATTGTTGCGAACAACGTGAGCCAATTCAGAGGGATTATATAGCGTAGCGGTCTTTAATATGAACGTTCATATTAAGGATAGATAATCCCCGCAAATTGACCGCTTAAGGCGGTAGCAATTTGCACCCCTTTAAAAAGGGGTACAGCAACAGTTTATTTTGTATATTTACTATAAAAAAACGCACAAATCCCTTGACGTATTTCACGAATTAAACTATAATTATTGTATGTATATACTAATATGCAATATGATATATCAAAGGAGGAATTGCTTATGTATTACACAGCAGAAGTATCGAATATGTGCCCCGTAGCTAAGGGCGCGTATCACGGTCCCGCTCCCATCCCCGAGGAGGGTAAATGGGTTCAGGCAAAAGAAATTAAGGATATTTCGGGCTTTACACACGGTATCGGCTGGTGTGCTCCTCAGCAGGGCGCCTGCAAGCTTACCCTCAACGTAAAGGACGGAATCATCGAGGAAGCTCTCGTTGAAACTATCGGCTGCTCGGGAATGACTCACTCGGCGGCTATGGCTTCAGAGATTCTCATCGGCAAAACTTTACTTGAAGCTCTCAACACAGACCTCGTTTGTGACGCTATCAACACAGCTATGAGAGAGCTCTTCCTTCAGATTGTTTACGGCAGAACTCAGTCTGCGTTCTCAGAGGGCGGTCTCTTGGTAGGCGCTTCTCTCGAGGACCTCGGCAAAGGTCTCCGTTCACAGGTCGGCACAATGTTTGCCACAAAAGAAAAAGGTCCCCGTTATCTCGAGATGACAGAGGGCTATTGCACACGTATTGCCCTGAACTCCGACGACGAGGTTATCGGCTACGAGTTCTTAAGCTTCGGCAAGATGATGGACTTCATCAAGGGCGGCATGGACGCCAACGAGGCTATTGAAAAAGCAACAGGTCACTACGGACAGTTCGATAACGCGGCGAAGTACATTGACCCGCGTCAGGAATAAGGGAGGTGCTCATTAATGGCTTTATTTGAAAACTATGACAGAAGAATAGAAAAAATTAACGGCGTTCTCGCTAAATACGGTATTGCTTCCGTAGAGGAAAGCCGCGAAATCTGCAAAGCCGCGGGCTTTGACCCTTATGAAATCGCTAAAGGCATTCAGCCCATCTGCTTCGAGAACGTATGCTGGGCTTACTGCGTAGGCGCCGCTATCGCTCTTAAGGCGGGCGCTAAAAACGCTGAGGAAGCCGCCAGATACATTGGCGAAGGCCTCCAGAGCTTCTGTATCGACGGTTCTGTTGCTGAAAACCGCAAGGTTGGTTTAGGCCACGGCAACCTCGCCGCTATGCTCCTCTCCAACGAGTCAAAGTGCTTCGCGTTCCTCGCGGGCCACGAGAGCTTCGCTGCCGCTGAGGGCGCTATCGGTATCGTTCGTAACGCCAACAAGGTTAGAGAGGAACCGCTGAGAGTTATCCTCAACGGTCTCGGCAAGGACGCCGCTCAGATTATCTCAAGAATCAACGGCTTTACCTATGTTCAGACTAAGTTCGACTATTTCTCAGGCGAGCTTACAATTGTTAAAGAAATCCCCTACTCCGACGGCGAGAGAGCTAACGTACGCTGCTACGGCGCTGACGACGTTCGTGAGGGCGTTGCTATTATGCACAGCGAGGGCGTTGACGTAAGTATCACAGGTAACTCAACCAACCCCACACGCTTCCAGCATCCTGTTGCGGGCACTTACAAGAAAGAGTGCACAGAGCAGGGCAAAAAGTACTTCTCAGTCGCATCTGGCGGCGGCACAGGCAGAACTCTGCATCCCGACAATATGGCTGCGGGCCCCGCTTCCTACGGTATGACAGACACAATGGGCCGTATGCACAGTGACGCTCAGTTCGCTGGCTCCTCTTCCGTTCCCGCTCACGTTGAAATGATGGGCTTCCTCGGAATGGGCAACAACCCCATGGTTGGCGCGACAGTAGCCGTTGCGGTTGCTATCCAGAACAGCCTAAAATAAGTTAACAGTTAACAATTAACAGATAACAGTTAAACGCCTCGAGACAATCTCGGGGCGTTTTAGCCTTCCCCCCAAAGGGGGAAGGCTTCGTATAAGAGGAATTTAGAGTTAGGAAAACCAGTAGACAGTAGTCAGTAATCAGTAGTCAGTTAAGCGTTAACAAGTATATATTTGAATC
>JAHLAX010000245.1 GCA_020625875.1 bacterium | reverse complement strand
CTTAACTGCTTTCTCTTTTTCGTTTACTTGTATTATACGGGTCAACAGCTGCTTGTCACAGTTCTCAGTCAAAAGAAAGTCTTGTATTTCATAGTTCTCATATATGTTATTATAAACACCAGCTTCTTTTATTGCATTTTGTAAGTCTCTGAGAATATTTTTTACAGTAACAGTGTCCAAGTTCTTGTTAGCTTTGTAGAACATTTCATATTTTTCTTTCAATATTTCCTCACCTTCTATAGCTATTTCTCTTATACGTTCATAATAGTCTATTACACTCGCTACACTCGGTATCTTCTTCTTATGATCTGTATCTACAATTTTGCTTTTATATAAATTGATAAAGTCGTTTTTAGTCAAATTATGCTTGAACATGAAATTATTAAGTTTCTCTTTAGCTCTTTCATAGTATCTGTAACCGTTCTTTTTAATTTTATTATCCCTATCTGTCAGACCTATTCCAGTTATCTCTTTGTATATAATCTCATTAACAGCTTTAATCATCATGTTTGTCTGACTGTATTTGTTCTTGTCTTCATCGTCTATTTCAGTCTCGAATTCTGTTATTTTTATACCGTATTCCTCAGTTATAACTTTCTTTACATTTTCTGGTGTATTCTTCTCATACCACATCTGCATTTCGAAAGTAAGGTCTGAATAGTCTATATAGTCAGTGTTATATGAAGAAATTTTATGAGATATTTTCAAAGACTCCAGCAGTTCAGCCTTCTCTCTAAGTTCATCCCTGTATTCGTTTTCGGTTTCGATACCTACAATTATAAAATATATATCGTTGTCGTTTCTGAATCGTCCTATGCACTGAATAATCTCCCAATATGAGTTTATATACTTACACCATTCTATAATAACAAGTATCTTCTCATTATTGTTTCTGAAGTTCAAACCGTTAAATATTAACGATGTACCCAAGTTATAATGTTTGTCAAGGTATTCTGTTTCAATAACTCTCTGAGAATCGCCTGTATTACTGTATTCAGTATGAAAAATATTGAAAAAATGTTGTGTACCCCATCCGGATAACAACTCATTGTCATATATAAATCTCGGTGTCATGTTACCGAATACACATATACGGTCGTAGTTGTTCCTTGTCTTCTCTGTTTTTATTACAGTCTTTATAAAATATTTACATTCATTTACAGTCTTTACATTTGTCCATCTTACCAAAGGCTGCTTCTTTAATTTTGAAAACTTAAGCTTTACTTCAGATCCGAACACATTTGTCTCAAGCAACGGTGTAGCGCTTATACATACTATCTTGTGTGCATATTCCTTAAGGTAGTCTATAACCTTAATCAAAGTTTTTCTGTAAGTTCTGTCTGTAAACAATACATGCGATTCGTCAATAAAGACAGTTCTGTTCATTATATGTTCAGGTTTAATCTTTATTATTCTGTCGTATACACAGACAAAAGGTTTCTCATAATCAAAGTCAACCTGGTTGTCTTTCTCAACAATATCTATACCTTCTTTCTCATATATACGTCTCATATTTAAGAATGGTGTCAATATACAACCGTTGAGATCCTTGCATAGTTTAGATATACATACAGTTTTACCGATACCTGTGTCGCCTTGTATGGTTATAGACTTATGTTTGTCTATCTCATTTTTAATAAAGTCATAGTATTCTTCTGACAGAAATGATTTAACTTCAAGACT
>JAHLAX010000155.1 GCA_020625875.1 bacterium | reverse complement strand
GCCAGGACAACGCCCGCGAGGTCGTAAAGTACCTCCGGCAGCTGGAGTCCGACAACCTGGAAGAGATCCCGGAGCTTCGCAGCTGCGGGCGGATGGGATACGCCGACGGAGAGGAGTGCTTCCTTCCGTACGCGGAGAACATCGCGTACGACGGGGAGGCGGCCTTCCGCCCGCTGTTCGAGTCGATCAGGGAGGAAGGATCCTTCGAGGAGTGGCAGCACGCCGCGCTCGACCTGTGCAAGACGCTCCCGGGCAGGATCACGCTCGCGGCCTCGTTTGCCTCGGCGCTGGTAAGGCCGCTGCACTGTCTGCCATTTTTCGTCCACCTGTGGGGGACCGCCTCCGGCACGGGCAAGACGCTCGCGCTGATGGGCGCCGCCTCCGTGTGGGCGGATCCGACGCCTGGACGGTATGTTCAAACCTTCAACTCGACCGCCGTCGGACACGAGCGCATAGCGGAGTTCCTTCAGAACCTACCGCTGATCATCGACGAGCTTCAGATCTCCCGCGACTATCGCGGACAGGTGGTCTACGACCCGTACAAGCTCGCGGAGGGCATCGGAAGGACCAGAGGCACGCGCTCGGGCGGCATCGAGCGGACACCGACCTGGCACAACTGCATCATCACGTCCGGCGAGACACCGATGATCCGCGACACAGCCGCCGCAGGCGCAAAGAACCGCGCGATCGAGGTGGAGGTCACCGAGCCTCTGACGGAGGACGGGCACCGGCTCGCGGGGCTGCTCTCGCACAACTTCGGGCACGCGGGGAAGCGCTTCGTGCAGTTCGTGATGCAGAACAGGGAGCTTGTGAACGATACCTACGACAGCTTCTACCGCGATCTCGCGAAGGCCACGTCGAAGCAGGCGCTCTCCGGCGCCCTCATCCTGACGGCGGACAACATCGTCACGTCCATCGGGATCGTGCCGAAGCTCCGAATGCTCCAGCCGTCGGATCTCGCGCAGTACCTGAAGACGGACGAAGACATCGAGATCAACAACTCGCTCTGGCAGCAGCTGTGTGATTGGATCACTGGAAATATGAGCGCATTCATGCGGGATGATACGGAATCTGACAGGCCGCCGCGCGAGATCTTCGGACGCTACGATCACGAGAAGAATATCGCGTTTATCCTGCCGAGTCGGTTCGACAGTGCCGTGGAGTCGTTCGGCGGAGTTCCAAAGTCTTTCAAAAAATGGATGCTCACGCGCGGTCACTTGCTGGTACGAAAAGGCACGCGCGGGTCCTCTTTCGTGACCCGGGTGATCGATCGCCCGGTCGGGACGATCGCCGTCATCCTGCCCGACCGCGAAGCCGAGGAAGTGTTCGCGATCGAGGACGAAAAGGGCCCGTTAAACAATCATGCTTAACAAAACAGGCCCGAAAAAGCCCCAAAACAGTGGGTTTTCGGAACGTGTTAAGCAGTTAAGCATTTTCCGGACCATAGAGGCAATATCGCGTAAGAATTGATTTATGTATATGTATTGCTTAACAGCTTAACTGCTTAACATATATAGCAAAACCCCAGTGATTTAGGGCAAAAATCGCGTTAAACATTTGTTAAGCATTTCAAAATTTGCTTAACAGAATCGAGGTGGAAAACATGATCCTGATCGACACCAGGGAACAGAAATACGAACACGTCAGGAAGGCCTTCGAGGAGATGGGCGTTCCGTATGACAGGACGAAATTATACGTCGGCGACTACACGCTGGTCAACGACCAGAGCGTGTGCGTCGACCGGAAGGCGGGACTGCACGAGGTGTATTCCAACCTCATCCAGGAACACGACCGCTTCCGGGCGGAGTGCAAGCGGGCGAAGGAGGCGGAGATCCGGCTCGTCGTCCTGATCGAGGAGGAGGCCGTCGAGAGCCTCGACGAAGTGCCGTTCTGGCAGAATCCTCGGGCGACGAAGTGGGAGTTCATCCACGCCGCGCATCAGGCTGGGAAGCTTCAGGACGTGCGGCTGCCGGCGAAGCCTCCTGTCGGATCTGACAGGCTCGCCGCGATCATGCGGGCGATGGAGCTGAAGTACGGGATCGAGTGGCGGTTCGTCTGTAAGAAGAATGTTGGCCGGGAGATCGTCAGGATCCTGACCAGGAAGGAGTTGTACTGATGGAGAACGAGTTCGGCACACGGCTGTATGCCGCTATGCGGAGGAAGGGGATCACGCTGACGCAGCTCGGCGACGCTGTAGGATCCCATTATAACGTCGTGAGCGGATGGGTCAACGGGCACAGGTTTCCGCAGTTTGAAAATCTGGTAAAGATCGCCCGCGTACTGGAGGTCAGCCTGGACGATCTGTGCGGAGTGAGGGTGCCGCCGACGAAGGAAGCGAACGCGCAGCTGCGTCAGATCGTGTACGAGTGCGCTGATAGTACGCAGGATCTATATCAGGATCTAAAGAAGCTGCACAGGGACGTGCAAACTCTGCGGAAGTGGGCAAAGAAGTACGGGATCACGGAGGATGAGGAATGAAAGAGCGAAAACGATATTCCGTATATCTTCGGTAT
>JAHLAX010000244.1 GCA_020625875.1 bacterium | reverse complement strand
GATTATGCTATCCGAA
This sequence comes from bacterium, assembly GCA_020625875.1. Taxonomy (GTDB): domain Bacteria; phylum Bacillota; class Clostridia; order Oscillospirales; family Acutalibacteraceae; genus Ruminococcoides. The sequence goes on along the minus strand of JAHLAX010000244.1, from coordinate 1,954 downwards.
AGCGGCAGCTCTGACATGTCGAGCAACGCGTCCGGATCACGAGCAAATACACCGGAACCGGACGCTCTATCCATCGTCCGCTTGCCGACTTGTGAGCCTTTGCTGTGGTGGTGGCAGTAGATGACAGCCGTGCCAAGCTCAGTGCAGATTTTATCAAATTGATTACAAAAAGCAGCCATCTGATCGGCGCTGTTTTCGTCGCCGGTAATGACCTTATAGATGGGGTCAATGACAACGGCAATATATCCTTTTTGTCGGGCACGCCGAATCAGCTTTGGTGCAAGCTTGTCCATCGGTGAGCTTCTGCCTCGAAGATTCCAGATATCAATGTTTTTTAGGTTGTCAGCTTTGACTCCGAGAGCCTTGTAAACGTCCTTAAAACGGTGCAGGCAGCTTGCCCGGTCAAGCTCCAGATTAACATACAGTATCTTGCCTTGTGCGCAATTCCAGCCAAACCATGTCTTTCCCTCTGCAATAGCAATGCACAGTTCAATTTGAGCAAACGACTTTCCGGCTTTACTGGGTCCTGCCAAGAGCATTTTATGCCCCTGACGGAGAACGCCTTCAATCAGCGGCGGAGCAAGCTCCGGAAGGGAATCCCATACGCTTGCAAGGCATTCCTCGTCCGGAAGATCATCGTTGACGGCTTCGGTATATTCTTTCCATTCCAAAAAAGAAGGAAAGCCAATATTGGTTGCAAGAAGCTCCTGCATTTTGCCGTTGCGCATAACACCGGGAAGGCGTGACAGTCTGGAGGGGTTCTTGTTCTGAATATCGACCGTCAGACCGGCACTTTGACAAATACGGTAAATGTATTCTACTCTTTTTCGGTATTCATCCTTACTGTCTGCATCGACGTGAACAATAGCGTGGATCGATTTCTTTCCACTGAATACCAGACAGGCAACAGGAAGGCGTAACTGCTCAATAATCTCACGCTGCTTTGACAGCTCCATATTATCGCACTCCACCAAAGCATAGCGAAAATCAGTAACGTTCTCGTTCTTGACGCCCTTGCCATCCAGCGGGTTAAAGCGGATCCACGCACCGGCCTCATGGTTGTAATCGCCAAAAACGGCACCGATGTCTCCGTCGCACTTGGATAACGCTTCGATGAGTTGTCCGGCAGTACGGTCATAATGCCCCTTGCTCGGCAGGAACCGATCATCTTTTTTCCAGCTTTCTGTGACGTAACCGACGTTTTCGGTGGATTCAAACAGCGTCTCCAGATAGGTAATAATTTGTGTAGCTGCGTCCTTCGGTGCCTCGTCGGCGGGCTTTTCACCGTCGAACGAAAGCGTATCATCCCATGCCAGTTCGTGACCGGCTTCCGGTTTATAGCCGTTTTCACGTGCCATCTGGAAAACGGTAGCACCTGTGATCGGGTCAGCATTACCGTTAAAGCTTTCCCATTTCTTTTCACATTCACCGTTATGGTAACGCCTGTCTGCTTTGCTCCAGCTGTCCCAGACAGAGACGGAACAGCCCTCTTGTTTGAGAGCCATTCCGACATTTAGCCATTCCTGATAGGAGAGCGCGGCGGGATTGATATAGTTTAGTGCTTGTAAGATGTCGCTCATTTGTACCTCTCCTGTCAATATGTATTCGGGTCAATATCACTCGGGACACGCCAGTCATTAGCAGCAATTCTGTTGATGAGTTTATTTGCTTTTTCAAATTCCCATGTACCAACGTGCTGAAAGCCTCTTTGCTCCAGAAAGCGGATTTGCTTCGGTGTTGTAAGTCCTGCGGACTTGCGTTTCTCTAACCGGTCAAGAATCTTAGCGGCTTTCCCTGCGTTATCAATCTCATCCGGATAAATTCCGAATTTTTCCAGAGCTTTCACTTGCTTATCACTGGGGGGTGACATCTCCCATCCAAAAACCGGAACATAACCGCTCAAATCCTCTGCCTGAATCGACATTTCATATTGCAGCGGGTCAACGAGCTTGCG
>JAHLAX010000097.1 GCA_020625875.1 bacterium | reverse complement strand
TTTAACACAAGTTATTGTGAAAAACTAACAAAGAAAATATTTGTGCAAATTGCACAAAGAACAACAAACAAACATTTGTTTTGTGGAATGTGTAGAATGTTGAAATATTATTGAAATTAAATGGATTTACCTATTGAACTTTTAATGAAATTTGATATAATAGAATTGGTTACAGGGTGTCAGACCTGTAGCACAAGGAACTATCAACATTATCATTATAGTAGAAGTGAGGTAAAACAAATGGGAAAAATTATTGAAATGCAGGGAACAGCATTACAGTTGTCAAAGGAACAGGCAACATCTATCTTCATGAAAGAATGTATCTTAATTGGAAATCATGACAGCATTACAACATCAAAGGTTCAAAGATTGCTTGGTGTTGAAGCCTGTGAATATGTGCTTAGCTGTAAGAAAGCATGTGAATGGTGGAATGTTTTCGGAGTTGGTGAAAAGCGTGGTTCATTGTACTACTTAACATTTCAAGGATTCATGCAGGCTGTTTCATATCACAATGTATGCTTAGAATTGAGAGGTGAACAGAATGATACAGGTGGATGCAAAACACATTAACAATACTGTGTCAGCAGAAAGAGAAAAGAGGTATAAACGATTTACCGCAGGTGCTAAAGAGTACCAGAACAAAAAGGATATTCATAGAATGGCTCTTTGCCTGTATGTTATCCAGAATGAGAAACTTTATTTAGAGGGTGGTTATACATCAGTGTATGACCTCGGTACAAAGTTACTCGGTGTATCAAAAGGTACAATATCTGGTTACATCAGCATAGCAAAGAAATTTCTTGATACCAATACAGGAAAAACAATCTTTGCTACAGATAAAGGTGATTTTGGTTATTTACAGCTTCTTGAAATGAAGAAGTTGAAAGTGGAAGAAGCTAAAGAACTTGTTAGTAAAGGCATTATCACTTTCAACAGCACATCAAGTGAAATAAAGCAGGCTGTAAGCAATTATTTGAGCCATATCAAGGCAGAAGAAGCACAGGCTAAAGAAGATAGCATTAAGCCAATAAAAACGGCTTATGAGGGCTTTCATGAAGCTTACAACGAACTATGTAAACGTGTCGGTGATGATGACACAAACAAAAACTTGTTACAATCTATCATGGATTCTGTGGTAGTTTTGTATAACGAAAATGACAGGCTGTGGAATTAAAGAAAGGTAGGTAAACAAAATGGGTATTGCAAGTAAGTACAACAAGGGAAATGGTTTCAACTTCCGTGTTCCAGAATCTTTTGGATATAAGACACTTGATGAACTGTACAAAAAGAATGGTGAAAACCATGTGTACACTGTCAAGGCTCTTTATATCAACAAGAAATCACAGTATGGTGACGCTCCTATAATTGCTACAGATGAATGTCTGGTAAACGCACCGTCACATCTTCTGGAAACAGTAAATGAAATGATTCTGGACGAAGAAGTTCACGAAGCTGCAAACAATGGTGCTTTAGGTTTTACAATCTATTCATATAGCACCGACAAGAGAAAAGGAACATTCTACTCTATTAAATGGGTGGATATTGAAAGGGAGTGATTTAGTTGGATAAAAGAGATTTACCGCAGTATCAGAAGAAACTGGAAGAAGCCAGAAATGTTGTTCACGGTTCTAAAAACCAGTATGCCAGAACTTTGTTAGGCAGGATTGCTACAGTAACAAGTCTTGGTGAAGCAAACGAGATACTGCATGATATTAAAAATGCACAGTCAGATGGTTACATCACAGATACTGAAAATGGTGCATTGATGTCATTATACAACTATGTAGTAGTTGATAATAATTTGATACCGACATTGCCAACTAAAGAATCATCAGCTACAGATGTGTTTCGTAAAAGAAT
>JAHLAX010000211.1 GCA_020625875.1 bacterium | reverse complement strand
GGACGCAAAGGCGAACGGCCTGCTTCTTTTTCCGAATACGTACTCGAATATCAAACAAGTCGATTCAAAGCCCTGGGTGGTTGATGCCGAGCAGATGGATCTGATCAATAAGGGCGTGTTCGACTACTTCGGTGTGAACGAGGATATCCTGACCAATAAGGCGTTCGGTGACAGCTGGGCAGCGTTCTATGAGGGCTGTATCGAGCCGTTTGCGATCCAGTTCAGCGAGGTCATGACGAGGATGCTGTTCACTTTCAGGGAACAGACCATCGGGAACATGGTCATGCTGACGGCCAACCGGCTTCAGTATATGACGAACGCCGATAAGCTGAATGTAAGCTCTCAGATGCTCGATCGGGGGATACTGAGCATCAATGACGTTAGGGAGATCTGGCAGCTTCCTCCGGTGGAGGATGGCGACCGACGGATCATCCGAGGGGAATACTACGACGTGAATGAAAAGATGAATAATGAAAGCGAGGACGATACAAATGCTTAGAATGACAACTGTTGCGGAATTCACGGCTCCTGAGGACGGCATGGTGCTCCGGAGGGTTGAGGGTGCTTGCCTGTCGACCGATGATAAACCGAACGTGGCTATCGCGTCCGGATCTGTGATGGTCGAAACGGACACGGGTGACGTGTATTTCTATGACGAAGACGAGGGATGGATCAAGCAGTTCAGTTTTCAGGAGTGATGAGCTATGGCAAGAGATTCATGGCTTAAAAGGCTGATATGGCTGCGGGGGTCGCCTGCTGGTGGATCTGGTGCTTCCTACGAGAAAACCGTAGGCCCCGCGCCGATCATCTCTATAAGTGATGCCAAAGCGAAACCCGCGAAATCCCTCATAGTGGGTATGGAACCCATCCAAGCGGGTAGCGGTGACCCCTCTCCCGATAATATTCGTCCCATCAGCGGACGGACGGGCGTGACGGTGGATCACAGCGGCGCGGACACGAGCGACCCGCAGACCTACCACGTAATGTTCCCCGATGGTCAGACGGTATACGGCGGCACAGTGGATGTTGTGACGGGCGAGGGGAGCATCGATTGGGTCGGTTTAACGCTTGACGGCGTGAACAAGAGCCTTTCTGTGGCTAGTACATCATATATCGGAGCGACAACCACGCGAGGATATATTACTAATCCTCCATATACCAGCAAGGCTGGCGTATCCAGTATGGAAGCGTGGTCGATGTGTAGCGCGGCGAAGTTCATAGTAAGCACAGCGGATAATGGTGTTCAGGCTTATTACATTGGCCTAAATGGCACAGAAATAAATTTCAGAATCCTCAACTCGCTAACAGGGGTTACATCGGAGGATACTGCGGCGCAGGCGAGAACAAAAATAAACGCCTATCTCGCAGAAAACCCGATTACCGTTGTCTATGCCGTAAAAGACCCTGTTCCATTCACGCTCTCGCCCACGCAGATACAGCTTCTGAAGGGGAGCAACACGCTGTGGAGTGATGCGGACGATCTCACGCTCACATATCTCGGCACTACTCCACCGAATCTTCTCGGAGGGATGCTAGGCGGGGGACTCGGTGGTGGATACAATCCGCCAGCAGAGCAGGATCCTAATGAGCTGACAGAGCCGGAGGCCACGGAGACCGATGAACCGGCCGAGGAAACGCTGGCAGAGGAAGGAGAAAACAATGGAGAATAAGAGAGAGATCAGAGCGTTCAACTTCGAGGTCCGCGCCGAGGAGAGCGAACAGCATGGCCATTTTCTTGCCGGCCGCCCGATCGTGTACGGACAGCACACGGACATGGGCTGGTATGACGAGGTCATCGCTGACGGCGCTCTCAACGGGGCGGATTTGAAGGATGTGCGGTTCCTGATCAATCACAACACGGACATGATTCCGCTGGCCCGGAGCAGGAACAACACAGAGAACAGCACAATGCAGCTGCGAATCGTTCAGGGCGAAGGCATGGAGATCCGCGTGGATCTCGACACGGAGAACAACGCAGACGCGAGATCGCTGTATTCGGCTGTTGGACGTGGCGACATAACCGGAATGTCGTTCATGTTCACGGTCGCATCAGATACATGGGCGGATGAGGACACTGATTATCCGAAGCGCACGATCAATCAGATCAGCCGCGTTTTTGAGGTTTCAGCGGTCACGTTCCCCGCTTACGCTCAGACGTCGATCAATACTCGAGGCCTGTCCGACGCGCTGGATAGTGCGAAGGAGTCACTGGAGAGTGCCAGGGCTGAGAAGCGGAAAATCGAACAGCGTAAGAAGAAAATCAAACTGATATGTGAGGTATGAAAGATGGAAGTACGTGAAATGTCCATCGAACAGCTCGAAGAGCGCAAGACCGCGATTGCCGTCGAAGTCGACAGCGAAGGCGCGGATCTGGATGCTCTCGAGTCTGAGGTCCGTTCCATCAAAGAAGAGCTGGAGCGGAGAGCTGCGGAGGAGGCCCAGAAGGTCGAGATCCGCAAGGCCGTCGCTGAGGGCGCCGGCAAACCCGTAGAAAACATCATCAAAGTGGAGGAAAAACCCATGACTATCGAAGAGATCCGCGGCTCTGCGGAGTATATCAATGCGTTCGCCGACTACATCAAGACGAACGACGACAAGGAGTGCAGGAAGCTGCTTTCTACCAATGCCGGCAGTGGCGCCGCCTATGTGCCCGTTCCGGTCCTGGTAGACGACATCATCCGTCACGCGTGGGACGATGAGCCGCTTCTGGCCCGTGTCCGCAAGACCAACTTCCGGGGCAACCTGAAGGTCGCCTTCGAGAGCGCTGCCGACGGTGCGTATGTGCATTCCGAGGGCACCACGGCCGACACCGAAGAGTCGCTGACCATCGGCATCGTGACCATGACGCCCGCCAATATCAAGAAGTGGATCACCATCTCCGACGAGGCGATCACGATGGGCGGGGAGTCCTTCGTCCGCTACATCTATAACGAGCTGGCTCACCAGATCGTGAAGAAGCTCGCGGCCCTGGTCGTCAACGACATCGCGACCGCGTCCGTGTCGCACAGCTCCTCCGCTGTCGGCGTGCCGGCTATCACCGCTGCGCCTGGCGTCGTAACTCTCGCGAACGCAGCTGCGTACCTCTGCGACGAGGCGTCCAATCCCTGTGTGATCATGAACAGGCTGACCGAGACCGCGTTCCTGGCGGCTTACGCTGCCGGCAACTTCGGTGTGGATCCGTTCGCCGGTTTCACGAAGATCTACAGCTCTCAGCTGCCGGCCTATGGCACTGCCAGCGACAACGCGGTGTACGCGATCGTCGGCGATCTGGACGGCGCTCAGGTCAACTATCCCGAGGGCGAAGGCATCGCGATCAAGTACGACGATCTCTCCCTGTCGGAGCAGGATCTCGTCAAGATCGTCGGCCGTCAGTATGCGGCTCATGCTGTGACCGCTCCCGGCCGCTTCTGCAACATCAAGAAGCCCGCTGCTGCGACCACCTGATCGCTTGTAGGGGGAATATCGCATGAAGATCCGGCTTAAAAGGCCGGCGAGGATCCGTCATGAAGCGGGGGAGATCGTCGAGGTCTCTCCCGCCGAAGCATCTTTTTTGCTTTCGACGGATTCCGCCGTTTTGTTGCCTGTCGGTGAAACGGCAGATAAAAAACCCACCACGAAGAAGAAGGCAGCGGCGACAAAATGAAGCTACTGATCGGTATGCCATCGCTCGATTATATGCACACGGACACGGTGCGATGCCTGTCAGATCTGATCATCAGACTGACGAAGAACGGGATCCCGTTCGATCTCGACCTGGAGAGCGGAACGCTGGTATATAAAGCCAGGGACCGAATCGCCAGCAAGGCCATCAACGAGGAGTACACGCACGTTTTGTGGCTGGACTCCGACATGATCTTTTCTACGGACATCCTGGATGACTTGATGTTCTGCGGAAAGGATT
>JAHLAX010000154.1 GCA_020625875.1 bacterium | reverse complement strand
TTTTATTATGCAACATTCTCCATTCTATCATGTCGCCAATGTCGGAGTGAACCGGAATGCTATCTATACCCCATTTCTCCCACCACGCAAATACTTGCCCCCTATCCATCCATTCGTCACGCGCATCAAAATCTGGGCATAGAAGCATATTTGAGTCTACTTCCCTAAGATTCGACTTACCTCCAGTCGCTAAAAACCTACGTTCACCGTAATAAAGATATGAAAGCAAGACCGATTTTTCTGATTCAAGTATAAAAGCCTTCTTCCCGTCATCTGGGATGCAGGCGCCAAAATAGCATCTTCCACTGTACCCATCGGCAACCCTAAACTGCCTGCCAGGAAAGAAAGACTTATCACGGTGTCCGTCTTCCTTGTATGCAATTCTTTTGTCATAAAGTATCTTTCCTTCTTGATTTACATACCAATATACTGCGTTCCCATGCGAATCTGTCGTAACATTGTAAATATCCCAAGCCTCTCTCACTTTCTCTTCCGGGAACATCTTACACATCCAGTTGAAGAGGTTACATTTCCTCAAATCGAACTGCTTACAACCCGTAAGAACATCAGAAGACACATACCTGATTACCGGATCCTCCGCCCTCTTCTGGAATTCCCTATTCCAATGAATGGCCTGGTTCTCTCCCTTAATCATTCTTATCGCAGCCTTGTAATCCTCAGCCCCACCGAACTCTATCAGCCACTGAGTCAAACTGATGCATCTTCCACCCTCCTCGCTGACCCATATCGTACCGTTCTGGCAGTACACCTTCAACTTGTCCTTCCTATATGGATGCGGCTCACCGGTAAGGTAGTAGCCACCCTCGAGCTGGTGGCCATGCTGCGTTAGCTCCATCCCAAGCAGCTTACCACAATTACGAAGAGCGGCCGCCGGATCATAGTCAAATCGAAAACTATCTTTTCCCAGCAATATCTGATTATCAATTATTTACTAAACCGGCAAATCTTCTCCTTCGTCCTTAGTCATCAGCACTGGCTCTTCCGGTTTCTTCTCATCTGTAATGGTTTCTATCGGAGCCACCTCCAGGTAGTACCACATGCCATCTGACCTCCTCTCGGATACCGCGTTCATCTTCTTGAACTGTTCAGTAACGGCCGAGCGAGAGCGAGGCGTTTCGCCCCAATCTTCGCAATAGGCCTTGTAGAGCTGAACCCATTCCTTGAGGGACTTCCATCCCGGGGCCCTCTTGTCTTCCGGTTTCGCGGCCACATAACCAAAAGTGGAGATCCAGCGCCGGAGAGAATTGGAGTTCTCCTTCATCTCCTCGACCACCTCTCTCACGGTGTTCGCAATCTCTATCTTCCCATCGTTCTTAATGAAGGACTTGTACCCTTCCAGGACCCAATTAAAGATAGCGGCCTTCACATCGGGAGCCTGTAGTTTCATTTCAAGCATAGGGTCTTTATCGCGGTCGTCGATATGGTTCGGGGCTAAAATTATCAAAAATCTCCTGAAATAACCCTCCGTATCGTCGGTTGTCGGAGGGATCTTGTTAGCGCAGCAGAGCATAAGAGGAATTTTGTTGACCTTCGTCATTCTTCTTGAATATGGATGCCGGCCGGTGAACTCTCCGCCGGATACGAATTGTTTAAAGTCGCCACCAGAGAAGTCCTTGTTCGATACTTCGTCGCAGTAATTCACGATCTTTCCGTTCACGCTGGCCAGATGGTACTCCGCCTGGCTGCTCTTGAAGAGCTGCTCCGGAGAGAAACTGCTTGCCACGTTCGGTCCGAGCATGTTGACTATCGCCTTGCAGATGATGCTCTTTCCGTTTTGACCTTCTCCAACAACAAAACATATATACTCAATCTTGTATTCGCTTCTCTTCGCCAAAAAACAACCGCAGTACTGGTGTAATGTCTCCCTCATGTTCTCGTCAGGAACCGTCTGGGCCAAGACTCTATCCCATAGTGGAGATTTAAACCCGTCAATGTAATCGAAGTCCAGGATGATATCGGTCTTATATTTTACGTCGAACGGGACAAGCTTCATCGTGACAAGGTCGAAGATTCCGTTCGTGAAGCACACATACCGACGGTCTGCCACGAATCTGCACCGCTCGTCTCCCTTGAGCCGGTTAAGACAGCAATCCTTGATGACCTTCGCCGAGCTTGTCTGGTACACAATGCCGACATTGCAACGCTCCATGACCTCGATGATGATCTCCAGGAACGTTTCCTCCTGAAGAACCTCGAAGTATCGCCCGTTATACACATAAAGGAAATCGTCGTCGACCTTGAAGAAATCATTGCCATCGTCACCAGCAAGTCCACATACGTACCTGCGAATCTCGACAGCCATTCCAGCCTCGGTCTTCTTATTAACCCGCTCGTCGGACAAACCTGCGTCTTTGAGAGACAGGCCGGCCGTCGATACAAGGTAGTCTACAATATCACTGTACTTCATCTGCGGTTTTAGTACAAAAACCCTACCGCACGGAAGCAATCCCCCTTAGGGGACAGTTGGCACATCTTCCGATTGGTAGGGTGAAAACTCTATGCGACAGTGTGCCAATACTGCCGTCTCGTGATTTTGTAGCGGGAGTGAGATTCGAACCCACGTGCGCCGGGTTATGAGCCCGGACTGGAACCCCTCCAGT
>JAHLAX010000007.1 GCA_020625875.1 bacterium | reverse complement strand
GCTGTTCCTCTCTTAACTCCCACTCGTCTAATCTGTTCCGAACACTCTGTGTTCTTCTCAGCTTAGTCCTCGTCAGTCGTTAATCGAGGGCTACGGATCTCGGCTTTTCGACTAGTGTTTTCTTCACTTTCTTTAAGCCAATTTAATCGCTTAAATCAACTCAAAGCAATTTCGGGTTTCTTTACTTTCGTTGTTCTTTTTTCAAGGTTCGCGTCGCCACACGCATTTATGCGGCGAACATTAAGATTATATTGCAAACAAAGCAAAAAGTCAAGCCTTTTTTTACATTTTCTGAAAAAATTTTTCACCAGCCTACAAATCATTATTTTTTATTGTTTTTTCATCTATATATAGTCTTTTTTCGGGGTTGATTTATTGACCTGATAAACGCTTTTATATATAATAGAAACGGATTAGAAAATCTTAAGGGGTGATTATATGAATCCTTATCAGCAGAACATTGATATAATCAAAGCTTTTTTCAAAAGAAAAGTAGTATTGTTTTACGCGTTTTTAACTATTCTTCCTATTTTTTCGATTTTGTTTATCAAAACCGATGTGCTGATTGATACCGTAAAAAATATAAGCGACAATCAGTTTCTACTGCGGGATATAGGCAAGAGTGTAAATCTTGCAGGCATATTATCCTCATCATATGTGTACTTTATTTTTGAAATTTTAATAGCGGTTGTATTTCTGTTGTTTTTTGTAAAGGCTGAAAACAAGGATACCTCGTTAAAAGCTCCTGTTAATATGTTCAGAATAATCAGTGTTATTGAGCTTATTGTTACGCTTTTTATTTCGCTGGCTATGGTTCTTATCGCTTTTGTATTTTCGATTTATTCTTTGGCAAACCTGTCAACGTTAACTTCGTTAATGTTCATTCCTTTTATGTTCGCGGCTGTTATCTGTGTTCTGGTTGACCTTTTCTTTCAGACACTTTTTGCCGTTTCGATAAAAGACAGCGTTAATTCAATTTACCTGAAAAAGACAGGCGCTAAGCCTTACGGCATAATGAACGCGATAATGGCCGCGCTGTTCGTTTATTTTGCTGTGCTTATTGCCCTTCACGGACTTTCAAGAACCCCTGATGTTATTCCGTTGATTATCTTCTTATGTTTAACCGCGGCAAAATACGCTTTAGGCTCCGCGGTCGGACTTAAGTACGCAAAGTATATCGAGGGCTTTTCGGACAGCTCAACGGCGAGAGAGATTACGGAACAGTCCGGGGAGAGCGGTGAGGATCAGCCTGAGATAATAATCTGCAAAAAATGCGGAAAGGTTTTGTCTTCCGACGATTACTTCTGCAATCACTGCGGAACTCCTGTGGAAAAGAAATAACGCAAAATATAAATAAAAGGCTGAGCGAACGCTCAGCCTTTTGTGTTATCGTTTATGATTTTTTTGTTGTTTCTTCAGTTGCTTTAGTTTCTTTTGTTTCTTTTTCTGTCTTTTCGGTTTTTGTGTCCTTTGTCGGGCTGAAAGCCTTAAAGTCCTTTATAGCGCGCTGCATAACTTTATACGCGTCGGATTCGGTATCGCCATCCTTGATGTTTCGATCGGTATATACGAGCATATATTTATCGTTATCTGTAAGATAGGCGGGAACTGTTGCGTCGTAAAGCTTAAAAGTACCGTCTTTCTTTACGCTTTCGATTGTGTCGTTCTTTTCGCCCTCTTTGAACTCATAAAGCTCAATTACTACATTGTTATTGTAATACTTCTTGCCGAAAGTCGCGCCGATAAACTCATATCCGTACTTATAATTAACGCCCTTTACGTTATCGGGAAGCTCCATTCTGGTTTTGCCTGTTTTTTCGTCCTTTTTGTCGGCGTCCTTGATAATATCATCGGTAAGGTAGCCCTTATCCTTCATATATGTTTCGAGGTCATCGAAGCTGTCTTTATATGTCTTTTTAGCCGTGGATTTTGCTTTTTTGGCTGATTCTTCGGACGAGGATGATGAATTGGACGACTTGGTATCTGAGTTGCTGCTGGTCAGCGGATCGCTGCAAGAAGCGAATACCGAAACAATTATTAAACAAGCAAATATTGCTGTAATTATTCTTTTCATATATATGACCTCCTAAGATTGACTATGCCATTATACTATACTCCGCACTAAAAAGCAAGTGTATATGCGACAAAAAAGGCTGTCGGGTTGACAGCCTTTAGTTTACGCTAATACATAGATATTAACACTTCTTCTTCCGAACATCTCACATGTACTCTCAGCTGTGTAGAAGAGGTCGCAGAGTGTACCTGAGCCGTTGTAACAGAATCCGCCTGTGTCGTTCGCTACGGCATAACCGTAAACGAAAGAACCGTCAGAGTTCTGGATGTAAAGCTTTGAACCGTAAGGAATCATACTGGGGTTAACCGCGACACCGCCGACATGAACAGCATCGCCTGTTGCGGTATATCCGCCGACCTCCGCGGAATACGCGGTAGCCATACCTGAGAATACCTTTTTATAAGCGACAGTCTTGCCCTTATGGTCAACGATTGTTCCGATACCGCCCTTGGACTTTGTTTTGAATGAAGTCGGGTTGTCCTGAAGCATTTCGTAATTCTTGCGCTTTGTTCCTACGAGAACAACTTTGTTTTTAGCCTTTTTGGTAACCTTGGTATTACTGATAAACTTCTTGGCAGCCTTACCGTTTACTACCTTAGTAATATAAGTTACCTTCTTTTTGCCATATTTACCTTTAGTATTAACCTTTTTCTGACCAACATAAAGCTTGGAGGTTTTCTTCTTAACAACCTTGAACTTGAGCTTCTGTGTCTTTACGGTCTTTTTAAAGGAAACTCGATTAACCTTTATTTTCTGGTTATCTTTTACTGTAGATGTAAGCTTCTTATTTACTGTGTCGTCTTTACCGAGTGTGATTTTCGCATGCTTGAGCACGTTTTTAACAGTTGTTTTTGGAACGTCATATTCTTTATAATCTTTCTGTCCGACTTTAATATCAACTGTTACGCCTTCGGTAATCTTAATTTCGCCATCGTTTGATGTAAGTGTGTCTCCGTTAGGAAGGACTAAATCACTTTCCTTGCTAACTTGCGTTTCCGTCTTAGATTTCACGTCAGGAATCGTTTTCGCGGATACGGAAAAAGCAGAAGTCCATAAAATAGCCGCAGCAGATAATACTGATACTATTCTAATAACGGAGCGCTGATTTTCTGAAACCATCTTTGAAATTTCTCCTTAGTTAAATTTGAAGCAAATCCTGCAGGCAAATGAGCCTTGTTTTTTGCAACACCGAAATTATAGGTGCTATTGCTAGAAATGTCAAACAAATTTAAGATTATTTTTTGTGCAGGTTGCACAACGAAATGTGTCGAATCTTGAGCTTTAAAAACCGTATTTTTCTTTTAAAGAACAAAAAACAGCTTAAATATGGTCATTTTGCAAGAAATCAATCAATTACGGCGCTGTAACTTTTGGTTACAAGGTTGTTACAAAATTTCCCGCCAATCCGATTATTCCTGGTTATAAAGTTGTAACAATTGTAATTTTTTAGGAAAAAGCGGGGTTTTTATGAAATTTCGGGGGTATTCTTCGTCCCTTTAACTAAAAAGGTTTCCCTTTCTTGAATAATTTAATGTAGGTTTTTTCTAAAAAAAGAGGGGTTTTGAGGCAAAAACAAAAAGAAAAGCCGATTTTCTTACAGAAAAACGGCTTAAATTATATTACAAAATATTTTAGAAATTACAAACCCAAAAATTGAGTTTTGAGGATTCTTACGTCATTTTGCCTTCATATGATTTTCGAGGCATTTTTTCAAAGTCAAAAGTTTTAAGCTCATCCATACTAATATTAGTACGACATCCTTCGTGCACCATCAGATTAGAATCCCCGCCGAGATGCACAACCACCACGGGAGTGTTTGTACCGAAAGCGTAGCCGCACTCCCACGCGGTACCGCTGTCGCTGTAGGCACCGTAATAGAGCATTACCACAATGTCAGCCCAGTCGATAAAGCGTCGGTCCTTTAAAAACGTTTCTTTAGACCATTTCGGGCTACCAATGCTTTTGTCTCGAACCTCGTTGAGACGGGGACTGAACAAATCAAATCCCCTAGACAGCAAAATCTCCTCGGCTTGTTTCACGTTTTTGAGTTCCTCGTCATTAAAGAAAGGACTTGCTAAATATATCTTCATTTTATTATCATTTCCTTAATCTTATAGACATCGCCGTCCATAACTTTGTAATCGGCTAAAAGCTTACCCTTTATCTTCGGGCTGATGCTCTGGTGAATATAGAGGCTTTTGAGCCCCGCTTCTTTCGCGCCTTTTATATCTGAAATATAATCGTTGCCGACCATTATTGTTTCGTCGCGGTTGAGATTATATCTTTCTATTAATATATCATAGTAATGCTTATCGGGCTTTGAGCACTCCTCGTCAGAGCTTATGACTATTCCGTCAAAGTATTTTTTTAAATCAAACATATTGAGCTCGTTTTCGGTAAAGCCGCGCTGCGCGTTCGAGAGCAGGTAGACACCCTTGCCCTTGCTTTTAAGCGTTTCAAGAAGGTCGATAACTCCGTCATACAATTTAATATATACTGTTGAGAAGCAGCGGAAAGCGGTACAGATTTCGGCTATCTCATCTTTTGTCGCGTTTACACCTTTTTGGCTGAACAGCTTACTAAAAACATTTTCTATTTTTATATCAATCTGTGTGTATTCGGGGTGGCGCTCGTGAACAAGCGCTTTCTCCTCCGCGACATATTTGCCGTAATCCGCGGCAATCTCTTTGGGTGTATAGTTTGCTCCCTTATACCTATATAATATAGAAAGCTTTTGCCAGAGCTCCTTTTGCCACTCATCGGTGTTGATGTCGATGAGCGTACCGAATAAATCGAACAGATAGTTTTTAAACATAATTATCACCCTTAAATATATTATCATACTTTATTATGTTTGAAAAGATTGTTTTTTGTGATATACTGATTAAAGAGGTGAGAAGATGACGAAAAAACAGATAGCACTCAGCGCCGTAGCAGCGCTCAAAAAAGAATATCCCGACGCTATATGCTCGCTTACATATACCGATCCGCTTCAGCTGCTAATCGCAACAAGGCTCGCCGCTCAATGTACAGACGCCAGAGTTAATATGGTTACGCCCGAGCTGTTCAGCCGCTTTCCCGATGTATATTCCTTTGCCGAAGCGACAGAGGACGAGGTTGCTCCCTACATCAAAAGCTGCGGACTTTATAAGACCAAGAGCCGCGATATAGTGGCGATGGCAAAAAAGCTTGTTGAGGATTTTGACGGTAAAGTGCCCGACAATATAGAAGACCTGACATCGTTGCCCGGTATCGGCAGAAAAACCGCTAATTTAATAGTGGGCGATGTTTATGGCAAGCCCGCGGTAGTGGTGGATACACATTGTATACGAATCACCCGAAGGCTCGGTCTGCACGAGCTGAAGGACGCGAAAAAAATTGAATTTTTATTACGCGACCTTCTGCCACCAGAGGAGAGCAACGACTTTTGTCACAGGGTTGTTCTGCACGGCAGAGCTGTGTGCGACGCGCGCAAACCAAAGTGCGAAGGATGTTGTATGAAGGCTTTTTGTAAGAAGAAGACATAAAAAAGGCTCCTTTGGCTAAAGGAGCTGGCAGCGCTTGCGCTGACTGAGGATTGTATTAATGCGGCGCAGCCGCCACATAATTAACTATTATAAATCCTCTTATCTACAATTTGATAAATATTATCACAGACGTTTTGAAAATAAAGGTTAATTTCTCGATTTGTAAACCTTAAAACCATAAACCCATATGCTTCAAGCTTATGGGTTCTTCTCTTATCATATTCCAAAGCTTCATCTGTTTCATAATGCTGTGATCCATCTATTTCTATTATCAGTTTTGCTTTTGGACAAAAGAAATCCACAATATAATTATCTATTATATATTGCCTGTAAAACCGTACAGTTTGCTTTTTAAGAAAATCATACCAAAGGTGGTTTTCTTCCTTTGTGGCGTTTTTTCTAAGCTCTTTTGCTCTTACTTCAAGTTTTCGGTTTCTATCTAAATAACTATGTTTATCGTACATTTTTTCTTTGTTATATAAGGCGGCGTCGCTTGCGACGCTATTTGTGCAATCCTCAGTCGCCTGCGGCGACAGCTCCTTTAGCCAAAGGAGCCTTTATTTTCTTGCACTTTTCTCCGTTGAGAATCAGCGTGCCTTTTTTAAACGAATAGGTAAAATTATCGGTCATTTTGCTTCCGCTGGTATACACAGCGTTAATTTTTCCGTCTTTAACTTTGTACGTATAGCAGGTTTCCATGCTTATGCTGTTTTCATACATAATTCCGTTGTCCTGGAAGCAATAGAACAGTCCGTCAGAATTTTCCCACCATCCGAGAATATTTTTATCAATTTTTGGATTTTTGGGAGCTTTGGGTAACATTGAGAAGTTATTGTTTTTTTCGAGCTCGATTGTTACATTGTCCAGAGTCAGCGTTAAGCTCTTTTTATCATTAGAAAACTCATATTTGTATGTGCCGTCGATTACGTTTGGCATAAGCTGGACCGTAACGGTTTTTGACTTTGTATTAACGCTGTACTTTGAAAAATAACCTTCTGTTCCTGTAACCAGCTCCGCGAGCTTATCGTTGCGGAAAAGAATTGTCATATAACTAAAGCTTTTAACCTGCCACGCGCCGTAAAAATCGTTATCGCCCTCTAAAAAGCTGTCGAGATAATTCTGAATTTCGCTGTTGCTGACAGTTTTGCTTACGGTCGTCTGTTCGGTTTGGGATTCGGTAGCTTTTGTCGCGCTTGTTTTGCTCTTGTTATCATCACAGCCTGTAAAAATCAGTGTACAAAAAACAAGAACTATAACCGTAAATAAGCTTATTAATCTTTTCATTTTTATCACTCCGCTAATAATTTTAGCTTTTAAGGCGGTAGTTGTCAATATAAATAAAAAAAATAGCAAAAAAGGTGAAATTTCTTCTTGCGTTAAGCTGTATATTTTGATATAATTAGCTTTAAATTATAGAAAAGGGGATGGCACAATGTTAAACAAAAATTTTGATGAAAAATTTGGTAAGCAGGGTATAACATTTGATGACGTTCTTCTGATTCCAGGTGAATCGAACGTTGAGCCCAGAAACGTAAGCGTAGACACATATCTTACGAAAAAAATCCACCTTAACACTCCCATTATGACCGCCGCGATGGATACGGTTACCGAGACCGCGATGGCTATCGCTATAGCCAGAGAGGGCGGAATCGGCATTATCCACAAGAATATGAGCATCGAGGCTCAGGCGGATATGGTTGACCGCGTAAAGCGTTCAGAAAACGGCGTTATCGCTAATCCGTTCTTCCTGTCGCCCGACAGCACTGTCGGCGACGCGGACGAGCTTATGGCTAAGTATAAAATCAGCGGTGTGCCGATTTGTGAGAACGGCAAGCTCATCGGTATTATCACAAACCGTGATATGCGCTTTATGAGCCCCTCTATGTTCGGCACAAAAATCAGCGAGGTTATGACTAAAGAAGACCTTGTCACAGCTCCCGTAGGCACAACTATGGAGCAGGCGCAGGAGATTCTGCGTCAGCACCGCATCGAAAAGCTCCCGATTACAGACGAAAAGGGCGCTCTTAAAGGTCTTATTACTATTAAAGATATTGAAAAATCCGTACAGTACCCCAACTCAGCGCGTGACGAGCGAGGCAGACTCCTCTGCGGCGCGGCTATCGGCGGCACAGCGGACGTTCTCGACAGAGTAGCCGCTCTGGTTGAGGCAGGCGTTGACGTATGCTGTCTTGACAGCGCGCACGGACATAACATAAACATCATTAACTCGGTTAGAAAGGTTAAAAAAGCCTTCCCCGAGGTTCAGCTTATCGCGGGCAACATCGCCACAGCCGAGGCTGCCGAGGCACTTATTGACGCGGGCGCTGACGCCGTTAAGGTCGGTATCGGACCTGGTTCAATCTGTACTACACGAATTGTCGCGGGTATCGGCGTTCCTCAGATTACGGCTATTTATGATGCGGCTTGCGCGGCGGCTAAGTACGACATTCCCGTTATCGCCGACGGCGGTATCAAATACAGCGGCGACATCGTAAAAGCTCTCGCGGCTGGCGGCAGCGTATGTATGGTCGGCTCGCTCGTAGCGGGTTGTGAGGAAAGCCCAGGTGAAAATGAAATTTTCCAGGGACGTCAGTTCAAGACCTATCGCGGAATGGGCTCGCTCGGAGCTATGGGTCAGGGCAGCTCTGACCGTTACTTCCAGGCGGCAAACAAGAAGTTTGTTCCCGAGGGTGTTGAAGGTCGTGTGCCTTATAAGGGTTTGCTCTCAGACACCATCTATCAGATGATGGGCGGTCTCAGAGCGGGCATGGGCTACACAGGCTGCGCAACTATCGAGGAGCTCCATAAGAAGGCTAAATTCGTACAGATTTCAGCTTCTTCACTCAGAGAGAGCCATCCCCACGACATCCAGATTACCAAGGAATCTCCGAACTATTCATATAACGCTTAAAAAATTAAGGACGTTACCGAGCGGTAACGTCCTTGACTTTTTATTCTTCGGTTTTCTTTATCTCAAGTCCGAGGACTTCGAGGCTCTCGTCGTCTACGGTTGATGGGCACTGGCTCATAAGCTCGGAGGCGTTCTGAACCTTGGGGAAGGCGGTAACGTCGCGCAGGCTGTCCGCGCCAGCGAGCAGCATTGTAACGCGGTCAAGACCGATTCCCATTCCGCCGTGGGGCGGGGCGCCGTACTTGTAGGCTTCTACAAGGAAGCCGAACTTCGCTTCGATTTCTTCGTCTGTCATCTTTAAGGCTCTGAACATCTTTTGCTGGAGCTCATAGTCGGTGATACGCATCGAACCCGAGCTGAGCTCTGTACCGTTGAGCGTGAGGTCGTACGCTTTGGCGATAACCTTGCTCTTGTCGGTGTCGAGGTACTGAATACAGTCCTCGCGCGGCATTGTGAAGGGATGGTGCATCGCAATCCACTCGCCGCTCTCCTCGTCAAACTCAAAGAACGGGAAGTCAACGATCCATACGAATTTGAACTCATCGGGG
>JAHLAX010000178.1 GCA_020625875.1 bacterium | reverse complement strand
TATTAATCTATTTGATACATATAATAATGGTTATAATTCTTCTTTAGGAGGTGATGGTAATAGAGGATATAAACAATCTGAAGAAACCAAAAAGAAACACAGTGTGGCTATGATTGGAAGATTTAAGGGTGAAAAAAGTCCTCTATACAAAATCAATTTAACAGATGAACATAAAGCAAAAATTAGTGAATCTAAAAAAGGAGAAAAGCATCCCTTATTTGGAAAACATTTATCTAATGAGCATAAATCTAATATAAGTAAAGGTCTTAGTGGGAGACTTTTAAGTGAAGAACATAAAACTAATATTAGTAAAGGACATATTAATTTAGAGGGTGTTTCTAAGGGAGTTTTACAATTTACTAAAGATAATATATTAATTAATAAATTTCCAAGTATCCGTGAAGCAGAAAGGCAAACAAATATTAGTAATACACATATATCATTAGTATGTAGAGGAATACGCAAAAGTGCAGGAGGATATATTTGGAAATATGAATAAATAAAATAAGAACGCTATGATAAGTGCTAAAGTTATTTATAAGGATTATGACAAACAAGTCATTACCTATATGACAAATCTTATAAAGCGTCTTGAATCTCAATATGGACAAATAAATGAGGAATGGAGAGTCTCACTTGACTTGATTGCTTTCAACTATGACATCATCCGTAAATGTCAGGTAGACATTTTGAAAAATGGACTTGAGAAGACTGATGCAAGGGGAAGAATGAGCAAAAATCCAAGTCTTATGATTTGCAATCAAGCACAAGACCATCTATTTAAATTACTAAATTCATTTGGTCTAAACCTTATGTCAAAATGCAAGATGAAGGATATTGAGCAAGACCAAAATGATTTAGAGGACTTAATCAGTTGATGCTTAGTTATAGTTACAGTCAATATGCGGATGATGTTCTAAATGAAAAGATAAAGGCTTGTGAAGCCATAAAATTAGCGTGTAAGCGTTACAAAGATTGGTTCAATAGAGAAGATATATATTTTGATGAAGAAGATGTACAACAGAAAATAAGGATAGTTTCAAGACTGAAGCATTACACAGGGAAGCACAATGGTAGACCTTTTGAACTATTACCGTGGCAACAATTTTGTGTAGCAAACATATTTGGTTGGAAATGGAAAGATAGTAACCTAAGAGTCACTAAAAATGTCTTCATTATGATTTCAAGGAAAGCAGGAAAAGCACTAAGTCTTGATACAAAACTTTATACTCCCACAGGTGTAACCACAATGGGAGAAATAAAAGAAGGTGATGTTATTATTGGTGCTGATGGTAAAGAAACTACAGTTACTTATACAACACCAATTAAGTACAATCACAATTGCTATAAAGTTACATTTGAAGATGGTGAAAAGATAATAGCAGATGCAGAGCACAATTGGTATGTATATCATAATCAAAAGTGCAGTGTTAAAACAACTGAGGAAATCTTACCTAAATATAAGCGCATAAGAAAAGATGGTAAAGGAATAGAATATTTATATAGAGTTCCAATGAATAAACCTATAGATTATTCAGAAAAATCTTACACAATAGACCCTTATGTACTTGGATTATGGTTAGGTGACGGTGATTCAGCAAAACCAAACTTTACTGTTAATGAAAAAGACTTATCAATGTATGATTGTCTAACAGCAACCTACGGTGAGCCTAAAATATATGTAGATAAAAGAAAGTCAAGCACTTTAAGTATTAGTTATGCAGGTGATAAAGGTAAGAATAATTCTTTGTTAAGACATCAATTAATAGATTTAGGTGTATTTAAAAACAAACACATACCAACAGAATACTTATATGGTAGTATTGAGCAAAGATTAGCCTTACTTCAAGGTTTAATGGATACTGATGGCTCAATTAACAAAGGTGGAGAGTGTGAATTTATACAAAAGAACACTGATATTACTGATGGTTTGTGTACTCTTTTATCAAGTTTAGGTATCAAATACACAAGAATAACTAAAATTCCAAAAGTAAATGGTAAAGAATGTGAGAAAGTTCAAAGGGT
>JAHLAX010000171.1 GCA_020625875.1 bacterium | reverse complement strand
CAAGTATCATGTGAGATAGTGTATTTATTAGAAAATCAATCTGTATAACAGAGATTAGTTCATTCTACTCGTAAATATCCACTATCTGCCATTTTTATTAATCATATAAATCAGTTCAAACTGGTATTTTTAATTTACCTAAGCATATTATATTCGTTCATAATCCAACATAATTAGAACTTAATACAACTGCATTTCATTGAGTTATTGTTCATGCTGACATTGTTCCTATCTGATTTCATCATTCATAAAACTCTATTCTTCAATTAATTGCTGTAGGGTCTAATTTAACTGCTATATTAGAAACATCTCCTGCTGTAATTGTTGTTCAACTTATAGTTCAAGCTGTTACAGTTCATAAATTAGCACTAATTGCTGAAAGTTGACTAACATTCATTTCATTAGCTGTTATTGTCCCTGTAGCTATCTGACTTGCTGTTATCGTATTACTTGCTATCTCATTAGCTGTAATTGTATTAGCTGCAATATTATCTGCTGTTATGAATGTTGATTGGTATCCTGTACCAAATGCTTGATATTCTGCCTCTTTTCAACTAACTGTTGGTTTAGCTACACATAGTAATAATTTATCTTCTCATACACTACTACTAGCAGATGTTGTAGTATTCATTGTATTATTACTCATATCATAATAGATATAAGTCATACTTCACATATTACTAGCACTTCAACTACTTACAGATAAACTTGTTCAATCTGGCATATAAATATATCAACTACTCCATGATACACTATCATAAGCACTACTACTCCAACTAACATTTGTGCTCCATCATGCTATTCATTCTCATCATTCAGCTTGGATATTATATACACTTGTTCCTGCATTAATCTTAGGACTAGATACTCAAGGTACTTCAGAAATAGCTCATCCTGTGTTTGGGTCAGCTATACTCAATAATACTTCTGTTATATCTTGGTATCAGATAGTAGTCATTATCTCTTTACATTATTGTTAAACATAAAATCAAAAGCATATATGCTCGGAGTTGTATCTCAACTTCAATTAAGAATAAATTTGAATTGGATATATTGAAATCTATCTCTTACAAATAAATCCTCTGTGAAACTTTCTAATGTTTGAGTGGTCGGTGTTATTGTTCTTAAGCTAGTAAAAGCTCATCCATTTACTGAATATTGGATTTCTATACTTTCTCCTGTCTGTAATACTGAATATCAAATACCTGCCAATATTCAGTCTTTTACTTCTTTTAAACTATTAGCATAATATCATCTAGTTATAAGCTCTCATGATGTGTTATATAATGTGCTACTTAACTTATCTATTCAATAACTGCTACCTGCTTTCCAAGCTACAAATAATTCTATTCAATCTGAATATATTGCAGTTACCTCTGCATTAGCTGTTGTTAGCTCATAATCATAACTCAATACTTCTGGATAGTTCTTATTCTTAGCTCCCCAACTATATATTCATTTAGTTCCTGCTATTACTAATCTTTCGTTATATACTGCTATTCAGTTTTGTATATTTGCAAAATCATCACACTTTTTTAGTGGATAGATTTTATATCAATCTAATATTCATAAACCTCTGTTAGTTATGATATATGGGTATCAATTGAAAATCTGGCTTTGGTATGTTACATATCATATTAGAGGTACTGTTTCATCTGGTTCATCTGCTACTCAATCCCATAGATATATATTAGAATTTCATAAAGCTGATTGTGTTATAACTCTAATAGCTCATCATAAATCATTCAGTTTTATAATTATTCCTCATTTCTCTAAAGTAAACAAATCTGAATATACATTACTTACATCTACTTTACTTAATTTTTCTCAATTTCAGATATATAAATCTCCCATACTTACTAACATTGGATGTTGTCAATGACTAACTAATGTAGTAACTTCTGATGGAGTAACACTTGTGCTACTATTTATATCACTTGTTGCTACCTTGTATAATTTATTAGCAGTTGCAAAATATACATAGTCATTGAATGCTGCTGCAGAAACTATTGCTCCACTTACTCCTGATAATGTTACATTGCTCCAATTCCCATTCTTACATTTTTTACATACTCCACTATCTCCAAAAGCTATATACAAATTAGATAGAGCTTTCATCATTACATATATTCTACTTGTTGTCGTTGTAGCTGAAGCTAATTTCTTACTTAAACTTATTCATTGAGCATTCTCTCTTATTTCTATATTCTTACTATAAAAATAGCTATTCTGAATTCCTGTAAAAATATCATCAGCTATTCATCCATTAGCTCATCTAAATATTGGTGCTACTACATTACTTTCTGCCATAGTTTTATTCTAAGAATCATAAATAAGCATCTTCTACATGATACCAACTTTCATTATCAAAACATCCATCAACCTGCATCTGTTTAACTGCTTGTTGATAGTATCATTCCCATAGTTGCTGTTTATCAAATACTTGTTTTTCTCCAAACACCATACTATTTAATCATTTAACTATTATATTATGGTCTTCTGGAGGTAGCTTTATATCATCACTTTCTGTAGTTAGCTCTAAATCTACTGGTATATATTTTCACTCTATT
>JAHLAX010000243.1 GCA_020625875.1 bacterium | reverse complement strand
GATGCTCTACTGCTTCCTTCATGGAGCCCAGACGCTTGGCATCGCTAAGGATTACTTTCATGTCGTCATGGCTCAGTACGTGAGAATCATTTTTTTCAACATCGAACACGTTATGCTTCATTTCTTTCTTATCCTCCTCGGAGTCTTCTTCTTCGTCTTCTTCAGTTTCTTCTTCGTCTTCATCATCAGAGCCGTCGTCCTTCAGGGCTTCAGCGATGATTGCATACACAGCGGTTTTCTGCTTTTCGCTCAGGGTGTTGAAGACGTCGCCTACAGTTTCGTTGTCGTCTTCTTTGACTTCTTTTTCTTTTTCGTCAGCCATTTCTTTCTCCTTTTTAGGGGCTTCTTTGGTTTCTTCCGGTGCTTCCTCTGGAGCCGCATGGAACAGTTCGATGGGCTCGCCGGTAGTGATGATTGCTTCGCTCTCAGATTCCGTTTCACCGTCCTCCGAATGTGCAAGAGTAACGCTATCGATAAAGGCGCCCGGATTTGCTCCAGCAAGCACCACGCTGACCTCACGGATCACGCCATGAAGAACATCTCCAGCGTTCTGCTGAAGCTGATTTGCCCAAATAGAAAGACCGACGACATCTCCGTGTTCGATTAGGAGTTTTGTCTGCCGGCCTTTAGGGCTGTCATTCAGTTTTCCATACATTCTCACGCCTTCTGGATGGTTTTCAAGAAGTGCGTGACCTAATACCAAGTCTGGATCATTATGCATGTGACTCCAGACAATAGGGACTGTTTTACCATCACATTCTTTAAATGCGTCCTGGCGAATTGTTCGTCCATCTACGCATCTAATATCGTTTTTGGTAGCCCAGCCACTAAAATCATAGTCGTTTTTAATTCCCATTTTGAATTTTACTCCTATCCTTCTGGTTGCTGGCCTTCTCGCTTAAGCTTCATCGCGATGAGTTCCGTCAGCTGCTCTTTCACTATCTGGAGCATCTCAGCAAGTTCTTCATCGCTAAGTTCTTCACTAGCCGCCTCTCTTGCCTCTGGTTCCTGTTCGTCCTCCGTGTCCATTGCAGGCGGTTGACCACCAGTTTCTTCCAGAACCGGATCTTCACCCTCTGATCCTGGTGCCATGGCGATCTGATCGTGTTCACCCTGGTTGATGTTGGAGTTAACCAATGCATCAGCCTTGGGATCCTTAGACGGCTTCCATCCAATCACTCTTCTCATCTCGTTCGAAGAAGCGATCTCGTTTCTGGTGAACGTATCGGCAATAGTCGCCAACGTTTCAACAGTAACAAGCTTGAACGGATCTCTAAAGAATCTGATCGCCTGACCTTGAGATCTAGCAGTCTTAGTCAAGAACTTCCTCTCCATCTCTTCGACGATTGCCGTTAAGATCGGTTCGATAGTGCGATTGTAATAGTTCGTCATCGTCTTTTCGTCAGCAGTACCGTCAAACACAGCTTCCGTAAGCCCCAACTGGTTGTATAACATGCTCGTTAGCTCTTTGGCCTGTGTCCAATAGTTGTTTTCAATCGGGCGATTTAACTGTACAATTCGCTCTGTGCCGTCTGTATAAGCAACGCCGTATTTTGAACCAATCAGCTGCATCTCGATGTCTTTTCTTCGTTCCTCTGCCTGCTTCTTCCTGGCTTCGGACTTGACGACATACGGAAGCTGAATGATAAGATCAAGCTTTCCTGAAGTGTTTCTGTCATCAAGAATGTCGAGATTCGCTAAGGTTCTCTTCAAGCGCTGAAGAGTCGAGTTTGGCTCATTCATTACTGAATAGAGCGGGTTTTCAACGATCGCAACCATCGCTTTTGGTAGAATTACTTCCTGACGGCGTCCAGTCCGTTCATTGTAAACTTCTACCTGAACATGCTGCGGAAACCACTGAGTAACTCGTCCTGTCCTGAGTTTATCTATCTCATACGTCCCCGTATACGGATTAGTCGTGGTGTCCGTTGGAACTATAGCCACAACTCCTTCGTCGCACATGCTCATAACTACGTCTTGTATAAACGATCTTCCTGTTTGGTCAATGTTGGCCTCGGTCTTAAAAAGGCTGTTAAGCTTCGTGTCAAGGGTTTCGACAAACTGGTCATCTTCCGTCCTGACATGCCTTACGTTGATCGCGGCAGCATCAATCCCAATACGACAAATGACCGACGAAATAATCGAACGGTCATTGATTTTGTAAAATCTAGCTTTATCAGGTCTGTAAGACGACCCTGCGCCGATTTCATCATATCTGATAATTGACGTCGGATCTCTGCCCATGAAGGCATTCCATCCTGACTGAAGTCTGTTTAGTATTGATGGCATTTTAGTTCTTACCTCGCTTGTTGTCATTTAAAAGATCATCAAGCAGCGCTTGACCAGCTTTGGCAATGTTCCGTACAGACTCCATGGAACTTCCGGATAACGCCGCGGATTCTAGCGCACGTCTTGCTTGTTCGCGACCATCAGAAACGGACGCTGAAGACTTCGGCATGCTCGAGCTGCTTATTGGCGACGTTTTTTGTGTCATTCTAGGCGCACTTGACTCGGTTGTTGAAGTCTTCGGTGTACTCGAGCTGCTTGACGGCGACGGAGTTCTTGCTAATGACGCTTCATCGGTATGGAAAGCCCTGATGAGACTTTGTGCCGAGCCAGCACTCTGTGACGATCTTTCAACCTCTTTAGCGGTTTCCTTTCGTTGCTTCCTGGTTTCAGCTGCTTTCTTAGCGCCCGCTCGTCTATTTGCTTCTTTTCTGCTACTTCTGTCGCTTGTCGTCAAATTCCTGATGGCCTCGCCTACTCTGTCGTAAGACGACTCCTGACGTTCTGATTCATAGGCAGCTCGCTGTTTTTCAGAAATGGCCTTGGCGGTAGGAGAACTAACGGATTGTAAAGATCTGATGTTTTCCGCTGTAGCTCTGTCTTTTTCTTTCGCGTCTCGTTTGGCCTGTACCTCGGATGTATGCTGCTTGGTCCACTCGTCCATAGCATCGGCAGCTCGTTTTTTCTCAGTAACCGATTCGTATTGACTGCCCTTCTCGCCGGATGTTTGTAACTTTGTCTGAAGCCTACTTATAGCTTCTGCGACGCTTTTCCCCTCTTTACCTGAAGCCATCTGAGTGTATTTGGCTATTTCTTTATCCATAGCCTTGTTGGACTTCTTATTCATCGGAGTGGGGTCAAGCTTTTCTTTAATCGCTATGTTAGGATCATACTTCCTAGCGGAAGATTTCCAATACTCCTCCATATCGGTTCCGGAAGACTGCGAAGTC
>JAHLAX010000140.1 GCA_020625875.1 bacterium | reverse complement strand
GTCGCATTGACCGCATGGAAACCTGTCTATCTGAAGTGCGCTCCGCAGACAGATGGAAGTGCGATCATCGACAGCACCACCCCGTTCGTGCAGGATTTGCCAACAACCGAGGACGGGAAAATCTACATTTTTCTTGGCGTGGCGTACTCTGAAACTGCGATGGAACTGCTGTTGCCCCATCCTGTGTACTGGTACAAAGATGGGGCGATTCGCCTGTACACGAACGCACCCGCTGGCGGTGCTGTGGCCTCTGTCAACGGGCAGACGGGCGCAGTAGTCCTCGATGCGGACGATGTGGGTGCGTTGCCTGACAGCACCACATATGTGTCTTCATTTAACGGGAGTACAGGAGCAATTACATATACTGCCCCTGTAACCTCAGTGAACGGAAATACCGGAGATGTTACTGTTACGGTCCCATCAGCGTCTTCGGCCACACCGCAAGCCCTTGGTACGGCTGCGGCTGGTAGTTCTACTGATTACAGCAGAGCCGATCATGTCCATGCAAAGCCTACATACTCAAAGAGTGATGTGGGGCTTGGAAATGTTGACAATGTGCAACAGTATTCCGCCTCCAATCCTCCTCCGTATCCGGTAACATCGGTCAACGGGTCAACTGGTGCAGTAACTGTGAGCGTCCCCACCAAGACGAGCGATCTTGAGAACGATAGCGGGTTCATTACGGGAATGTACATCGCTTCTTATGGCTCATCTACTTACGCCCAAATTCTTGCGGCATATCAAGCCAACAAGGTTGTATACTGCCGTGCTTCCAGTAATACTAATCCCGCAACTGGTTCACAAAACCGCATGGCGTTTCTTGCGTATGTGAACAATTCGACTACTCCTACGGAATTTGAGTTCCAATACTACCGTTCAGTTGCCACGCACAGTGATTCGCAACAGGGCGATCAGGTATTCGTGTACAAGCTGAACTCGTCTACCGGATGGAGCGTGACCACCCGTGAAGCGTACACGAAAATCTCACCGAGTACGGGATTATCCAAATCGTACAGTAGCGGTACGTTGACGGTGAGTGTGACTAACCCGTTGCCGTCCGTCACCTCGTCCGATAACGGCAAGGTTTTAACTGTAGTCAACGGCGCATGGGCGGCGGCAAGTCTGCCCGTATATAACGGAGGTGTAAGCTGATGGCTGATGAAGTAAGAGGTGGAACCGGTGGCACTGTACCGGGTCCTCCAGACCCTGGTTTTGATCTATTTTATTATAGAAATTATAATAATGACGCAACTGATCTTGTGAGCTGTTCTTTAACTCCTTCTCAGCCTATAATGTCTATTACAGAATGCGGTTTTACTGAACAGGATGGATATAGGTTCAAAGAGTGGAATACCGCTGCTAATGGATCAGCGACATCTTATTCTGTAGGAGACACAGCACCCAGTAGTAGTCTGTTTGCAATTTGGGTGCAGGATGCGGGGCCTGACATCGATATCACCTACAAAGGCTCCAGTATTGCTACCATGTCTGCAAGCGGTACAAAAACTCTTGAGACAGAGGGGAAATACTGCGAAGACGATATAACCGTAACATACACTAAGACCGCAGGCTCTGCTACTACCCCAGCCACCACTATCACAGCGAATCCGACTATCAGCGTATCCTCCGGTGGCCTTATCACGGCATCTGTCAGCGCAAGTCAGAGCGTTACGCCTACCGTGAGCGCAGGTTACGTTTCAAGCGGCACGGCGGGGACGGTATCGGTCAGCGGGAGCAACACAAGTCAGCTTACTGTTTATAATGGAGCATTGAGGTGATGTTATGTCATTATCGGATTTAACTGGTACGAAATGGGTATTGAACAACTCACTTTCATCTTATGCCGGCGGCAGTTATACAATCAAGTTTTACAACGTAAATATAACCACAGATGAAGCAACAGATGG
>JAHLAX010000064.1 GCA_020625875.1 bacterium | reverse complement strand
TAGGCGTTAATATAATTCTGTCTCCCGCGGTGGTACAGATTGTAGACGCTGTTAAAAAGAACAGAAAATAATATAATTTGTATTTAAAAAGGGCGGGTTCCCGCCCTTGTTTTCTCTTGGAATGTGATTGATATGCAAAACAAAATCGCTCAACTTTTATACAAAACAAAAGGGTATATCTCGGGGCAGCAGCTTTCAGAGGAGCTCGGCGTGTCGCGTCAGGCGGTCAACAAAGCTGTCAAATCACTGCGCGACAAGGGCTTTGAGATTGATTCAATGACCAACAAGGGTTATATGCTCGTAAATACTCCGAGCGTTTTGTGCGTTGAGGCTATAAAGTGCTACCTTAACACAAACCTCATCGGCAATAAAATCAAAGTGCTCGATACTGTAGGCTCAACTAACGACTACCTCAAAAAGCTCGGCACAAAGGGCGCTGAGGCGGGCACGGTTATACTCGCCCGCGAACAGACATCGGGCAAGGGTAGACTCGGCAGAACGTGGCAGAGCAAAAAGGACAACGGTATTGCTATGTCCATACTTCTGCGTCCTGAAAAAGCTCCCGCCGAAATCAGTTCAATCACGCCTTTGACGGGACTTGCGGTGTGCAGGGCGATTAACGACTTTTGCAGGCTTGACAGCCAGATTAAGTGGCCTAACGACATAATTGTCGGGAGCAAAAAGCTCGTGGGAATCCTCACAGAGATGCAGGCTGAGTTTGACCGTGTGGATTTCACGGTCACGGGCATAGGCATCAATGTTCAGAACACTGTCTTCCCGGATGACATCGCTCATAAGGCAACTTCTATCCTACTCGAGACAGGACGGCATATCAACCAGAACAAGCTTGTAGCGTGTATGCTAAAATACCTTGAGCGCGAGCTTGTCAACAACCACTATACGCTCAGCGGAACCAGCGTGACGGACTATCAGAAGCTGTGCGCGACCATCGGGCGTTCCGTAACCTTTAACCGAGGCAGACGAAGAATCAGCGGAATGGCTATCGGCATCAACAACTCGGGCGAACTCGAGGTTATGCTCTCTAACGGCACAATCGCCACGGTAAACTCGGGCGAGGTTACAGTTCAGGGGATATATTAATGCGCAATTCGTAATGCGCAATTCGCAATTATAATCATAATAATTCGGCGCTGTCTTTTTGACAGCGCCGTAAGTTTTATGCTCTTTCAATGTCGAGAATCAGCGAAAAGCCCGTTACCTCAAATATTTCGTATACGGTTTCGTTTACATTAATAATTTTCATCCCGTTATTTCCCATAAGCTTACGGGCTCCGAGCAGAATCCTTAGCCCCGCGGACGAAATATAGTCGAGCTTTTCAAAGTCAAATACCAGCTCTGAACACTGATTAAGCTCGCTTTTTATTTTCGCTTCAAACTCAGCGGCTGTGGATGTATCTATTCTTCCTTCAACCGCAATAGTGAATTTCTCGTTGTCCTTATTTGTAATTACATTCATTTTTTAAATCCTTTTAATTTCTATAGTCTTTTGAGTTATAACATAGGGTGTGCGTCCCGTTACGGCAAAGTTACATTCGTCAACGGTCTTCTGCATTTTTAACGCCATTTTCTTTATGTTATTATAAACAAACTCGTCGTCTGTATCAACATCAAGAACGAATTTATCCTCGAGCACCAAAACCTCTTTTATCGCCTCGTGCTTGCCGAACTCAATAATATCCTTTTCGTTCGTCAGTGTCTCTGTGTCATAAAGGAAACTTAGGTTGCGCCCCGCGGCAACGTCAATTTCGTCGGCAAGGCGGATAAGCGCCGCCAGATACGGGAAGCAGATTGTATTTCCGCCCTCGACAGACTGAGCAATCGGATATTCATTTTCGTCAAGCAGGTTTGTTTTTCTGTGTCCGCGCGAAATCTGTATAATCGCCCTGAGGTGCTCCTCGGACGGAATATCAAACAGCGCCGAGTACTTTTTGAGAAACAAGCCCGAAAACTCATTGTGGAAATCGCGGATTATGTCGGAATCACGCGCGTTTTTGTGAGTTTCAAGATAATCGCCGAAATCTATCTCCTTTGAGAATTCATCAAAATCAACTTTTCTCAGTCCCATACCCGTGTCATGGAAGTAGCATCCCATAAGCAGACAATAGATTTCATCAGCGTTGAGTTTTTTGAGCCGAGGCCCTATTATCCTGTTGCAGAAGTCAATTACATTAAGTGAATGGAGCTCGGTGTGGTCGGTAAAAGTCGGAAAAATCAACAGATAGTTTGACAGAATATGCTGAAGCCCAAACACAGACTCGGTAAATCGGCTGTGAAGCTCGGGGCTTAACTCGCGCAGTCTGCGCTCCATAGCGTAATCATAATCGTTATTCATCTGACCTCACCTCTTTATACAAAATGATTATATCATAAAAGGCGCATAACCGCAAGATGTAACAGTTATGCGCCTTGTTATTTTTTAAGTGTTTTTATTGAAGATTAAAGAACCTTCATAGTCTGGAGAGCTGTGATTACATACATAAGTATGAACAGCGCAACGATGACGTACATAAGAGGATGAACCTTCTTAGCCTTGCCCTTAGCGAGCATAACAACGATGTAAGAGATAAAGCCGAAAGCGATACCATCTGTGATGGAATAGAAGAACGGCATACCTACAATCGTGAAGAACGCGGGAACAGCAAGCTCGAGGTTATCCCACTCGATGTCCTTGAGCGAAGCGCACATAAGGATACCAACGATAACAAGTACAGGAGCTGTGGCAGCGTTTGGAACAAATCCTACTACAGGAGAAATGAACAGCGCCAAAGCGAAGCAGATACCTGTAACTGTTGAAGTCAGACCTGTGCGGCCGCCAGCGGCGATACCTGATGTGGACTCAACGTATGTTGTAACTGTGGATGTACCGAATACAGCGCCAGCGGAAGTAGCAACAGCGTCAGCGAGCATAGCTCTCTCAATTTTGGGGAGATTGCCGTTCTCGTCAAGGTAGCCAGCCTTATCGGCAGCACCGATGAGTGTACCGATTGTATCGAACATATCAACCAGTACGAGCGTAATCATAACGGCGATAAGCGAAGCGATAGGAGCTGAGAAGAGCTCGCCCATACCTGTAAAGCACTTGCCGAACATTGAGAAGTCGAGGTGCGGAACCCATGACTTGGGAACGGAGATGCCCATATCAAGACCGAAGCAGAACTGCAAGAGATTAGCGATTGCGGCTGTAGCTATCATACCGATGAAGATACCCGCCTTAACGCCTCTGACAAGAAGAATCGTGATGATAATAAGTCCGCCTAAAGCGAGCAGAACCTTGGGATCGGCAAAGTTACCGAGGTCAACTGTTGTAGCACCGCCTGTTGTTTTGTCAACAACGATGCCAGCGTTTACAAAGCCGATGATGGCAATAAACAGACCAATACCTGCCGTGATAGCCTTTTTCAGCGAAAGCGGAATAGCTTTTACAATAGCGGCTCTTGCGCCTGTAACTGTAAGCAGGATGAAGAATACGCCCGCGATAAATACAGCGCCCAAAGCGGCAGCAGGTGAAAGATTGAATCCCAGACAAAGAGTATATGTGAATACCGCGTTAAGTCCAAGACCGGGAGCCTGAGCCAAAGGATAGTTGGAGAGCCAACCGATGAGCCATGTACCCAAAGCCGCGGCGATACATGTAGCGGTGAAAACCGCCGAATGCTCCATCGCGCCCGGTACCTCAGCGAGCGCAGGGTTAGCTTTACTGATTACCTGAGGATTAAGAAAGATGATGTACGCCATTGTAAGGAAAGTTGTGATACCGGCGATAATCTCTGTTCTTATGTTTGTACCGTGTTCTTTAAGTTTGAACAGTTTTTCCAAGAGATATTACCCCTCTCATAATATTTTATAGTATTTCGGTTTTTACCGAAACAAAACTACACTTGAATTATAAAGAAATAATGAGGCAAAATCAAGCATTTAAGCCATTTGTTACAAGATTGGAATTGTTATTTCCCGACAAGAAAATTTCACGATTAAAGCAACAAAAAGCCCCCTCCGCGAAAACAGTTTTCTGCCTTTCGCGAAAGGAGCTGGTATTCTTATATTCGATTAAACAAGTTCGACTAATCCGACTCTGTATAGCTGAATCTGCGTAGCGTCTCTTATGGAAACCTTATTATCTCCCGTAACATCAACACGCTCAATTGTCTTGGCGTCATCCGCAATTACAACTCTGTCTACAAGATAAAGCTGAATGTATGTTACGTCTCGGATATTCACTTTTCCATCGTTGTTAGCGTCGCCCTTCACAAGTACATCGGCTGTGTAATTCAGGTAGTTCTGATAGGCGTACTCAGCGGCGTATGAGCCCTCATAGCAGTCAAGCGTCAGCGTTCCGCCGTCCACTGCCATCGGGAAAAACGCGTTGTTTCCGATGGACGATACAGAACGAGGCACATAAACCGAGGTCAAAGCCGTATCATTATTAAAAGCTTCTTCGCCTATTGTCGCAAGTCCCGCGGGCAGCACAACCTGAGAAAGTGAAGCGCATCCTGAAAAACTTTCATCGCCTACAGTAGTAACGCCTTTGGGAAGAATCGCGCTTTCAATAGCGGTATTCTTAAACGCGTAATCCGATATAGTGGTCAGGCTTTCAGGAAAAACAACTGTGTCTAGTGACTCACAGCCGTTAAAGCAGGAATGAGGAATAGTTTTAAGCTGTGAAGCCCTCGAAAAGTCCGCGCTTTCAAGAGCGGTACAGTTGTTAAAAACCATAGCTCCCAAAGATGATAGAGAGGCGGGAATGTTTATCGACTCAAGCGAAGACATAGAGTGAAACGCGAAGTTGCCGATTTTTGTATAGCTGTCGGGCAGAGTTACAGATGTAAGCTGACTGGAACAACGTTCATAAAAGTCCTCAGAAACGCCGATTACAGCCTTGCTGTTAGCGGTTGAGGGAAAAACAAGCTCGGTATCGCTGCCGCTATATCCTCCGACAAGATAAGTCGTGTCGCTGTCAATCTCAAGTATCCAATCACCGTATATAATATATGTCGCGGCTCCCGCGCTCAGCGCCGAAGTGAGCAAAACGGTAGATAGCATAGCCGCTATAAGTATAATAGAAACTAATCTTTTCATTATTATTTCCTCCACACAAGCAGTGCAGTTTTATAATTCTATTATACCTGTCAAACAGCTAATAGTCAAGAAAAAGGTTGCTCTACAGCCCTTCTAAAGTTCAAGAAAAAAAGTACCCCTATAAAAAGGGGTACAATGTATTTGAATTATTCTGTCATACACTTGACGAGCACAGCCTTCTGGGCGTGTAGGCGGTTCTCCGCTTCTTCAAAAATCTCATCAGCGTGAGCCTCGAATACGTCAGCCGTAATTTCCTCGCCGCGGTGAGCGGGCAGACAGTGGAGCACCATACAGCCCTCGTTGGTGACAGCCATAAGCTCCTTGTTGACCTGATAGCCCTCAAAAGCGGCAGCGCGGATTTTCTGCTCCTCCTCCTGTCCCATAGAAGCCCATACGTCGGTGTAGACAACGTCGGCGTTCTTGGCGGCGTCTTCGGGCTTGCGGCAAAGCTCAAACATATCGCCGAAGCTTTCGCCGAACTCTATAATATGCTTTGGCGGCTCGTAACCCTCGGGGCACGCTACGGAAATGCTCATTCCCGCTCTGAGCGCGCCGACGATAAGAGAGTTCATCATATTGTTGCCATCGCCGATAAAGCACATCTTTAAGCCCTCTAAGGAACCTTTGACCTCACGGATTGTCATA
Source organism: bacterium (assembly GCA_020625875.1). Classification (GTDB taxonomy): domain Bacteria; phylum Bacillota; class Clostridia; order Oscillospirales; family Acutalibacteraceae; genus Ruminococcoides. The sequence continues at coordinate 39,221 of JAHLAX010000064.1, read as the reverse complement.
AGGTCAGCGAGCACCTGACAAGGGTGACAGTAGTCTGTAAGACCGTTGATAATCGGGATTGAGCCGTACTCGGCGAGAGCTTCGACCTCGCTCTGATCAAAGGTACGAATCATAATACCGTCAATAAAGCGCGAAAGCACGCGGGCTGTATCCTCAACAGGCTCGCCTCTGCCGATTTGCAAGTCGTTGCTCGAGAGAAACAGCGGATAGCCTCCGAGCTGTGTCATACCGACTTCGAACGACACGCGGGTACGGGTTGACGCCTTCTCAAAAATCATACCAAGGGTTTTGCCCTTTAATATCTTGTGCTCTATGCCGTGCTTCTGCTCATACTTGAGCTGGTCGGCAAGGTTGAGCGCCTCGGTGATTTCCTCAGTGCTCCAGTCCTCTAATTTAAGTAAATGTTTCATTATTTATTTCCTCCTGTTAATCCTCTTGTCGCTTCATATTTTAAACTGAGCGTTCGTTTACTGTCATCCTGAGCCCTCAGCGAAGGATCTAAAGATTCTTCGTCGCTGTGCTCCTCAGAATGACACGTCAAAGACTTTGTAAAGTATTATCCAAAATTTCGACCGCTTTGTCAAGCTCCTCATAGCTTATGTTGAGCGGAGGCAGCATTCTGAGCAAAGATTTTGCCGTGATAATCAGCAGTCCGTTCTCCACGCATTTAATCGCAACGTCGTGAGCGTCTTTGCTTTCAAGCTCGATACCGACCATAAGACCGAGGTTGCGCACGGACTTTACGCCGTTTATCTTCAGTAATTTATCTTTAAGGTACTCGCCCTTTTCCACTACTTCGTTTAAGAAATCGTCATCCGCGACAACCGAGAGCACATAGTTAGCTCCCGCGCAGACAATTGGATTCGCCGCGAAGGTCGAGCCGTGGGTTGAGGGCTGCATAACGTCCTCGAGCTTTTTGTTGCACAGGCAAACGCCGATTGGCAGTCCGCCGCCCAAGCCTTTGGCGCAGGTAATAATGTCGGGCTCGATGTCAAAATTTTCGTAGCAGAACAGCTTACCCGTCCTGCCGACGCCCGTCTGAACCTCGTCAACTATAAGCGACAAATCATGCTCGTCGCACAGCGTTCTTACGGCTTTCACAAAGTCTTTGTTTAGAATATTTACGCCGCCTTCGCCCTGCACGCACTCTATAAGAATCGCGCAGGTCTTATCGCTTATAAGCTCTTTTACGCTGTCGATATTGTCAGCCTCGGCATATAAAAAACCCTCGGTGAACGGGAAAAAGTAGGTGTGAAAATTATCCTGTCCCGTAGCGGAAAGCGTTGTGACGGTTCTGCCGTGGAACGAATCCTTAAGCGTGATAATTTCGTTTCTGCCGCTGCCGTATTTATCGAAGCTGTATTTGCGCGCGAGCTTAATCGCGCACTCGTTAGCCTCGGCGCCGCTGTTGCCGAAGCACGCCTTCGTGAAATGCGTCTTTTCGCACAGAGTTTTGGCGAGCTTTGAAGCCTGTTCGCTATAAAAATAGTTGCTGATATGCTGAATTTTGCCCGCCTGAGCGGTAACAGCCTTTACCCAGCCGTCGTCACAATAACCGAGCGAGTTTACGCCGATGCCTGAGCTGACGTCGAGATACTCCCTGCCGTCCTCGTCATAGGCTTTGCAGCCCTTGCCCTCTTTGAGCGCGACATCATAGCGCCCATAGGTGTGCATTATATATTTTTTATCAAGTTCTTTTGTGTTCATGGTATGTCCTTAGTTTCTATTGAAAAATCAAAAAGTTCCTCGCGCCTTTGAAAACCCAGATTGCGCCAGAAATTCTGACCTGTTGTATTGTCACTGTAACAGAAGATGTGCGTTTTTTCGATACCGCTTTCCGCGAGCTTCTCAATCGCCTTTTTCGCCATAGCTCTGCCGATATGCCTGCGGCGGTAATCGGGGTGAACGGCTGTATGGTGAATAAAGCCGCGCCGTCCGTCGTGCCCCGCGAGCACAGTGCCGACGATTCTGCCGTCGCACACGGCAACCTGACTCATTTCGGGATTGCGTTCAAGATAGCTCTTGATATTCTCCCTTGAGTCGGCTGAAGAAAGCGCGCGCTTTGAGGTAATCTGCCACATGGCGAAGACCTCGTCATAATCTTCAATTGTCATCGGACGAATCTGCATTAAATCACTACTTTAACTAACTACTAATTACTGACTACTGACTACTAATAAAGCATTGTTCCTATTCCTTCATCTGAGAACAGCTCGAGTAAAATCGAGTGCTTGAGTCTGCCGTCAAGAATATGAGCCCTGCCGACGCCCGAACGCACAGCCTCAACGCAGCAGTCAATCTTTGGAATCATACCGCCGCTGATTATACCCTCTTTTTTGAGCGAGGGAACGTCGCTGACATTCACAGTTGAAATGAGAGTGCTGTCGTCCTGAACATCACGCAGAAGTCCGCGTATATCGGTCATAAGAATCAGCTTTTTGGCGCCGAGCTTCGCCGCTATTTTTGATGCCGCCAGGTCGGCGTTAATGTTATAAACCTCGCCGTTCCTGCCGCCCGCGATTGTAGAGATAACGGGAATATAACCGTTTTTGAGCGAATCCATAATAATCAGAGGATTGACGGATTCAATCTCGCCGACATAGCCCAGATCGTCCTCGCCGTCAAGCTTTTTAGCCATAAGCATTTTGCCGTCAAGACCGCAAAGTCCGATTGCTCTGCCTCCGCTTTGGGTAAGATGCTGAACTAGGCTCTTGTTGACCTTGCCCGCGAGCACCTGCTGAACGATGTCGATAGTCTCTTTATCAGTAACGCGGAGTCCGTTGACAAACTCGCTCTTTTTGCCTGTTTTAATCAGCATTTCGTTGATTTCGGGACCGCCGCCGTGCACGAGCACAACGTTGATTCCGACAAGCTGCATCAAAACAATATCGTCCATAACAGCCTGCTTGAGCTCCTCGCTCTGCATAGCGTTGCCGCCGTATTTTACGACAATTGTCTTGCCGTAGTTTTTCTGAATATAAGGCATAGCCTGTATAAGTATTTCCGCGCGTTTGTTTATGTCCATAGTGTTCTCCTGATAATACAAATCGGGTGCAGGCAGAGCCCGCCCACAACTGATCACTGTTCACTGACCACTGATCACTAATTTACGTCCTGTAATCCCCGTTAATTTTAACGTAGTCGTATGTCAAATCGCAGCCGTAGGCTTCGGCTTTTTGGTCTCCGTCGCCGAGAGTTACGATAATATTTATCTCTTTTTCAAGCAGGATTTCCTTTGCTTTTTCCTCGCTGAAGGGAATCCCCGCGCCGTTTTCACAAACGCTGATTGTGCCCTTAGCGGATTTAAAGCTTACGCCGACTTTTGTAACATCAACGTCCGCCCCGCTGTAGCCTATCGCGCACAAGACACGTCCCCAGTTGGCGTCAGCACCGAACATAGCCGCTTTCAGTAAGCTGGAGCATATTATGCTCTTGCTGACCTTGACGGCGTCCTGTTTTGTCTTAGCTCCGCTGACGGAACACACGAGCAGCTTTGAAGCGCCCTCGCCGTCCGCGGCGAGCTTTTTGGCGAGCATCTTAAAAGCCTCGGTCAGTCCCTCGACAAAAACTCTGTAGTCCTCGTTTTTCTCGGTAATCTCGGGATTGCCCGCCTTACCAGAAGCCATTATGGCAAGAGTATCGTTGGTTGAGGTATCGCCATCCACGCTGACCATATTGTAACTGTCCTCAACCGCCTCTTTGAGCGCGCATTCGAGCATTTCAGCGCTTACAGCGGCGTCGGTCGTAACGAACGACAGCATAGTTCCCATATTTATGTGAATCATACCGCTGCCCTTGGCAATACCGCCCACCGTGACGGTCTTACCGCCCAAGGTCATAGTCATAGCCATTTCCTTTTTGACGGTGTCGGTAGTCATAATCGCCTCGGCGGCGTTTGTTCCGCCGTCCTTTGAGAGCTTGCCGCGCATAGCTTCGGCACCCTTTTCGACAGGCTCAATCGGCAGAACTTCGCCGATTACGCCTGTTGAGGCGACAATAACATCCTCAGCCTTAACACCTAGCACGTCGGACGCGATTTCACACATTCTGACCGCCTTTTCATAGCCGTCGGCGTTGCAGGTGTTGGCGTTACCGGAATTGACGATAACCGCCTGAGCCTTACCGTTTTTGAGGTGCTCCTTTGTAACGGCTATGGTGTCGGACTTTACCAGATTTTTTGTAAAAACCGCCGCGGCGTTACACAGCGTATCGCAGTATATGAGCGCTAAATCGCGCTTTGTTGTATTTGATGGTTTTATTGAAGCGCAGACGCCCTGCGCCGTAAAACCCTGCGGAGCGGTAACTCCGCCGTCTATGAATTTATACATATCTATCCTCTTTAAAACGCGGGAGGAATAAACTCCAGCCCCGTCTTTTCGTCAAGGTCAAAAATAATATTCATATTCTGGACAGCCTGTCCCGCGGCGCCCTTGACCATATTGTCAATCGCGGCGCAAGCTATGAGCTTGTTAGCTCTGCCGTCGTAGTGAACACTGATGTCACAGAAATTTGAATACTTGATATTATGAATGTCCGCGCACATACCGTCGGGCAGAACACGCACAAAATACTCGTCCTTGTAATAATCTTCGTAAGCCGCGCGGATTTGCTCATATGTCACCCCGTCCTTTAAGTCAGCGTAGCATGTCGCGAGAATACCGCGGTTAACAGGTAACAAGTGGGGTACAAAAGTGACCGTAACCTTTTCGCCCGAGAGCTTTGAGAGAGTCTGCTCAATCTCGGGAGTATGGCGGTGAGAAGCAACCTTATAGGCATGGAAGCCCTCGTTGAGTTCGGGATAATGATTGCCCTGATTGGGCTTTCTGCCAGCGCCCGTAACTCCGCTGGCGCAGTTGCAGATTATACCCTTCATCTCTATTAAACCATTTACTACCGCGGGGGCCAAAGCGAGCGGAGAACAGGTTGTGTAGCAACCTGGGTTGGCGATTACGCTCTTGCCCTTTATCTTGTCGCGGAAGAACTCGGGCAGTCCGTAAACCGCCTCCTCGTGCAGCGCTTTGTCGAGGAAGTTTCCGCCGTACCATTCTTCGTACTCATCCTCGTTCTCGAGGCGGAAGTCCGCGCCGAGGTCGATAAACTTAACGCCCTCAGCCTTGCATTTAGCGGCGAGCTCCTGGCTCAAGCCGTGAGGCAGCGCGGCAAACACAACGTCGCTCTTTTTAACTACCTCGTCCGAATTCTCACAGACCATATCGTTGAGATATATGTAGCTCGGGTAAACATCCGAAAGCTTTTTACCCTCGAAGCTGACAGAGCTTATAGCGGCAATTTCAGCCTCGGGATGAGCGCTCAGAATTCTTACGAGCTCACAGCCCGCGTAGCCCGTCGCGCCGATTATTCCAACTTTTATCATATCTTTTATTCCTTATTCTTTAGCGTTATTAATCAGTTTCTCCGCCTGAGCCCTGACATTCTCGGGAGCGGGACCGCCGAACGCGGTGCGCTGGCTTACGCAGTATTCAAGCGAGATTGCGTTATAAACGTCCTCGTTAAATACGTCGCAGACCTTTTTGTACTCCTCAATCGGCAGGTTCTCAAGGTCTGTGCCAAGCTCAATACAGCGCGCAACAAGCTCGCCCGTAGCCTTATACGCGTCACGGAACGGCACGCCGTTCTTAGTGAGCCAGTCGGCAACATCGGTGGCGTTGATGAATCCGCCCGCGGCGGCTTTGCGCATATTTTCGGGGATAACGCGCATCGTGTCGAGCATGGGAGTGAAGGCTGTGAGGCACATTTTAACCGTATCAACCGCGTCAAAAATCGCCTCTTTGTCCTCCTGCATATCCTTGTTGTAGGCGAGAGCTATGCCCTTCATCACTGTCAGAAGCGTCATAGTATCGCCGAACACCCTGCCGCTTTTTCCGCGGACAAGCTCGGCTATGTCAGGATTCTTTTTCTGCGGCATAATCGACGAACCTGTTGAAAAAGCGTCGTCGAGCTCGATAAACTTGAACTCCCAGCTGCACCACATTATGATTTCCTCTGAAAAACGGCTGAGGTGAACCATAATGATTGACAGCACAGACGCGAATTCTATGCAGTAATCCCTGTCGGAAACCCCGTCGAGGGAATTGTTTGTAACTCTGTCAAAGCCAAGAAGTTCCTTGGTAATCTCTCTGTTAATCGGGTAGGTTGTGCCCGCCAGAGCGCAGGAACCGAGCGGCATTTCGTCCATACGCTTGAGACAGTCATCAAGACGGCTGATGTCGCGCAGGAGCATTTCGGCATACGCCAAAAGGTGATGACCGAAAGTAATCGGCTGGGCTCTCTGAAGGTGAGTGTAGCCCGGCATAACGGTGTCGCTGTACTGCTGTGCCTTTTCGGCAATTACCTGAATCAGCTCCTCGAGCAATTCACGGACATTTACAACCTCTTTTTTGAGGTAAAGCTTAATATCGAGCGCCACCTGGTCGTTACGGCTGCGCGAAGTGTGAAGGCGCTTTCCGTCGTCGCCTATACGCTCGGTGAGCTCCGCCTCGATAAAGGTGTGTATATCTTCCGCGTCGGGATCAAACTGAAGCTTGCCGCTCTCAATATCGGCAAGAATATCCTTTAAGCCGTGAACAATTCGTCCCGCCTCGGTTGTCTGTATGATGCCGCATCTGCCGAGCATTGTGGCGTGGGCGATGCTGCCCTCGATGTCCTCACGGTACATACGGCTGTCAAAGCTGATTGAGCTGTTAAAATCGTTGGTTGTTTTTGAAAGCTCCTTTTTGAAGCGTCCTTTCCAGAGTTGCATTTAAATCATCTTCCTTGTGGTGTCCCCTTTAAAGGGGACCGAAATCTTTGATTTCGAGGGGTCGTCTAGCCCTTTAGAGGCGGTCCTCCATATGAACGTTCATAGAGAGGAAGAATAATCCCCCAAAATCAACTGCTACGCAGTAATGATTTTGACCCCTTTTAAAAGGGGTACATTTTCCCTTAAAACTACTTAACGGGACAAGGTTTCCCCTTGCCCCTTTAAGTTCATATTATTTTATTAAGCCCTTTTTTGCCCTTACCTTAATCGGCAAACCAAAGAGATTGATGAAGCCAGCGGAATCGTTCTGGTTATAAACCTCGTCCTCATCGAAGGTCGCGATTTCTTCATCATAGAGTGAGTAGGGGCTTGTAACGCCCGCGTCAATGATATTGCCCTTATAGAGCTTGAGCTTAACATCGCCTGTTACATACTGCTGAGTGCTGTCGACAAAAGCGGAGAGAGCCTCACGAAGCGGTGTGTACCACTTGCCGTCATAAACGAGCTCGGCGAACTTGATAGCGACTACGCTCTTGTAGTGCTGTGTGTCCTTGTCGAGGCAGATTTCCTCGAGCTTGTTGTGAGCGGCAAAAAGAATTGTACCGCCAGGGGTTTCATAAACGCCTCTAGCCTTCATACCTACAAGACGGTTCTCAACGATGTCGGTGATACCGATACCGTTCTTGCCGCCGATTTCGTTGAGCTTGGTAACGATTGAAACCGCGTCCATCTCCTCGCCGTTGACGGATGTAGCCTCACCCTTTTCAAAGTGAATGGTAACATACTCGGGCTCGTCGGGAGCCTGAATCGGAGAAACTCCCATCTCAAGGAACCCTTCCTTCTCATACATAGGCTCATTTGACGGGTCCTCAAGGTCGAGTCCCTCGTGGCTTAAATGCCAGAGGTTCTTATCCTTGGAGTAGTTTGTTTCGCGGTTAATCTTGAGCGGGATTTTCTTAGCCTCGGCGTAGGCGATTTCTTCCTCACGGCTCTTGAACTCCCATGTTCTCCAGGGAGCGATAATTTTCATATCGGGAGCATATGCTTTTATAGCGAGCTCAAAACGAACCTGGTCGTTGCCCTTGCCGGTGCAGCCGTGACAGATAGCGTCAGCGCCCTCTTTGAGAGCGATTTCTACAAGTCTTTTAGCGATAATCGGACGAGCGAAGGATGTACCGAGCAGGTATTTGCCCTCATATACAGCGCCCGCCTTGATTGTAGGATAAACATATTCTTCTACAAATTCCTTGTTAAGGTCCTCGACATAGAGCTTTGAAGCGCCTGTGGCGATTGCCTTCTCCTCAAGACCCTCGAGCTCGTCAGCCTGTCCGACGTTACCCGAAACCGCGATTACCTCACAGTTGTCATAGTTGTCTTTGAGCCAAGGAATAATAACAGAAGTATCAAGTCCGCCCGAATAGGCGAGAACTACTTTCTTAATCTTTTTATCAGCCATAATAATTACCTCCGAAAAATGTGTTAAAATGTTACTATTACATTATACTCGCTAAATCAAAAAAAGCAAGTCTTTTTGCATAAATATTCAAACTTTATGAAAAATAGATAAAATATAGCAAATATCAGCCGTTTTTCTTCTATTTTGTTATAAATTCATCACATTAAACCTGCTTTGAGATTTTGTATAGCTGCCGAAAATGTATAATTACAAGGTATATACGCATATTTATACATAGTTGAATAATGTAAACTATTATGATAGAATACTATTGTATTTGAAAGGAAATGATTATATGTCTAAATTCAAAACTATCAACCCCTACGAAATTACCGAAAATCCCTTTAAGCTTATCGGAAAGGACTGGGCTCTCGTCGCGGCTAAAAACGGCGACTACTGCAATATGATGACCGCCTCTTGGGGCGGCGTGGGTATTATGTGGAACAAACCCGCGGCGTTCACATTCATTCGTCCTCAGCGTTTTACCTACGGGCTTATGGAGAATGATGATTACTATTCGCTGTGTTTCTTTGACGAAAGCTATCGCGACGCGCTCAAGTTCTGCGGAACACAGAGCGGCCGTGACTTTGACAAAGCCAAGGAATGCAACCTTACCCCTGTTTTTAACGAAAAAGCCCCCTACTTTGAGGAGGCTAAGCTCGTGTTAATTTGCCGCAAGATGTACGCCCAGGATTTAAACGGCGAAAGTATTATCGACGAAAAGCTTGTTTCGCCTCAATACTCGGGCGATGACTATCACCGAATGTATATCAGCGAGATTGTGAAGGTGCTCACAAAATGAACAGAATAAAAAGGATTGTTTGCGCTGTTCTGGCTGCCGTGACGCTGACGACTGGCTTCGCCGCGTGTTCTGAAAAAACAGAAATAGATGTTGCGAACATCACGCTCACGAGCGACCAGCTTCAGGATGTGCAAACCAAAATTGACAAAACTCTAGCTGACGCCAAATTCTCGGGCGGAGCGTATGTAAAACTCAACAAAAACGTTCTCTACGAAAAGTATTTTGGCACCGAGAACCCTGACACTGAACAAAAGATTAACAAAACCACTCGCTATCAGGTCAGCTCTATGACCAAAACTATCACGGGCGCGGCGATATTGCAGCTCTGTGACAGCGGCAAGCTTGAGCTTGACGATACGCTCGATATGTATATTGACGCCAAGGGAAGTTATAAGTATCTCAAAAAAGTCAGTATCGCAAAGCTGCTTGACCTCGAGGTAAGCTTTGGAGCATATAATTATGAGATTCTCAAAGATAAAGAATCTATGAGAACAATTAAAAAGATGATAAAGAACGGCGAGGACGTCAAGGCATATATCACAAAGCATATTCTTGACGTCGGCACCGAGAGCGGCAGCAACCAGGCGCACTCAAACTACTATCTGCTCGGACTTGTTATCGAGAAAATCACGGGTGAGACCTACAAGGATTATATCCAAAAGAATATTTTTGATAAAATCGGAATGAAGGACAGCGCCGTTGTTAATCAAAAACAGCCCTTGATAGGCTATAACGTTGACACGGAAAGCTGGAGAGACGAAAAAACCAACCTGCTCTACAACGACTACGGTTTTATGTTCTCGTCATTCGGCGTTACCGCGACAATCGGCGATATGTTCAAATTCTATAACGCTGTGTTGGACGGAACGCTGACAAAAACCAATCTTATCAAAAAGCTCAACGAGTTTTACTCAAACTACGGGTTCGGTTTTAAGCACGACGGTCACAACCTGTACGCCTACGGCGGAACAAGCCTGCACACCTCGTTCGCGTATATTAACGACGAAACCAAGGAGCTGGCGCTATTGTGCTCAAACCAGGTGGGCAACATCAGACTCAACGCCACAGGCAAGGCTGTATATAACGCCGTAAACTCAAAAATCAACGGTATGCTTCTTGACGAAGAATCTTAAAGATCCTTCGCTTCGCTCAGGATGACACAAAAGAGAACGTTCAGAATGACAGAAGGGCTGACATAAAGTCAGCCCTCTTTCGTTATACTTTTTCTTTTGTAAGGGTTACATATTCAGCGTAGTTCTCTTTGAGCTTTTTGTAATCCTTTGTGTTGAACTGGATGTTGTAAATATACAGGTTGCCGTCGTCATACATCCAATCGGCTATAAACAGCCTTTCGTCCTTATTGCCAGTGTCGCGTACAACCAAGGTTGACGCTCCCTCAAATTCTGCCTTTATATTGTAGGTTGTGCCGTCAAACTTATAGACGCCGGTGCAGTCTTTGTCGGGATAAATAGTGAAGCTGTAGTCAGGAGCCGCCCACCTGATTTTTTTATACTCATCGGGCTTTTTGTCATATGTACCTGTACACGCGGTGAGCAGCATACTCATACAGAGCAACGCCGCGAGCGCGATTAGAGCTATTCTTTTCATAACAAAATCTCCTAACTTTAGTTTTTTTACATAGTGTGATCTTGAGCGTTCTTTTTTGTGTCATCCTGAGCAAAGCGAAGGATCTTTAAGATTCTTCGTCGCCTTGCTCCTCAGAATGACAGAGGAAATGCTCCTCAGAATGACAGGGATATAACGCTCCTTAGAATGACAGGGATATTTAATCAGCTATTGGGATTGGGATCAGGCGGAGCGATATACCTATCAACCTCAGCGTACATACTCGATACAACATTGGTATAAGCGTTGCCGTTCTTGTATACGAAGAACGAGAATACTCTGAGCTTTTGTCCGTTGAGGGACGAGCTGTTGGTGTTTTCTCCCGCAAAGGTGTACATATAAGCACTCAGCTCATTGGAGTATCTGATGATACTCTCGTTGCCGCTGTATGGCAGATAACGGAAGCCTATGTTGTTAATCGTCTGGGCTTTGAACTCGGTGCCGTATTTCGCGGTATTAATATTGTTATTGGGGTTGAGGATACCTGTAATATAATTGCTGATTTTGTTGTCCGAGTTGTTGTTGCCAAGAACCGTACCCGCGTTTGTCTGACGGTAATTTCCGCTGCTGTCGGTTGTGGCATAGAGCACACCCGCGCCTACAAACTCTCCGCTTGTGCTACCCATAGCGTCTATGATATAGAAGTTATGGCGCGCCTTGGGAGTATCCTGGTCGTAATATGTCTCCTGGTGAGCGGGAGCAATACTTGAGTATGCCGAAGAAGCACTGTTTTTAACATAGATGGTATATGTATCATAGTTATATGATACGCCGCCTTCGATGTCTGTCGCGGAATTCTGATAAATACCGAATCTCGCTTTATATGTAGTGCCTGTGCCTATAGGGATTTCGTTATTATTAGCGTCCTTTATATACCATAAGGGGTTAGTATAGTTTGACGTAAGAGTCTTAGTCTGCTGATAATAACCCTTGTATACGTTATTTGAGGAATCTATAATCTTATACTTATGCGGGGTATGCTTAAGCGTAGCCTCTATACAGGTCTTTTTAGTATTATTGTCCTCAGCCTGCGTTGTGGTTACGTTAGCGGTTTCGGCATCAAACGTATAATCAAAGTAGTTACTCTTGATTATAGGCATATTGTTCTGAGCTACCGTCGCGAGTGCCGTAGTGCCGTCCCAGTTAACGGTCTTGGTATAAGTCGCGTCCTTTACGTTAAGGTAGTCGGTTCCCTGTGCGTTTAATGTTTCATCAAATACATAGTTCTCGTCGTCGGTGTCGTAGTCCTTGAACTTGTATGTAATCTGAACGCGCTTCTGGGTGCTTGTGAGCTTATAAACCGCCACATAGGTAACATCAGCGTCTGTATCGTAGTTCGGGGCGGAAAGGATGTTGACATCCGCGCCGTTGGCTTCTGACAAGCCCGTAGTGGTTGTTGTGTTTCCGTTAATGCGCTCCCAATGGTCGAAGAAGTAGTAAGTAGTATTGTCTCCGTCCTTGTGAGTTATATCGGTTTCAGCCTTAACCCTGAGAGTATAGCTGAAGTTGTAGTTAGCCGTAGTGTCCTTAGCCGCGTAGAACGAGCTATACTGGTAGCTGTCGCCGACAAGACCGTCGGTGATGATGCCCGTGCCGTTAACCTCTGCGAACGTGTTGTTGAAGTCTGTGTCTGTAGTCGCATTATTCTCAGTCGTCCTTAGAACAGCCTTGAAGGTTCTTGTGGAAGAACCGTAGGCAATCTTATTAAAAGTCTTCATATGGGACGAGTCAGCCTTCAACCACAGAGTACCTGTGCGAGCCGCGCTGCGTTCGATAACAAAGCTGCTGTTGTCGATGTTAACATTATCAATTGAGATATGGTCTATCTTAAGACCTGTATATGTTTGTCCTCCTAAAGTAACCTCATCGCTAAGGAGGTCAAGGTCATAAACGTCCGCAAGGGTGGATACCGAAATTGTGTAGGAATAAATCGACTCGGAGCCCGTTACCATATCGAACTCGTAGGGCAGGTCTGCGTCATTACCCTGATTATCCGTATAGGTAAAGTGGATAGTCGGCGTGCCGACGTTGCCGTTCATATCGGCGTAGATTTCAATATCATCATATGCTACAAAGAGCGAGAGAACTGTCGATGTGTTTCCTACGGTTGATTTTGTACCCGTAAATGTCGCGCCCTCCGAATCTCTCTCGTCGGTACCGAGCGAAGCGTTAACAACTACGGTATAACGTCCCGGCTTTGTGGGAACCCAGTTATGGGTGCTGTCAACAGTAACTGTTGAGCTTTCGCCTCTCGCGGGACCTGTGATTGAAAATGTCGTATTGACAGTCTGAGATGATGTTACGAGCGAAGCGCCTGAGTAACTTACACCCAGTTTAGAAGTAAGTGTGCTGACGCTGTAGCCTTCATCGCCTTCTTCGCACTGACCGACCATATCGTCGTCGCCTGACGCGCCTGTGGCTGAGATGCAGGAATCGCCGAAGTCGGCAAACTCAGTAACTGAGGATAAGCCAAAGTCTGTATTGCCTGTTGACTTGTCCTTTAAGTCAAGATAGTATTCACCGTATACATATTTTCCTGTTGTTGTATTATAAGCGATATTTGACGAAGTCGTTGTCGTAGCTAATGTGATATTATCTGAAAGCTTATTGGCGGTAGCTACTATAGTAGAGCCGCTGACCTTATACACAATGAAATCACATTTGCCCTGATATGTCATACTATAGAGATATTTGCCGCTGTTCGTTGTACCCTCAAGAGTCATAGCAAAGCCTTTGCCGCCGTCATTACCTGTACTTGATAACGTCGCGTCGGTGCTGAAGAATCCGCTGCGGTTGTATGTATGAAGCTTGACATCGGAAGAATACTTCGACAATACATAGATAGTATTTGTTTTGAAGACCAAAGCATTGTACGCGTTTTCTAGAGCTGTATTCTTAGCGGTATATGTATCGGATGCGTTCCAAACGGGAAGGTCATTCGGGAAAGTTCCAATCGCTGTACCCGCGGTTGACATCGCCGAATCATAAGCACTCCAACCTTCGCTCACATCGTTGTCTGTTATTCCGTAACCTGTGTATGTGTCATACGTAGACTTGAGGTTCATATAAGCCTGCTGAGTAGCTGAATATGAAACATTAATTGTTACTGTTACGGATGTACCCGACATAGAAAAACCCGAAGAGGGGCTATTTGTAGGTGTGATTGTAAATGAATAAGATGCTGTGGAACCAGCTGTACTGCCGATATTCAAAGGAGTATTGAATGTGAACACCTTGCCGCTGACAGATACAAGACTGCTGTTTGTGCCGCCCTTGGCATAAGACACCTTATTCTCATAGGATGTACCCGTGCTGGGAGTAAACGTAGCGCTTTGTCCCGCATAAACGCTAACTGAATAAGCATGATTCGATACCGCAACAGAGTTAATTGTACTGATATCAGGCGTCGTGGCTACGTACGTAGCCGTAACCGTAATTGCTCCTGCCGGCATTGTATAGTAATTGCCTGAGGGAGTCAGTGCGGTATATGGTGATGCGGTAAGCTTAACTGATGTACTTGATAAAGTATATCCGTTTGCCGTATAGTCATTAAATACAACGTTAAATTGGTCGTTATAATGAAGTATAGTTTTGTCGGTTCCGTCCCCGTTCTTCAGTGTTACCAAAATAGCATTTGCGCCGTCAGGATGATTAGAAGTTTGAGTAACCGTATAGTCAATCTGTTTAGTGGTAATCGTAATAGTCGCGTTATTTGATACGGTTATTGAACCTGTAAGCGTGCCTGAGCCCGACAAGGTTACTCCGCTGGCTGTATTTAGTTCATACCCTGTATTTGGCGTTAAACTGACGTTTACAGTTGCTCCGACAGGAACGTTTGTAAGCGTGCCGCCGGAAGCGGTAACTGTTTGATTATTCCATGTTACCGATAAAGTTGCGTTGGAAACCGCGCTCACCGTTATTGTCTTCTTGGCGGGTTCGTTTTGTTTAAACAAACCATAATATTTTGTATTGGCAGTCGGAGTAAATGTATAGCTCGCGGACGAAGATACTTTGTTGCCGCTTGTAAAAGTAGTGCTTGTGTACCAGCCGTCAAAGAAATATCCTGAAGCGGGGGTAGCCGTGAAAGTAACAGAATCGCCCTTATTAACAGTTGCAGCAGAAGAACTTACTGTTCCGCCTGTATTATCGGCAACAGGGTCATTATAGCTGCCTGTGCTGAGATTATATGACTGATATCTCCTTGTGGCCGTTGTAGTATAGAAGTGTTGAACGATTCTTGCTTTGTTATTAACCGCATCGTATTCAAAAGCGTATTTTCCCGCAGTTGTTACACTTAACTTAAGAGATTTACTGCTATTAGAAACGACATCATACCAAGTATCTATTGTAGGTGTAAAGTCACTGCTTGTACCGCTGTTTAATGAGTATTGACCGTTTGAAGAGTTGATAAGCTTAAAATAGTAATCAACCCCTGTAGACAGAGTCGCCTCGTGAGAAAACACGCCGCTGCCCTCATACGTATCAAAAGCTGTGGCGTTAGAATAATCGGACCATGAATTTTGTGTTGTAAATCCGTTGCCGTCGCCGCAAATCTTATAAGCACAGGAGTAAACAGCTACAGACGAAGACTCTTTGTAGGTGCTTCGTGTATAATATTCCGAACCTGTTGATGTTGGCTCAGCGATAACACGGTACTTAATGCCATTGGTTGTAACATTCGAAATAGTTTTCGGTGTGTTTTCACTCATTTTGTAAGCGTCGGTTACGCTGAGAGAACCTGTTGAAACATAATAGTAATAATTATAATATGAATTTGCTATTGACGTGTTGCCAACCGCCGTAATTGTAATATCCGAACCGCTGACTATATCATTACTGCTCAGAGTAACTGTTGTAGGAGCAGATAACGCCGTTCTGGTAATAGTTAGTGTTACCGAGGATGATTCGTCAGACGCGCTGTGCTCGCTGGTAGCGTTAGCTGTAACCGTATAGTTACCTGCAAGCGAATATTTCTTTGCGAGCGTAAATACACCGTTAGAGTAAGTGTAGTCTGTGCCGCTTGTAAGGGCGACTCCATCCTTTAAAAGCGTATATGTAACAGTTCCGCTGTCCGCATTTTGAATTGTACTGTTGTTGCTGACAGTAATGGTTACATTGCCCGACGGACTTGCCGTGACACTGGAGCTCCATGATTTTGTCAGTGTGGGCGTAGTGTGCTGAGGCAATACCGAAACAGAAGCCGTGATTGTTACCGTTACATTTGCGGCAGGCATTCTTGCTGCTGTAATAGTATAAACGCCGTTGGAATCAGGTCCGCTTAAAATGATTGAAGCATTTGTGCTGGCGTTTTTGGCCGTAACGCTGTCAATCTGGTATCCCGCTTTTGCGGTAACCGTAAAAGTTTGCTGTGTGTTATAATGCGCTGTTGTCGTACCGGAAAAGTTGTACATCGAGTCGTCTGTACCTGTACCGTCAACAGCTGAAATTGTATAATTGGTTTGTGCGTATTGAGCGGTTATAGTAACGCCGTCATCGGAAGTAGTAAAATTAAATGTTGATGAATTAATTGTATCTCCGTCGTTATAAGTTGTTCCGCTTACAGTAACCGAACCGCCTGAAACTACCCATTTGTTTTGGAAAGTATAACCTGTAATGCTTGATGCGGAACCCGAAGCAGTGGTTGTAACACCGCCCGCCGTCTTAGATGACGTTGTACTGTTAACATTGTTGGCAAAGGTAACGGAGTGAGTTATTTCTGAAAAATATCCATAGTATGTCTGTGCCGAATTAACATTGGTAAATTGATTTGATGTTGCAGAACTGCCGTAACCTGAAACTACACCCGAACTGGCACCCCAGCCGTCAAAACTATATAAATCACTCTTGTTTGAATAATTCAACTTAAAATATCCCGATTTAACTGTACCGAATGTAGCGTCTGTTGTGCTGGTTGTACCGTCGCCGCAATTAGCAGAGTCATAGTTATCATACAAATAATAACCGTCTTTAAACTTCATAGTTGCAACATTGCCTGTTGAATTATTTGAATAAGATGAAGCTCCTTTGGCTTTGGTTTTAACCTTTAAGTGATGAGTTGTTTTAAATGTATCATCTTTATATGAATCAGCCCAGGCATCCCAGCGAGCGGATAAACGGGAAGCTAAAGACGCCGCTGTTCCCGTTCCGTTGTTATAGGTTGCCGTACTGGTCGCGGAATACATATATGCGTAACCGCCCTCAAAATTTGCAGTGATTTTCGCAGAAGCCAAATTCCAGCCTTTGAGATTATCGTAGGTGCTGTTTTGATCATTCCATTTATTTTGAGCAAAGGCAAAACAATCAACATCGCTACCATTTGAACCGGATGCCCAAACCCACAGGTTGGTTCCGGTAATGTGAGTCATCGGTTTGAACTCCATCCATCCACTGTTCCAACGAATACAGAAATTTACTGACGACCATCCTGTTACGGTGTTATCAAAATAAATTCTACAGTAGTTATTGCTTATTGAGTATAAAGCGTTCGCGCTCGTAACCGAGCCTACAAAAAGCATCGTAACCACCATCATTATAGTCAATACCATAGACAGTGAGCGTTTTGAGAATGTTTTAATCCTTGTTTTCATCATTAGTAAAACCTCCGTTTTCAGATTAAAGACGTCGTCTGATGAAAGCAGTCTGACCATTGCCTCAAAAGCCGTCTGTCTTTGTTATATAAATGGAGTTTGATTTGAGCTGTGCCCGCCGTCTGACCACGAAAAAGGGCATAGCTACCCATAGTTATATACAATAAGTTTATCACATTTATTATTCTTGAACAACAATATAAAATTAGATTTGTGCAATATTTTGAAACTTTAGCAAGTTGCATAATCAGGGGGCGAAATTTTATGCTATTTGACGATAAAAAAAGGCGCAAAATTAAACCGCCCCAAGCTATCTTGAAGCGGTTTAGTTATTTTGCACATTGGCTAGTTTTCTTCTTCGTCCTTCTGCTTTTGGGCGTTCTCTTTTTGGTAGCGCTCGATAATGTCCTCAACAGAATCCTTATTCTCTTCGTTGTGTCCGAGGCCGAGCAGCGACTTGACAAAGTTGACAATCTCGTTAAAGAACGCGGCGATTATCAGCGCTATTATGGTTATCAACCCGAGCGGCGTAACAAAGAAATTATAAAGCACTCTCAGAAAACCGATTTTAGTCTCTACCCTGCCGATGACCTGATCTGCTTTGATTTTCGGGTCTTCCAGAGGGTTCGCGTCGCCCTTGGTCTGGATGTACTTTTCGCCGTTTTCCTCAAACTGCGCTTTGATAACCCTATGAGTTACGATTTTGCCCGCGAACTCGCCCTCTTTGCCGTTGTAGGTGCAGACATCGTTCACTTTGAGCTCATCGGCGCCGCATGATTTGACAATAATTACATCGCCGATTTTATACTCGGGCTCCATACTGCCCGAGCTTACGCGGAATACCGAGTAGCCGAACAGCGAGGGCGTTTCGCCCCTGAATCGGGCTATCATTGTTGAAATCAAAATGACAACAACTGTTATAAGCAGCAGAGTAAAAACTATGCTGCGTATTTTTTTGTAGATTATATAGCCCTTGCGCTCCGAAAGCTTCTTTTTGGGAGCGGACTGTACTGCTTTTTCGCTCAATTTAATCACCGCTTTTATTGTAAGCTATAACGCGGGAAAAATCAAGGGCTCTATACACATAAACACAGAGCGTTTGTCATTATGAGCGTTTCTCTCGTGTCATCCTGAGCGTTAGCGAAGGATCTTTAAGATTCTTCGTCGCAAGCTCCTCAGAATGACAGGAGGGGAACATATAAGAATGACAGAGAGTAAGTCTCGGAATGATAAAAGGCTCGGATTAAATCCGAGCCTAAATTATTATACATAATTAAACCGTAACAAACACATTCTTAAATGACGCGTTGCCTGAGCTCGCGTTCCTGACATACCATGATATGTCAACGGTTTTCCCCGCGGGAATTTTAACGTTCTGAACAATGGGAACCTGGTCGATGGTCGGAGGAATATTTACGGTTGTTGGCAACGAAACCGTATCGCCAAACTCGCCTGTAATTGTGGTGGTGATAGTTACGGGGGTATTTCCGGTTGCTGCCTTCGCCGTAACAAGTCCGTCCTGAGATACTGTCGCTTTGCTTGTGTCACTGGAGCTATAGGAAATGGACTTACCTGTATAGTCAAACTCCTCACGGTTTACAACCATATCGCTGGTACCCTTGGAAAGACCGAGATTGGCGGTTTTGCCCGCCGCCATTGTAGCGGTTTTATAATAGTAATAAACGCAGATGTTTGAGCCGTTGAAACTGTCGTGGTAAGAAATCGCCTTGTTGTTAAGGTCGTTGGTGTTGCCGTTAAGGTAGTAAACTCTGCCCTCTGAGAAGTCGGTAACCGTAGGAGTGCGGTTCCACTCGAGGTTAGTGTTCTGAGTAATATAATAATGGTTGAAGAAGAACAAACTGTCCGCTTCGGTAGTTACAAAAGCGCGGTAAACATCGTAGTTATTGCTGCCAACATGGTCCTGATAGAGACACTTTTGCATAGCCATGGGGTATCCGTCTGTTCCAATCTGATACTCAAGGTTCATATCTGTCTGCGGCGATATAGAATCAGCGCCGTAAGTAATGCCTTGATTCTGGTCACAATACGGTGTTGAGGGTGCAGAATATCCCTGCCACCAACTATAGTGATCACGGGGTTCAAAGTAGATTACCTCATAGTCCCAGTCAACCTTTTCGAGTGTAGCGCGCGCCGCGAAAGACCTTTCGTTAACAACAGGATCGCAAGTGCCTACAAAAACATTCGCATTGTTGGTGAGCTTGCTCATTTCAAGATTAACCGAAACATCCTTTGCTCCGTTGTTTTTTATAGAAGTTATATAGCGACTGGTGTAATTTCTTCCGATAGACTCAAAGTCGCTGTTTGAACTCAATTCAACATCTTTTTTAAAGAAACGATCGGCGGTATAGGTTTTTAGTGTAAGACCGCCGCTCTGCTGCAACGAAAGCGGAAGGTCGGATTTCTCATATTTAATCTCGTTACCCTGATAGTCGTCCTCTCCGCTGTGGGCATACCACGAGAACGTAGAAGGTATAACAGCAACTATAGCCATAACCAATACAAGGCTGAGGATCAGAAGCTTTTTAGTTGTTTTCATGGTATCACCACCTTTATAAATGCTTAATTAGATGTTATTTTTGTTGTAGAACAGTAATTTCACGTAGCTGTTGCCGTTTATCTCATCTATTTTAAACCTATATGTTCCCGTATCATTTACATTCAATCTTAAAATACTCGTCTGTCCATAATTAAATTCATAATTGGAACCGTTTGTGCTACTTTGAAGCGTTATGTTTTTAGTT
Source organism: bacterium (assembly GCA_020625875.1). Taxonomy (GTDB): domain Bacteria; phylum Bacillota; class Clostridia; order Oscillospirales; family Acutalibacteraceae; genus Ruminococcoides. The sequence goes on along the minus strand of JAHLAX010000064.1, from coordinate 19,228 downwards.
TCATTCTGTCCCATCTGGTAGTTAGTTGTTCCTTGACGTTTCCATATAAATATGGTATATGTTCCATTCTTAGTAAGGTTCAAGTCTACATAACCGTTGACAGCCGCGCTTGAAAACTTAGCAAACTGAATGTAGCTACCGGTGTTGTTAAGGCTACCGTACAGATAAATGCCCTCTTCAGTCGGCTGAGTTGTAGTTATCTCCGTAGTTTCATCACTTGAGCTGCCGCCCGAACCTCCACCACTGCTTGATCCGCTTGCGGAGAACGGATAGGTAACAGTTAATTCTTTCGTGCTTTCTTTCCACTTGAACCAATATATTCCGCTAACGCTTTTATTTAATCCTAATGTGCCTCCATCTTGCTTCAATGTCCATGTTGCAGTTTGAGAAAAATTATCTCCGTTTCCATTATGCTTATAATACTTGGTTCCGCCATAAGTGTTTTTAACCATGAACTCACTAACATTAGAATCTATATACATAGCAGCATACATTACGTTATTATCTTTAGAATACATTGTTCTGTCGTAATTCCAATCCCAACTACCATGTAATGTTACAGATGTAGCGCTTGTAGGCACTTGATTCGTATCTTTATACCAAGTGTTAGAGTTTAAATCATAAAAATAATCATAACTATCAATATCGCTTGGAATTTCAATATCAGATGTCTGGTAATTATTGTTATTATTAAAAATTACATGAGTAAATGTTGCGTCATAAAACACTGCAAAAACTCTGTGCCCCGCAATATTACCATTGTTTACAGCGCCAACGCTTAACAGGTTTGCATAATACATAGCTTTGCCGGGCCAAGCACCATTAGAAACAGTCTTCACTCCATTGGCAACTGTATTATTGTCCCACATATATGCGTATCCTAACCCTGTGCTGTAATCATTATTGTTATTATAGTAATATCCCCATGAATCTATGAAATAGAAGTGATGCGCACTGCTGTTCCATGTTCCAAATTCAGGAGTATATTCTTTAAATGTCCTGTCATCATAAGTATCGGGAAGCGTAGTTTTCCACCAGTTCCATGCCCAATAATTTGTTGAGCCTATGGTTTTAAACTTTTGCTCGGGTTTTGTTGTGTCGCCCTTACCAAAACCTTGATCGCTACATCTTAAAATATAAACATCTTGGTTATTCAAATAGGCAGGTATGGTTGCTTCGTAACGCTTCTTTCCGTTAACAGTATCTTTGTATGTTATCGGCCAATAGGTATCGTTAGTATAATTACTGTCATTTGTATATTTATATTCGTCAACATCGTCCAATGCCAGCCACAATGTCGCACTGTCTCCGACAATCCAGTTTACGCCATATAAGGAATTATCAACCAGATAAATCTTGCGCGTTTTTGTAAATGAGGAGACAAGCTTGAGGTTAACATCCGCAAGAGACGCGGTACTGTTGTTGCCGTCATACTCAAGCCAGACTTTGATAGTAATAGTAGAAGTTGTCTTTGCCGGTAACACAAAGAGAGTATTACCGTTTGCTCCGCGAGTAGAACTGTAATTGTTATTACCTGCATCGGATTGATCATTAAGTGAGGAATCATACTGATATGCTTTGAACGACTGGCAATCATTGTCTGTTGCGCTGTTTGCCGCCGCGGTAATTCCACTTACTGTTTTATAAGTCGGCGTGTCGCTCATTGAGTAGATAGATGTAGCGCCGTCTACTGTCATAGACATACGAATCAATTTGTCAAGATCGGTGTCGGCACTTGATTTTGTAGTAAATAAAGCTGAATTCTTGTCGAACCAATACGCCTGCTCATAGTCCTCGGTGTTTTTTAGCTTAAAGCTGACGCTGATGTAATTAACATTGGCGTCGTCCTTTGTTCCGAGACGGAAGTTGGGAATGTCGGTTGAACCCATATGAACCTTTTTTGGGAAGTAGAAGGTTTTGCCGTCGCTGTAGCACGAGGACAGGTGCATATTGCCGCTCTCATAAAAATATTTGGAGAGGTCAATTGTCTTTGCCGTGCCGTTGTTGATTTCTGCCTCGGCGGGTTTGTTGAGTTTATCTGTGCTGATGTGCATAGGCGATTCAACGCCGCCGAAAGTCATTTCTACATTTGAAATCTGCTCAATCCAGCTGTAGGACACGCCTACAACCATAAGCATAACAAGGACTAGTGCCACTACGGTCATAAACAAATTCTTTTTTTCTATTAATTTTTTAAAGCTGAATCTCTTTTTCATAGTGACACCTCCTTATTGTTTTGTCATTATTTAGAAGTCGTCGCCGTCGAGGTCGCCAATATCTACGCCGCCGCCGTCGCTGTCGCCGATAGCTGTCCAGTGGCCCTGGCAAACTGTATTATTGGTACCCGTATCCGCAGTTGTACTATTGTATGTTGCTACATACTGGCGGTTAACTCCACGGTTAGTGTTATCATTACCCGCGGTAATTCCATCCAGACCGTCACTTCTGCAGAATGTGTAGGTTTTTCCGTTTTCATCGTTGGCGGGCGGGCTGAGGATAAAGTAAACCTTGTTCTTCATATCGCTCGGTACGCTCGCGGTCCACTCGTCTATAGTATTTCTGTATTGATAAGTCTTAAAGTCAACCTTATCGTGTGTATCGGGATGCTCATAGCGCACCGTGAGGGTATAGCCAGACGTGATTTTGCTTCGAATCCAATTGCCGTCCGTGCCGTCCTTGAATCTTACAACCTCGGTGTTATCCCAGGATGTCTTGAACGCGAGTTTTAACTTAATATCGTATTTTTGTATTTTGCTTATATAATCTAAAGTACACTTGGGATCGCAACCCTCAAGCCAGATTATAACCGAAAAATAAGTCTTTTTGCCCGCTGACAGCGTAGTAATCGGTGTTCCGCCGATTGCGTATTCAGAAAACTGGTGCGCAACCTGGGGAGCGTTACTTATGTACGCGCCCGAACCGCGGTCAACCTCGCTTACAGCCGCTGTGTTTACGGTTTTAGCCTGTGAATTAAACACAACAGGAGGTCTGGGGTTGCCGTCATTATCGGGAGCGCTCGCCCAAACAGCCATTCTGAGCGGAGCCGCCTGCTGAGCGCTGGCTTCATCGGCGTCGGGGTCATCGTGTTTATTATAAACTTCTAAACTGGTTTTATCGGGGTCAATATAGATTGAAGTGAGGTCAGCCTGAGCGGTAACGTCAAAATCAATCTGAATATAATTAACGTTCTTATCACCTACGTTGGCGCTGCGGAACGTCATTTCTTTAGTAACGTTTGAAAAATCCGTGCCGTCTGTCGGAAAGAATAAATTACGTCCGTCAACAGAAGAAGCGGGAATAAGCTTGTAGCTGTTCTCGGCTGAATTAAACTCGCTTGTACCTGTATCGTTTACACGCAGACCTTTGCCTGCTTCGAGGCTAAAATTATTTGCTTGTAGCTCGGATGTCCTTAAAACATACCAGCAAACTGTACATGTAACCAGAATAACGGACGCTAAAACAAGTGAGACTACGGACTTTAACAGCTTTGACCTGTCAGATTTGCAGCTCGTTATCCACTTTGAAACGGATTCTACTAATCTGTTATGATTTTTGCCCATAATCTCACCTCACTTTTATTTATATTTTAATAAAATTTAATCGGGGGAGTTGCCGAATTTCATTTCAAGCTTGAACTCGCCTGTATCCATAGCGCGGCGCGCTTCAGAATCGGTGCCCTCAATCCAGATGTTAAGATAGAACTTATAGTAATAATATCCATCGGACAAAGCTTCAGCATGACTGGAAAGCGTTTCAAAATCAGTGATTTTCTGACCTTCACCCAGTGTAGGAACACTGTAACTGCCGACGCTTACTGTTTCGTCAACATCAGATTTATACGCAGTGGGATCTTCGTCACTGTCTTCAACCAGAGAAACGCCATTTACAACAGAATTTGGATCAGTGGGGTCTTCATATCTGAGTTGATAGTAATTGTGCTTAAAGGTTTCACCTGTATAATCTTCTACATAGGTGCTTCCTTCAAGTCTGCTTAACGGTGTGTCGCTCTTAACGTTTCTTACAAGCGACCAATCATCCTCGGTGTAACCGTCAGGGATATTGAGGAAGAGGTCGGGGCGGGGAAGCCATGTGAATGAACTTTCGTTCTCCGGCGATTCCCCTGGTTCAGAGTATTGTGTGGGGACATTATTTTCGATACGTGTTACAGGTCCGCCCGTGATCGAAACTCGCATAGCCGCAACAAGAACATCCGAGGTAAAATTACCGTACGCGCTCTTACGAGCTGCGTTTGTTCCCGTAATATCTGCGCTGTCGACCTCCGCCTTCATAGCCAGATAGGCTGAGGGCTTGATATATAAATCTTTGGAACGTGAACGAAGATAGAACGGGATACTTACATAGTCCGCGTTAACTCCGTTCTCAATATCCGCGGCAGTAAGATTGAGATTAGTCTTAAGATCATCGCCGTGTACGGGGACATCGTTGACGTTTACAATCTTGCCGTTTTTACGCGCGTCCGCCTTGGCGGAATCGTTATCCTCGGTTGAGATAAACTTTGGAATAAGGAAGGTTAAACCGTCGCTGGTAACGTCGTTTGAAAATTTGAATGGACCTGAGAAGTTGGCGGTAGTTCCCCACGCGCCCGCGGTCCAAGTTGATACACCGCCATTTGTAACATAGTTACCAATAGCGCCTGAATCAGCCCCGAACTGAGTAAAAGCAATCTCAACCTCGTCAGGGTCAGCCGCGCTGATTGATATATCGCCCGCTTCAACTTTTTTGTTGGTGTAGTACCACGCGAATACGGCTAAAAAGATAACAACCAGCATTACGAGCATCAATATTGAATTTTTCGCCAACAAAAGACGCTTATTCATAACGCCGGTTTTCCCTTTCATAAGCTTAACCTCTGTAGAAATAGATACCTATAGCGGACTTGCCGCTTCTCTGTGATTTATTGTGGTAAATCTGAGTTGCCTCGAACTGCGCGTCCTCACGCAAGAAGTCGGCAAAACCGTTCATATAGAGCTTATCGACCGTCTTATAAGTCAGGTAAGCGACGGATTTGTCCGCGCCCTTGAGAGCGTCGGCAACAATAGACTTGCACTTGTCAAAGTCGCTCTCACCGCGAAGGTTCTTGATGACCTCAAGGCGGTTGTGAGTTCCCTTATAAACTGTGATTTTCTTATTATCCTTAACGATATAAACGCAACTGAGCTTGTCGTTGCGAGGAAGCTCGCCCACTCCGCTCTCGATAATAGAGCCAGCCATCATTGACTGAGCGCCCAAAGCGCCGAGCGCGAAGTCGAAGCGGAACATATCCTCGTTCTTCTTGTCAATCTTAAGCTCTTTTTTATACATAGCGGCTGTTTCGTTAGCCTTTTTGGCTGCCTTTTTAGCCTCTGCCTGAGCCTTGTCAACCTGCTTTTTGATTTCTGCCTTTGCCTTCTTGTCGGCTTCCTTCTGAGCAGCCTTGACGCGGGCGTCGGCGTCTTTCTTGATGCGGTTTTTATCGTTATCGCACTGCTTCTGCACTCTGTCGAGCGCCTGCTTGTGCTCGTTGTTCAGCTTTTCAATCTGCTTGGTATGAGCAGCGTCGATAGAAGCCTTTTCGTCGGCGTGGTCTTTGTTGAGCTTGGCAATATCATCATCATACTTTTTGTTAAGTCTGGCGACATCATCAGCTCTGCCCTGCTTCTCGCTCGCGAGATTGGTCTCGAGAGCAGCAACATTGTTATTAAGACCGTCAATAGTCGAGCTCTGCTCGGCGATTGTGTTATCGCGCTCAGAGATTGTACCGTTGAGGGTTTCAATCTGAGTTTTAGCGTCGGCGATAGCTGTTTCAAGTCCCGCGATAGCCGCTTTCTGCTGAGCGATAGTAGCCTCGTGAGCCTCGATTGTAGCCTTCTGCTCGGCGTTCTCTTTTTCGAGAGCGGCAACGTTAGCCTCGAGCTCGGCTTTAATCTTTTCGAGTCCCGCTACGATGCCTTCAAGTTCTTCAATGCGAGCCTTCTGCTCGGCAACCTTAGCCTCGAGCTCGGCAATCTTAGCCTTCTGCTCCTCGATGATTCCCTCGAGTTCTTTAATCTTAGCCTCGAGCTGAGCCTTCTGCTCCTCGAGCTCGGCAACCTTAGCTTCGAGTTCAACGATTTTGGCTTCGAGAATCTTAATTCTCGCCTCGAGCTCTTCAACCTTAGCCTCGAGCTCTTTAATACGCTCTTTAGCCTTAAGGAGCTCAGCCTTAATTTTCTGGAGCTCGTTTTCAAGCTCTTTAACGCGATCTTCGAGAGCCCTGATGGAGCTCTTGAGACTTTCGATAGTCTTGTCGCGCTTTTCAATCTCACGCTTAAGGGCTTCAATCTCAGCCTTTTGCTCACGGATAATCTTCTCACGCTCGCGGATTTCCTGAAGACGAATCTTCATCTCCTCGGCGCGGATTCTCTCAATGAGCTCGTTCTCGCGGTGCATACGCTCTTCTTTGGCGAGTTTTTCCTCGGACGCGAAGATAGCGTTCTGCTCCTGATACCTCTCCTCAAGATAATCCATCAACTGAGGATTATTAACGATTGACATCAGGAAGTGCTGATAACCCCAAGCCATATACATACCCTCTTGGGTTACGGCGTCAATCTTGCCCGTGAGGTCACGGCCTACGATTTCGTAGCCTGGCTTTTTATAGGAGTTAAGGTATGTAAACAGATCCAAGCCCGCTTTGTAGTTCGGGTTCTTGGTCATAAGGTTTGTACGGTTGATAGGAGGCTTAACGCGGATGCACTTTTTGAGCGCCTGCATCATATCGGTGTTTAATAAGCTGTTGAGCTTTTCACGGATACGGCGTACGCGGTCGAAGTCGGAGAGCTGCTCATAATCGGCAACGTTCAAATCGGCTTCTTCGGCGTCTTTAACCTCGTTACTGTACTCACACTTAAAGGTAATCTTCTGCTGGTTGAGTACAAGATCTCGCTCCATTTCTACCTTTTCGTAGGTATCGGTCGGGGCGTTAACCATTTTGCGGTATTTATCGGCAACGAAGTTGAGCGCGGTCTCAATAAGCGTAATAAGGAAGCGGTTTTCGTAGGTCTCGAAGCTGTCCTCACGCTCGATAGTAAGCACCTTATTGGGCGTTACCCTGCCAGTTTCGTCAATGTTGTCGATAAAGTTTGTATGCTGAATCAGGTGTTTTACAGAATCTTTGTTGATGATTTTAGCCTTGTCGATTCTGTAAATCTCGTTGTTTTCAACGATGAATCTGCGCTGTTCGTCAATAGCTTTTTCGATATAGGGCAGAGTGTCCTCAATCGCGGTAACCCAGTCCATATCGATAATCTTCTCGTGGATACGACCTGTCAGAACGTCCTCGCCCTTGTCGGCGTCAGCCATATTCTGGCGCAGGTAGTTGTACGTGAAGTCTGTCGCGAGCAGCTTCTCCATATATTTATAGGAGCGGTAATATTTATCAAAATTTTCCAAAGCTTACTCACCTCTCTTTGTGCTTGAAACTAACTGAATTTGTAGACTAAATTAAGCCAGCTTCTTGAGCATAAGGAGGTAGTCCTTACATTCACCCATATTCTCCTCGCCGAACAGCTCATCCATATAAGAGATAAGTCCGTCGATTTCGTCACGGATGTATGAAAGGTTGAGTGCCTCAAATTTACGCAATACTTTGCGCGCGAGTATGTAGTCAAGACCGTCGATTTCCTCGCCGCCTGTGCCGACATACGCGGGAACATAGTCCTTAATCTGCTTCATAATACGGTTACCAAAAGCTACTCTGAAGTGAGTGATTACATAGTCGTCAACGAGCGCGAGCTTCTGGAGCAGGTCATCAGAAATCGGGTTCTCAGCCTTAGCCTGGTTGAGAATATCCTCAAAGTGATGATAGTTGATAACAACAGGCGGTGTGTCGGGAGCCTCAAAGGCTACGCCCTTGGTATCGATGTTGATAGGCATAGCACGGTCGTATACCTTATCTGTAACGGCGAATGTCGAGTCGTCGTTGTTGATTGTGCCGCAATACCACATATTGGGCGGCACGGTGAATTTACCGCGGTCCAAAAGCTTCGGGTCGTTGGGCCATGTGCTGGGCACGAGGTCAACAATCCACTCATCGCGGCGCGGCATTTCAAGAATCGAGAGCATCTCGGCGAAGTAGTACTCAACACGCGCGATGTTCATCTCATCGAGGATTACCAGATATACGTTTTCGTTATAGTTAGCCTCGTACATAGCGCACAGCAGAGCGGTTTCGTTGTACTTCTTTGTAAACTCGTTGAAGTAGCCGAAAAGCTCTGAACGGTCACGCCATGAAGGCTGTACAGGGGTGATTACGGAGTCGTTGCAAACATACTTACCAAACGCGTATGCGAGTGATGTTTTACCAGTACCTGAAATACCCTGTAATACAATCAGTCGGGTTGAAGCGAACGCCGAAACAAAGCGGCGAATCATAGCTATATCATAATAAAGACCGAGTCTTGAACAAGCGAACAAACGGAAACGATCGCAGAATTCAGGCAACGTAATGTCGTTGTCGTACTCGGGGGGCTGATAGTCCGCCCAGTCTTTGTCGAGCTGAGTGAGTTTGAGAAAGCGGATGTCGTCTTCGCCCTCTTCGCCCTCGCCGTTGAGCGTTTCGAGTTCTTCGCCTGTGAGCTCGGAGATTTCGTTGGGGTTGAGGCCAATCTGGCTGACCTTCATAGATAAGATTTTGTCTTTTTCAAGGTTAAGGCGCATAACCTCGCGGTTGAGAGCCTGAACTTCCTGTACGAGCGAGCCTGTGTCTTTGCGGGCGCGCTTGTTCTTGAAAAATTTCTTTAAGGAAACAACTATCAAAAATACGATAAAGAATAGAATCGCTACCAAAAGCAGAATAGCGATAATTGCTACTACCCATGCCAGACCGCCGAGTGAGGTGGTATAGCGGGAGATGATATTGATATACTCGGGGATATTGAACGCGCCGAGCATGGTGACAATTCCGTTCCATATGGAGCCGAAGAACTGTCCGAGGAATTGGAATAAGAATTGGAATACTGTATCCATAGGATTATCTCCTTAAAAAAATTTCTTTTCGGGCTAAAAGCGTCTGACCTTGCTCTCTCTTATAAGTTCCTTTGCATTTCGGCGTTTTGCGCCGAACTTTGTTGTTATAGCCCTCAAAAAGTTAACAAGTAACAGGTAACAGTGAACAGTTACCCTATTTTCAAAACTTTCTAAGATTAGCTAACTGTTAATTGTTAACTGTTAGCCGTTAACTGTCCGAGTTCTGCTCGGACTAAGTGATTTGGCTTTGTCGACTTCATCACAACTTTTCGCCGCGCGAGCGCGGCGCCGCGACAAAGCCGTTCACTTAGCGTCGAATATCCCTGCTGACTGAATATTCGGGTTAACCCGAGGGCGAGAGCCTCGCCCTCGGGATTGGGTTCAGTTAGTTAACTGAGTGTTAAACCTTTAGTTTAACGGATTAATTACAAATTATTAAACGATTAAATAATTTAGCAATTAATAGTAAGCCTTGAAAGCAAAGCTGTAGCTATCTGTGTTAGCTGTGCTGTTCTTACAGTTAGCGTTCTCACCATCAACGAAAGCAATTACTGTAATCTTAACAGGAGTATTGCCTACAGAAAGTGTTGTAGCAAGGTCTGTTGTAGAACCTGTTAATGTAACAGCAGAGCTGTTAACCTTATCTGTTGTTGAAGCAGCGCCGTCGGAGCTGAAAGCACCAATATAAGCGTCATCAGCGAAGATAGCAGCTACGAGATATGTATCATCGTCAACAGCTGTTGTGTTCTGAAGCTTAACTGTCTTTGTGCCTGTACCTGTGTAAGCAATGTAGAAGTCTTCCTTAACTACATATGTGCTGAGCTGAGCATTAGTGATAGGTGTAGCAGAGCCGCTAGCTGTACCGCTTGTTAAAGATGTACCCTGATACTTAACACCTGTGATATTAGCGGGTGTAACGTTTGTTGTGTTAACGCCGAGGCTTACGGGATCCAGGCTTGTGCCGGAGTTAGCTAATGTAATAGAGTTGCCCCAAGTGTTGATAGCGCCTGAGTTTGTGTTGTTGATTACGAGACCTTCAGCAGCAGCAGCTGAGAGTGTTGTTGAAGAAGCTGTAACCTCTGTGTTTACTACGTACCATGCGTATGTTGCGGAGCCTAAAGCTACGAGAGCAACAAGAAGCATTGCGATTGAAGATAATAAAATCTTCGATCTTTTTGTTGTTTTCATAAGAGAATCCTCCTTAAAATTTTTTGCCTTTCGGCTTGATAATATTTATCTACGTTCGGCTTAATCGCTCAGCAATTCGTTCAAGTCGAGCGTTTAGATACTGTAAAAAATTTAAGTAATAAGTAATAGGTAATAAGTAATAATTAGCTATTACTTTACTTTAGCTATAAACCGTTGTTTCGTGTAGTGTTAATAGCGCTTGTTAAAATCTTTATTATTTCAATTACATCGTCTTTTAAAGACTGATATTGAGAATCACTTATAAACTCTGAATCATGTAGAATATCTAACCAGTATTGCGTTTCAGAAGCTTCCTTTAGAGATATGCTCATTTTTGATACAAAATCAGCTCTGCTTTGAGCGTATTTGGCTTCATAAACGTTTGCACCTATACTAGTTCCCGCTCTCAAAATCTGATTACTCATAACATACTCTTTTTTATTCTGTAAGTATTTATTGAGTTTTACAATTCTGAGCCCAAACTGATAGCTTTTCTTTCTGATTAAATTATCATCCATAATTTAAGCAATAATTATAAGAATCAATAATAAGTGTATAGGATTTATAAACCTCAAGTTTTGTAATAAGTTTGGTAATAAAAATTATTACTTATTACCTATTACTTATTACTTATCAGCGTCTTCGCTGACGACGCTGAACGTCATCTGCGACCTTATATGTCCGCCTCTTATCGCGTCTACGCACTCGCGGTCGTTGCCCTCTATCCAGATAACTACCGTGTATTTGTCCTGGGATTTAGCTTTGAGGGCGGTTTTGGGAACTGTGAGAATTTTATCTTTAGTAACCCACTTTGTGGCATCTGTCTCGGCTTCTTTGCCGCCACTCGCCTTTGTGCCCTTGGCGTATACAGCCTCTTTGCCGTTTTTATAAATCATTATACGGGTAGCCTCGTCGGCGCCCTTGGACTGACCTGTGAGCATCATATTGGTCTCGTACTCGAGGTCCTCATCGCCCGTGTTCTTAAGATAGAAGGTATAGGCGAGGTAGTTCTTGCCGTTATGGGAGCCGTCCTTGTCCTCAAGGTTTTTGGGCAGCCACGCTTTGGTGATATTGGTGACCTCTTTGACGTTGCCGCCGTTGAGCTTGACCGCACCGTCTTTAAAGTCAGCCGACTCAGAAAGCAGGATGGTCTTACCGGGAGCTCCGTTTTCGACCGAAACAACGAGGTCGCCCCATTGGGTAGTGAGCATTGAAATAATATAGATAATCAGAAGAACTCCGATTAATGTGCCGAGGATAATGGCGTAACGCCTTTTGCGTTTTTTCGCGTTGGCAATTTCTTTGGCGTTGTCCTGCGCGTGAAAATGGTCATAGACCGAGGATTTATGGTCTTTAGCCGCCGCAATTTCGTGTTCGTGTCCGAGCTTCGCGACGTCATGAGGAGTGACGAGCTCTTCAGTTTTTTTCTTTTTTCCAAATGCCAAGTTAATCACTCCTTGCGTTCATTGTACCCCTTTTTAAAGGGGTCGAAATCTATTGATTTCGGGGGATTGTCTAGCGTAGCGGTCAACTACAATCTTTCTTGGACCAGAGAATTTATCGTTTCACACACGCCATCAAAATTCTTAATAACTTCTAAATTGCTAAAACGAACAACCTTAAAGCCCAGCTTTCTAAACACATCATCTCTTATAGAATCCGCTTGTTCCGCTTTAACAGTTGACATATGTTGATTGCCATCAATCTCTATTATAAGTTTCGCTCTGGCACAATAAAAATCAACAATAAAGTTTTGAATCACCTTTTGTGCCTGAAACTTAACCGAATAATCTTTTAAAAAATCAAACCAAAGCCTGCGTTCTTCTTGTGTCATATTCTGGCGAAGCTTACGCGCTTTGTATGTTAATTCACGGTTGTGTAACATTGTTTATCAAACTTGTGGATTTAGAGGAAAGATAATCCCCCAAAATCCGACCTGCGGTCAAGGATTTTGACCCCTTTAAAAAGGGGTACAACCCACCTTATTCTGCGCTTGGCTCCTCCGCCTGAGTCTCCTGCTTTTCTTCTTGTGCCGGAGCTTCGCTCTCCGCAGGTGCTTCCTTCGCCGCTTGTTGGGCGAGGTATTCCTCGATAGCCTTTTGCTTTTGCTCCTCGGTGAGGTCGGCGTCCTGAATCATCGCCTGTGCCTTTTTGAGAGCCTTTTCCTTATTATACGCAATAACGTTGATTACAACACGAATCGCCTGGTAGAGGAAGAATATAATCATCGGAAGCAGGATTACAAGGAAGAATCCCGTGCTTGTCTGAATGTAGGCAATAAAGTTGCCAAAACCGCTGATTTTGAAGCCATTGTATACAGCGAAAATATTGGTTGAATCTATATCTCCCCAGCCGTTAGCTTTTGGATCCTGATCGTACGTCTTGTTGGCATCACCCTTTGTCTGGTATGTGCCGTTTTTGTTGATTTTGTAGATTCTATGAGTTATATAGTCGTCCTTGCCATCCTTGTCAATATCAACGCCATTAGCCTTAAAAGTAACAACATCGCCAACTTTATACTTAGCGTCAACTCTGTTTTCAACAACATCGCACAGAATCAAATCGCCCTTTTCAAAGTCGTCGGGCTTGTCGCCTTTCATTGAATCCGAAAGAACAGTAATCGGAGCCTTGCCGAAGACATTGGGTACACCATTATCGCCATTGCTGGTAAATACCATTGTGATTACCAAAATCGAGACGATGAGGATACATACTACTAAAATATCAACCAAGATATTAAGAACTTTGATTAACTTTTTTTTCATGTTTTGATTTTCTCCTTATTTTCCATTACCTTATTTATTATGAAAACGGATTGTTCTTATCGTCACATCCGACGAATGACATCCTAACCGTAAGGTTAGCCCTTTGAACATCGTTATCACACTGCGGGTCTTCGCCTTCCATCCAGAGCCTGAAAGTAACCTTCTTGGGAGTAAGCTTGTCGAGGTGGAAAAGGTTGTTGGAATCGTTATATACCATATCACCCGAAGGCAGGTCAAAGGTGGTCAGTCGAGTAACCTGTGAACCCTTGTTGGGTTCCCATGTTTTAACACCGTCGGAATCCGTCTGGAAATCAACACGGACAGCCTGGGTGATTTCGGACTGAGGAGAAGGAGAGGAAGACTTGACATATGTGCCGATTTTGTCGGAATCCTCTTTATTTGTTTCGGTTGTAAGATGAACCCACATCTCCTTGGTCGCAATAAAGTAACACTCTATCTCAAGATACGAGTAATTATCCTTGTCGTTCGGTTTAGCCGCTTCGCCATGATGATAAGTAAATGTTGAACCGTTGTTGGTTGTGACGGGATAGAGCACCATTTCCTTAAGCGAAGTGTTGTACTTTCTGAGATGCTGATTCATCATATCGTTGGTAATCTCAAAAACGTACTGGTTTATATCAGAACCGTGGTTCTGCATAGAAACACGGAGCTCATCTCCTGTGCTTATCTTGAGCTCAAAGTCGTTAACACCCGCAAACGTATTGACCGTGAACCACGCGAAAGTCGCTGTGGAAAGTCCCAAAACAGCCAAAATAGACAGGAAGGCTATCAATCTCTTTCTTTTACGGAGTCTTTTTTTGTTTTTCTTAATATAAGTTTTTAAAGACACATTATCCCTCCTGAACTCTATATATAACACGCAAAATGCCAGAGGCACTTATTCACATTAATTTATATAATTAGCTATATTATTTTACACTATTTTTGGGCAATAAGTCAATATAATTTGTGCAATATTTTCTAAGCCGCCGCAATTTTGTGCAATATTTTTAGCGGTTAGTAATAATAAACAAAAATGTGTTTTGAAATTTGTTTATTTCGCTACAGGAATTATGGCGGGTTGTATAATATTGAGATTTCAATTTGTGAATTTTATATAAATGTCTTTTCAAAAAACGCAACAAAGGGGCTGTCGCACTAAGTGTGCGAACAGCCCCGACTTGTCATTCTAAGGAGTTTACGACGAAGAATCTTATTGAATTATGATGTGTTTACATAATAAAAGCATTTTAAGATCCTTCGCTGACGCTCAGGATGACATTTTTCTGTTTTGCGGCGGCTCGGAATTGTCAGGTTACATTTTGGCTTCTTCGTTCGTGTTTATTTCGGAAGAATCAACCTCGATATAGTTTGCCTCGTTTTCATCTTTGCCGAGGTATATACCTTCGGGGTAGAAATCCCCCGTAACCGTATTTTTAATTGCTTTTCCCTGTGACGGGATAAGATGTCTGATTTCAACTGTTTCTGTTATCATTTTAACCCTCCTTTACGCTAAATTCCAATTCTTATTTGTCGCTATCGCGATTTGTTCGGCTGTTAACTTGTTAATGTTTGTTGTGCCGATAATCAGCGTTTGCGCCGTGTCGCCTGTTCTGTCCGCCAAAGCGTTCTGCCAGCCGACTATTGTGTCGGCTGAATAACGAGTTGAACTACTAAGATTTAAGTTGAAGCCGTTAAAACCGTTTTCGATAGTCACATTCTCAAGCGAGGAAACATTAATTGCCATATAACCAAAAGAGATTATACTGTTCGGGATATACAAGGTTCTAAACCTTGAGCAATTTGTTATCGCATAACTATTCAAATATAAAACCGAATTCGGAATTGTAAGGCTTTCAAGGTGGGGGCAATTGTTAAACGCGTTTTCGTCGATTATAGTGACTGAATTAGGAATTGTTACGCTCGTAAGATTCTGCATACCATAAAAAATATACTTTTTAAGAATTGTGACACCATGCGGAATCTCAAACGAGGCAGCCGAACCCTGTATCAGCTCTCGTAATTGGGTATCTGACTGGGAGATATTGCCAATCATACCGGCGTACTGTGAGGTCGGCGTACCCGACGGAACTACGACACCTTTGTTCTCGATAGCGTTTTTAATCGAGTTTAAGTCGCTGATTGCCTGAGTAACATTCTGACTTAAAGTTGCCATTTAAGCACCTCCGTTCAGCGTGTTTTCGAGCTGAGTGTTGAGCGTGCCTACTGTATTCTGGAGCGCGGTTACCGCGGGCGTTATAACCTCTGCCCAGCTGTCAGCCTGAAAAGTCGGGGCAACTCTTGTGATTTTTCGCGCGTAGATTTGCTGTGTGTCGGTTTGGGTAATAATCTGGTATCCGTTCACATACCTGAGTTCACAGGGCTTAACAGCGCCGATACCTACCGCAATTGCCAGAACGCCCGCTATTGTGAACTGGTGCAGACCGCCGAGGGTGCAGTAATCGCCCGAGTCAAGCGCGTTGGCGGCACTGAGCGTGCCCTCGTACTCAGCATAAACAGGAACGTCGGGTATTTTGTCAATTTCAGTCTTAAGCGATGCCGACAGCTTTTGATAGCTTACAGCTTCGTCAGCGATTTTCGCGGTAACAACAGCGCTGTCGGCGATGTTGGCTGATTTTACGCTGGACGGTAAATCATCCAGCTTATTGTGAAGCGCCGCCGTAAGCGACACTATAGCCGACTGGTTTGTGGCGATGTTTTGGGTGTTGGAGCTAATCGCGCTTTCGTCAGCGGCTATTCGCTCGGGGACGCTGTTGTAGCCTGCCTTGAGCGCTTCAAGCGCCTCGGTCAGCTCGGTTGCCGAAGCGAGCTCGGTTTCGAGCTCCTCGATTGTCTGTTCAAGCTCCTCTCGTGGAGTCAGCTCGGTCTGTTCATCGGGAGAATCATAAATTTGAAGCGGGAACGAATTGGTTTTGCCGATAACCGTATTGCCTTGTTTTATCTCGACAAAGAGATTCAGAATCTGCGCCGCCGAGGTAATATCGGCGGTAATCGGTACAAACCCTGTGAGCGGGATGCTGTTTTGGCTCCATTCAACGGGATAAACCAAATACCTGCCGTCGTTCATAACAACGTGTAGGAAGAAATCGCAATCCGCTACGCGCTTGTCGCCGATATACGGGTTAACCGCGGTGATTTGAATGGAATTAATCAGGTTTTCGCCCTTATAGACCTTTGACGTTTTGGTAACGGAAAGCTCCTTAAGGCTGTTGATTTCCAGTTTAATCATTTTATTTTCCTTTCTTATACTTATTGAAAGGGCGGGGCTACCCCTTCACTAATAGCGCAAAAAAAGGAAAAATTGCATTGTTTAATGCAATTTTATGAAAAAAAGTAAAAAAATACCCGATGTCATCCTGAACATTAGCGAAGGATCTTTTTAAATTCTTCGTCGCAAGCTCCTCAGAATGACACGGGGCATATTAAAATATTCAGTTTTGTTTTTCGACTATTTTGTATTCGTCATATAGCTGGAAGTAATGGCAGTTGTCTGTACTCTGTGACATAAAACGCGCCATTTCGTCCTCGTCAAGATTTATATCGCAAAAATAGCACTCATACTCATCGTCATAAACGTAGTTAGCGCAATGCTCGCAGGCGGACATTATTGTTCATCCTCCTTCAAAACCCCGTACTTATCATAAGTAAAGGGCTTGTAATCATCCAGATAATCAAAAACCTTGTCGGCGCTGTCAGTGACATAGTAGAGATCGCGGCACTTTTTGCTCATAAAATCCTTGGCTATCGCGTTTTCCATAAGGTCAATAAGCGCGTCATAGTAGCCGTTGACATTATAAATAATAATAGGCTTTGTGTGGCGGCGCAGCTGCTTGAGGGTGAGAGTCTCAAAAAACTCCTCAAACGTGCCGATTCCGCCGGGCATAATAACAAAAGCGTCGCTTTTATCCTCCATAATCTGTTTGCGTTCGCGCATGGTCTCGGTATAGACAAGCTCACAATCGAAAAACGCGACCTCGCTCATATTAAAGAACGAGGGTATAACGCCGACAGCGTTGCCGCCCTTTCGGCGCAAACCTCGGGCTACCGCGCCCATTATACCGAATCTTCCCGCTCCGAAAACCAGAGTGTGATTTTTCTCAGCGAGCATCTCGCCAAAAGCTTCGCCCGCTTTCAAATAAAGCTCCTCTATTGTTTCGCTTGAAGCGCAAAAAACGCAAATGTTCATTTCAAAGTCTTACTTCCTTACTAAATCAATTTGAATATCAGTGACGTCGTTGACGTTAATATCGCCGTCCTCATTGTAATCGGCGCTTCCCCCGTGATAGTTGGGAGAAGCCTTGCCCGCTATAGCAAGCTGAATTTCGGTAGCGTCGTTGATATTGACCTTTAGGTCGCCGTTGACGTCACCTCTCGACGGCTTGTATGTCTTGTAGAACTCGTTGGTAAGCCACGCGGAACGAGAAGCGAGCCAGTCAATCATATAGTTGTACTCGCCATCAAAGTCAGCTGTATAGTTTGTAGCTGTCGACGCTGTTGAGTAGCTGCCGTCCTTATACTCTGCCTTTTTAAGCGAGGAGTGGTCGGCAATCCACGCGCCTGTATTCAAGAGCCAGCCTCGGGTATAGTTCATATCCGCCGTACCTGTTAACAGCTCAAAATATCTCGAAGCGGAATAGAGCTCTCCCGAATCGGAATACGCCGTCAAAAAGCTTTTAATCTTAGGCATAAATACTTCTATCCAGAGCTGTGACGCGCGTTCCTGAATGACCGCATTGTTGGCGCACTTGTTCATAATATTGTTAGAAGACGTTTCTCTCTGTCTCTTGCCCTTGAATTTGCACCACCAGCCCGTGTATTCGGTATAGTCCGAAACACCCATATTGTTGAGGTCTCTCTCAATACCGACACAGTTGCCGAGGGAATTGTCGTAATCCCAGACAGGAGAAGCGTAGAAGCGCCATTTGCCGTCGGGCGACTGCTTGTACACCATATAAAAGCTGCTGACGCCGCTGTCCCAGTTTTTGCCGAGCTCATTAATCAAAAACATTTTTGTGAACGAATCAATATCAATCAGCTGAGCCATTGAAGAAGTACTTGTGTTGCCGAGCTTGATGAATAGCGACGCGAATTTGCTTTTTATCTTGCTCTTTACGTCAGAGTAAAGCGGCTGGTCGGATGTGAGCTCGGGAGATTTTATTGTAATCTCGTTGGAGTTCTGGGAAGTATGGTAATCATCATCGCCGTAGCTCGGGTCAATCTCGATACAGAACGAGAAGTTATCGGCGAGCTTACCGTCAGAGGTCGCGTAATCCTTATCGGGTAAATCGTTAATCAAATCACTCTTGCCTACTTCTATCTTCTGGGCGCACTGATAAGAACCATAATACACCCCGTTCATATAAAAGTCAACAAATCTGGAGTCAGAAGCGTAAGGAATTTTCACCGCGTCGGCGAGGTCGTAAAGAATGCGGTTGCGCGCTAAAGCAGCGTCCTGATAGTTCGCGAGCAGGGAGAACTTTTTGCCCTTCTCCATTCCCCCTATCGAAACCGCGGAGCTGTAGGTTATATTAAAAGGCTTTTTGGGCTTTGACCACGTTGTGTTGCCTCTGCCCTTAATCTTCTTAATCGCTGTGTTGTCTATAGCGCCGCTGCTGTCTACAATCGCTCCTGTAGCCGCTGCGGATACGGATTTATCGTTTTTGATATAATCGTAAAGCCCCGTACCGTTGCCGTCAGCGTTGGGGTTGTTGGCGAAAATCGCCGCCTCGGCTGTTGAGCGTTTAAAAACCAATGTGTAGTCAGATGAGCCTACCGAAACGTTGTACTGTGTATTGACGGTGTAACTAAACTTTTTAACTTCGCCCTTATTAAGGGTAGCTTCATTGATTTTAACCGTTTCGTTATAACCGTTATAAATATCGACTTTTTCTTCATCACAGCCCGAGGGCAGGAAAAAATAGAAAGCATTTGGATTGTCCACAATGCCGTCCTCGTCCTCGGCGTTCTGCCAGAGCGTCCACGCCTCGGTATCTGCTGAGTTTGTACCCGCGTGAGCGAATAAGCTCTCGCCCTGTACGAACGAAGGAACCGCCACCGAGCTTTCCTCAGCCTGTGCCGAAAAAACGGGTATTGAAACTACAAAACATAGTGCCAGAACCACCGCTAATATTCTTTTTGTATTCATAAAATCACTCCTATAAAAAGTCAAGTAGTAATTAACTAACTTGCTGATTTACAATTTTTTTTGATAATTTTTATACAAGAGGGCTTTGCCCTCGTATCAACTT
>JAHLAX010000106.1 GCA_020625875.1 bacterium | reverse complement strand
GTTTACTGTTGCTAATTCATTAAAGGAAGACACACCCATTACAAATTTGGATAAAACTTCTGTCTATAAGTTCATCAACTACTTAAGGAGTAGAGATATTAGCACTAACTCAATTAACCACTACTTGAGAGAGATTAGATCATTTCTCTACTTCTGTATGGGGCAAGAGTATATCCCTGGGTTTAAGGTGGAGTTGGTGAAAGGGCAGGAAGAGCCACCTAAGTTCTTTACTCAAGAGGAAGTTAGGAAACTGATTAAGAAGCCTGGAGAGAAAGGAACCTTTGTTGAGTGGCGGAGCTATATGATTTGCATGTTCGTCTATGGTACAGGAGCAAGAGCTAATACCGTGGTGAATATCAAAGTAAGCGATTTAGACTTTAAGAACAGGCTCATTACCTATGCCGCCACCAAGAGCAAGAAGAGTCAGAGTGTGCCGATGTCCAATAAACTCAATATGGCACTGAAAGAGTATCTTAAACTGTGGCAACTGGATAAATGGTTGTTCCCTAATAGGGATGGAAGCCAGCTCACTGTCAACGCACTTAAACACAGCATTGCTCGTCACTGTGAATATAGGGGAGTAGACAAGACTAGTATTCATGGATTGAGACATAGCTTTGCTAGAGAATGGGTGAAGAATGGTGGGGATGTGTTTAAACTGCAACAGATATTAGGACACTCAACACTAGAAATGACAAGGAGATATGTCAGGTTGTTTGCAGAAGACTTGCAGGATGGGTTTAGTCAGTTTAACCCGTTAGATAGCATGGACAACAAAAGGAAAAAGGAATAAGGAAAGTGCGGGAGTCCAGATTGGTAGATGCCATAGGGTTGGACTCCCGCACTTTGTCTGTTTACAGGTTCATAACTCTATCGAAGAAAGAAGTGGTCTCCTTGGGGAAGAATTTAGCCTGGAAGTTGGACCTAACCTGCATCCAAGTAACTCTTCTAGTCTTACCCTTCTTATCCACATAGGTCTTCTGGACCTGCTCTTTGAGCCATTCAATCTGACCGTTTTCTTTGCAGTAGTTGATCATGAACTCTTGAGTAATGTCTTCGGGTGGAACTACTTTAGCCATGGTGTACTCACCTCCTTTGGTATATACTACCATCTTGTGGCTATTGTTGTCAACAGGGCAAATTTGACCAAAGGAATTATTTATTTTATTATATACTATGTAGGCTCATGGTTATTTTCCTTTCTTTTAGAGGGGTGGCGTCCAATAAACGTCATCCCTCGCCTACAGTTTGACTTAGGACAAAATTTTTTGTATTATATAATTGTAAAGAGTTGGGGAGCAGAGGGCAAGTCTCACATAGCCACAATGCCATGATCCACGCTTTACAAATATATGTTTTACGATATATATGTATTTAGGGTAAGTTATTTAATTAGGCCATGGATGCAAGGGGATAGGTTTAGAGGCTCCTATCCCTAGCATTCAGGCAGTATGTGGGCAACTAGAGAAAATCAATCTAATTGATTTTTTAATATATAATGTAAGGCTTAGACATAATTAAGTTTTACACTCCTTTTCCTCTTTATTTCATGGATTGGGGCTGGACGCCATGCTGGCCCCTCCTTTTTAAGGTAGGGAGAAACAGAAATGGCTATAGAGGAGAAAGGAGACAAAGTTTAAGGAGGAAAAAGGATGTATAAAAATATGTTGAGACAACTCAAGGATAAGTGTGGAATTAGTTATGCTAAAATGGCTGAGTTAATTCATATGAACTACAACACCTTCAGAGTTGTTATGAATACAGATGGTAAGGATTTTACCGCTGTAGAGAAAGCTAATATCAATACAATGGTGCAAGAGCTATAGGAGATATTAGCTGAGATTAAGTGATGGAGGAAGCAGCATGGCTAACTATCAGCAAGCTCCACAACTCAAGTTTAGTGGAGAAAAACCTAGCCCTGGTAAAGGAGAAGTAGAATATCATATCCCTGCCGATATCTACGCTTTTATCACCAGTGAATTAGTAAAAAGTAAGGCAACAGCATAGCTAAGCCTTATGATATATCTCATGGGTAATAAGCCTGGATGGAAATGTAGTACAGAACACTTACTAGCTCATACAGGGATCAGCAGTAAGCAAACCCTTAGCGGCGTTAAGAAAAGTCTCAAGGAAAGGGGCTGGATTGATTACGCAGAGGGCGAGTTTATTGAGGTTAAGTGGGATAGGATAAAAGAGCAGATGGGTAATTCTGAAAATAAGGGTAAGTCTGAGAATAAATAGGGTAATTCTGAAATTGACCCATAGGGTAAGTCTGAAAATTGGACAGGGTCATTCTCAGAATTAAATAGGGTCAATTTGGGACTTACCATAATAGATAATATAGATAATAAAATAAATAATGGAATAGATAATGAGGGGTTCGTCGGTCCTTCGCTTCGCTCAGGCACGACTCACCC
>JAHLAX010000242.1 GCA_020625875.1 bacterium | reverse complement strand
CCGCTGTCCCAACTGTCAAAGTAGTCGCCATTCTCAGTTCCGATAACGTGCCTCCCTGTGCATACTAAAAACCGTCCGCTCGGATTGTCCTTGCAGAATTGATCGACCGTGTAGCAATTCGGGCAAGTGTTCGGGATAACGCTCCGTTTATATCCTTGATCTCTGAGATACGCATCAAAAACAGCGTTAGAATTGCCCCAGTCGCCGAACGAGTAGCCATATACTGATAGCTCTGTATATACGTCTTCCCACGGCTTACCCGTCAATTTCGTTATCCCTCGTATCACACAATCCCCTGCGCGTGAGTTGCCACGAGGATTAGGATTGTACTTGACCCACATAAAAACACGCCCTTAAATATCTAAAAAAATTATATAAAAAAAGCCCGTTTCTCGACAGTGAGAAAACGGGTATTATTTGGGTATCTTTTAGGCAAAATTTCGGCAAATAAAAACCGCTCATTTGGAGCGGTTGATATCATTTCGTATTAACTTCTTAACATATCCGCTCATACTTTCCTCTGTGGAAAGTTTATCGAGGATATCTTGATCTGTGCGAAAGTTCAAGCGGATTTGCAAAAGTTTCGTGTTCTCCGCCTGATACTTTCTTTCGGCTCGTCGCCGTGCTTCTCGTGTTGACATTCCCTCACTCTTTTTCTAATTCTTCTAACGTCTTTCTTGCGTTTACATACTGCCGTTTTGCCTGTCGTGCGCCTTCTGCGCCCTGTCGTTTTAATCTTCAAAGGCTCCAACGCTTTCAAGCTTGTCAAATTTTTCTGCTTTTACGGTATGTTTAACGGGCATATCGTAAAAGTCCTTTAAGCCAAGAGCCTTCGCTTTATCGTAGTCCTTAAAATATATGTCAGTTCCTGTCCAGCCGCTTCTTACTGACCAATATGTTTTCCTTGTTGTACTAACTGCTTTTTTCATGCTCATATCCGCCTTTCTTTTTTTATTTAAGGGAACTCCCCTTATCTCCCATCATCAATAGCCCATACCTCAGTTGTGTTAAAGTGGATGTTGCCATAAGCTTCCGCCTCTTCAAACGTTTCGAACTCGGCTGCGACTATCATATCATTTTTAGCGATAGCGTCGAACCACATGTCGTACTGTTTGGTGTCGTATGTTAAAACCTTGTATTTCATGATTTTATTTCCTTTCTGGTTCTGTCGGTTTTCCTTCCCTGATCTTGACTATATTGTACTACTTTTTATCGTATATGTCAATACCCATACGCAAATTTATTATGTAAATTGTTTGACTGCATTTTTGTATAATTTTAACAATAAAAAAGAACAGGGCGTTAGCCCTGCTCCCTCTTTGCGTATTTCAAGATTATATACTCGTGCTTGTAGATCACGTTCTTAATTGTTCGTGTCGATACATCGTGCCGCTCTGCAAGCTGCTCGAATGTCAGCCCATCAACAAAACGATCTCTTAAAATCGCCCTGTCCCGCTCTGAGTGAACATACTCATCAATCGCGGCAAGCATGTAGACCACACCGTTGCAGCCCATGAAGCAGCTGTCCACATCCTCAGCTTTCACGCCAAGGGCCACCTTGGTGGTGTTG
>JAHLAX010000187.1 GCA_020625875.1 bacterium | reverse complement strand
TGTGTCTTTTTGCGCACTTGATAATGCTGCCGTTGTCGAAATACGAAGAGCCTACACAGTTGTTATTTCCCACATACAAATTGAATTTGACGTTGGATATTTCACCTATTTCGCTGGTGCGTTCAGCAATACAAACGACCCCGTAATAAGAGTTATGGAAAAAATATTTTCCACCTGTGAAGATTGCAGTCACTTCGCAGCCACGATTTTTTATTGTCTTGATTTCCATAATAAAAAGTTTTTTGAGTTAATGATAAAAAGTAAAAGCAGCGAGAATTAACCCGCTGCTTTCTCTGTTCCGAAAATCTTGTCAGTGTATCGTACTGACAAGCGGATAAATCTTTGCCAAAAAGATTTTGGTAAGAAAATCAACAGAATTGCTCCATAAGCGCATCCAATTAGTCCAGATGATAAATCACCCGACAAGACTAAAATAATGCAAGGGACGCAAAGAAAACAAGCAAATAGATAGAATAAAATATTTTTCATAACTGTAAATGTTTGGTGAAAGTAAATATCACCTGACTTAACAGATGATATTTTTTTGCAAAGAGTGAATAATTTTCGTACTCCCGAAATAATTTTCGTACTTTGGGAGTTGTTTTCGTACTTTACTCACGCCAAATAATGTGGGTAAGTAATATGGCTGCAAGAGTCATCGGGACAATGCCGGAAAACGACACTAAAATTATCTCCAAATTTCCGGCAACTGGATTTGTTTTTATAAACCAAATGAATGGCATTATAAATATAAAACCACACACCAGTGCTAGTAACATGACCTTAGCAAAGTCTTTGCAGTTTGCAATAGACTTAAAGAAATTTTTAAGATTCATAATAAATATTTTTTGAAGTGAATAAGCAAGTGAAGTGCGACACTTAATTCAGCACCGCACTCCGTTTCTCCTTCCATGATTTTTTCCCTTCGTTTACTCGATGTTACTCAGTTGGCCGTTACTTGCACTCTGGCATCTTTTACGCTCCTGACCAGTCACCAGCGGTTGTTTTTCTCTATGAAAACAATTTCTAAAAAGTCAAGGTGTAAGATTTTCCTTTCTGATTTATGGCTCCTGTGGACTCCGCAGTTTTCTCTGCTGTCTTTCTTTTCAGACTCTTTTATTTTTGGTGTGCGTGTGAGCCTCAAGAGAAATTTTAAAGAAAATATAAATATCACGCTGTGCACGTTTTTGCAACCACCTGTCAAGCAATTGCAAAATAGAGCTTTCTGATAGCAGCAAAGTCAATTCCGTTTTCTAGCAGAAATTTCTTGCTCCATGAAAACTCTTTCATTTTATTTTTTAGAGAAGAGAAGTCGCAAAGAAAATCATAATATCTCTGATAGTTCTTTGCTTCTTCTGTTTGCAGCCAAGCGGCTGCGCTTAGGTACTCATTAAAATCTCTCTCGAAGACAATTAAATATCTTTGTTCGCGAGAGAAATTCTCTGCAAAATACTTTTGTGCCTGGCGCCTTTTTTTATCCAGCGCCAAGCGATCTGAATTTTGAATATTCATAAACTAAGATTTAAGATTTCTTCATCGGTTAATGAACATACAAACTCGATCATCTCTTCTACCCCAAAGCTTTGGAGGTAGATCTCTGCAATTCTTTCTTTCATAACTTTGATTTTTTTAGAGTAAATAAATAATTGCCGCTTAACTCCGAATCGAACGGAAAATTTTTCAATCATTTCCAAAATTAAAAGCGTGATAAAAAAGAAAAAATGTTTCACAGGTTATTTTCAAAAATGCTCTGCCGACTATATTACGCGAGGGATTTTTGATTTTCCAAAAAAGATTTATCTTTCACTCACATTGCTTTGAAAATTCTATTGCGAAAAATCTTTCGGAAAAATAACCTATGAAACATTTAGAAAAAATATTTCTTCCGCGCTTCACAGCGAGAAAAGAAATACAAAACGTTTCGCGCTTCGCAGCGAGAAACATTTTATATCACTCAAAAAATCAATTATGAAAATAACCTTCACTCCTTTGCTCTCATACGAAAAGATGAGAGTAAAAAAGCGAAGGCCGCAAGTGGTCTGCATTTTGCCACGCCATAACCTATCTATGCAGCGTATTGACCAGCACCGACAAAAGCAAACCAGCCAAAGGTTAATAATGCACACTCGTTATTACTAACTCATGAGAGATGATGTAACAAATCACCATCCTACACTACCACCAGCAACAACCTTGCAATTGCCGTCTGATACACTGCATAAATGTGTTATTTTGTCCTCTGATACCAGACAAAAAGCCATCTATCCAGATAACTATCTACTGGCAGAGGTGACAAAATGCACCTATTTGCGTGTTATACACATTATCCAGCAAGGCAGTTTATATAACCCCCACACCCACCATAAAGGAGGGCGAAAGAGGTCAATAAACACCCCATACAGCGCATTATACTTACTCTCTGTGTGCCCACTCAAAAGGCTAATATTTGAGTAAACAAGAGCCGACTAGAAGCCAGCTAGACACGCCTAAAGCAGTCTATAAAGGTGAATGAAGTAACCTTTTTCTGAACCCATTTGCAACGGCTAGTCATACCTAAATAGGTATGTAAGGCGGCTACAAGTGACGCGTATATGTGTT
>JAHLAX010000095.1 GCA_020625875.1 bacterium | reverse complement strand
TTTATCGACAGGCTCGCCGCATCGGTAGAACCACAAAAGCCCCTGCACCGCTTCGTTAAGATCGGAGATCAGGTCGAGGTTTTCATAAACGAGGTTTAGAGCCAGCAGAAGCCTTTCATTTTGGTCGACTTCCTCGTCGTTGAATAATTCCTCCAACTGCATCCAAACGCGGAAATTTGACCGCACAGGGACGCGTACTCCCGACAGAACGACCTCCGTCGGGAGTACGTCAATCAGCATATTCATCTCTTCGACCGCGCAGGACTATACCGTGCCGCGTATTTCGCCCGCCGTTCTTCGGTCTCGGTGCGCTGCGCCTTGACCGTTTCGAGGAGCTTGTAATAGCATTCCTCGCAGTTATTGTAATTCAGCTTTTCGCCGAGAAGATCCATCGCCGCACCGTCTCCGAGAACGGCATCAAAGAACGCATAGAACGCAAGGCAGGTCGCCCGCATACGTTCGGACAGCTTGCCGTCTTTCGGCACAGTCTTTTCAGCCGCGCCGAGTGCGATCACCGCTTCCTCGAAGCGTTCCTCTGTCTCAATGTCGCCGATGTCAAACGGCCGGGATTTTTCGTTGTATTCAAATACGCGCATGGTTTGCCTCCTTTGCGTGATCGATTATTAAGCCGTGAACGTCTTCGTCTCGGGGTTGAACGTGCCTTTGACCTGATCGCCGACAGCGCGGAGCGTGCCGGTATAGACGAGCTGCTGCACGCCGCTTCCCTTCTGATCGGGGATAACGGAATACGTTCTCTTGTAGGCGGTGCACGTGGTTTCGCTCCCGGTGATCTCGTACTCGTTCGCGGTCACGATCTCGACCTGTGCCGCGTCGCCGACCAGCTCGTCGTCGCTGATCTCGACGACCTTCTGACAAACAGGATCATCGTCGTAAACATCCGCCGAATATGCGATGCTCGGCGAATAACCCGTAACATCGGTCGTTTCGGTCTGTTCATTGATATACTGCCGCGTGTACTCCTGCGCGTTTTTGCTCTCGGTGAAGTCCGTGAAGCCTTCGCCGATGCGAGACCATACCGGAGTATTACTGTCGCCCGTGTCCATGTAGTGCGCGAGCTTTGCTCTCATAGCAAGCATTGTTTTAGTTTCCTTTCTGCCTGTATAGCAATCTGCATTCGATCTGATACCGCGCCGCGTCTGCCTCTGTCATAAAAGCATAGCCGGATGCAAGGATCTCGATCGTCTGTGGGGTCTTATCGTCGCCCAAAGTGTCGGGGAGCTGGACGTGTTCGAGCCAGTCGGCAAAGTCCTCCCAAAACCCGATGTTATCAAGGTTCTGCCGGATTTCTTCACCGTAAAACTCATTCGAGCAGAACGTGAAAACGAACTGCCGCCTTGAATCTCCGTTGACGTACCTTTGGACGATCGGCTCGGCGGGCGAGGTATCGACGGAATACGAACCATGTTCCGCATCTAGGAAATCAGCGTTGATGCGGTCGCCCGCCAAAAGCGGACAGCTCTGCAAGAGCGTCCTGACGTATTCGATCAGTTTCATGGGTTAGTCGCCATCTGTATATGTCGGATAACCGTCTGCACTTTGCGCGGTAAAATGGAGCTGCATACTACCTTGTCTGAAGGTGCAACTAAATTCCTCGCCTTCTTCAATCGTCACGCCTTCAAGAATAGCGATGCTCTTAACCGCATCAGGCTCGTCGCTTTGATCTAATACCGCGAACGGAGCATCAAATATCTCCTGCACAGTATGGTCAAGAGTGCCGTTCTCGTCTTGATGCACCACCAGCACACCGCCGGAGCCGCCACCGCCGTTTTCGAGTGCGTCAGCGATCTTGCCGATGCTCTCGTCGTTCGTATCGGATTCCGCAGGAGTGCCGCCAAGCGCAGACACGACCCGCTTTAATTCCGTCAAGTTACTCATAATCGTTTATCCTTTCGCTGTACCACCGACAAAGTTCGCAACGTCGCGCCGAAGCTCGCCGCCGCGCTGTGCCATCATGCGCTTGTCCCATTTCGCCCCGCGCTGACCGCCGCCGTGATAGCTCAAAGAGCGGTTCGTCAGAACCTTCTTTTCGCCGCGACGCGCCCAAGGCGAGCCGGAACGGATGCCGACCATGACCCGCCCGCCATACTGGAAGCGGGCGTAAGGTCCGAGGTACTTCACATAGTTCGCACCGACTTCCGCGCTGTTTTTTAAGTGTCCTGTTTGAAACGGAACGTATGGATCGCAGTACGCTTTGACCCTCTGCGCCATGTATTTTTCAGCGCGGTCAAAGTGCCGATTCTTAACAGCTTTATCTATGTCGATGTCGATCCGAATAACCCTCATTGACCGACCACGCTCCAATGCGGCAGACGAACGCCGCCGCCTCGTGTGTTGTCGGCTATATTGAGGATCGTGAAATACTCCATCCCTTCGAGGTCTTTCTCCCGCGTGATGGAAGTCACAACGCCGTTGACCATGTAGTCGCCTTTGACGATCTCCACGCCGTCAGGGAGAACAGGGAAGCGCACATAGGTGTATCGTTCCATGCTCGTGCCTCGGTCGAGGATCGATGTCCGCAGCTTTGAGAACCATGAGCAGTTTGGAATCTGTGTACAGACGTACTCGTCGGAGTTTGCGCCCTTCACCCTATGGACGTGCGTCAAAGTCTTGTTACAGGCTAACATCTCGGAAGCCCTCCGCAGAACATAAGCCCGGTCGTCGCAAGGTACGCGGCAGCCGTGTCTTTGATCCGTTGCGTTGCAGTTCTTTGTACGGCGTAGGTTTCGGAATAACCGTCGTTCGATGCGGACGCGACCACGCCGCCCGAAGTCGCGTTCAGCTCATCGATAACGGCACACATCGCCAGCTTGACCCGATTCTGCGCACCTGCCGACAGGGTAGCGTTGCACCGACCAAAGGTCAGCGCGTCGATCTCTGCCGAAGCCCTCGGGAGCAGACGGTTAAAGTCTGCCTCCGAGAGCGTGCCATGATAGGTCTCGGCGTAAAAGGTGTAGTCCGCCTCGATCATCGTTATTCGCCGACAGTCACGGTCGCGGCTGCGCCGTTGATCGTGAGCGTGCCTTCGCCGAGCTTCGCCTTGCCGAGGGTCGCCTTGTAGGCGTAAGTGCCGTTAGGCAGATTGAACACCGCGACGCCGGAAGCGTTGGTTTTCAAGCGTGCGCCGTCGATGTTCACGATCGCGCCTTCGGCAGCAGATCCGCCGGACAGAACCGTGAAGGTCGCGGTGTACGTGGTCTGCGGGGTCGCCGGAGCGAGGTACGCGAACGGAACGAGCACGCGATCGGGGTTGACCGGAGAAGCGGCATTCGGGAACGTCCAGCCGATGCGGAAGGTGACGCGGAGCGCGACCATGTCCTGCTGCGCCAGATTGTACGCGATCGTACCGTCGGGATTCTGGATCACAGCCTGGTCAAGGATCTTCACGTCGATGTCACGACGGACAGCATAGACCGCCTGCGACCAGTCGCCGACGACCATCTGCGCGATGGAGCTGTCGAAACCGCCGTTGCGCGGGAAGTACAGAGGAGCACCGTCCAGCGCGTAAGGCGTGGCGCCCTGCATGTCGGTCTTGAAGATCGGATAGCCGTTGTCGTCCTTGATGCCGCGGAGGGCAGCACGCATAGCCATCGAAGCGATACCTGCGGTAACTGCGCTGTTCGCGTTCTCGACCTTGTTGAACAGACCGCCAACGCCGAGCAGGTTGTCATAGGATAGCGGAGAAGCCGCCGTTACGTTGTTGCCCGCCTGACGCGCAAGCTGCACGATACCGAGAGGCCAAGAAGCCGGACGACCTTCGCCGAAGATCGCCGCCTTGTCCATCAACGCGCCGAACGCCTGACGAACGAGCGGAGTGACCTGTCCGAAGATGTCGACCGCTTCGTCTTCCAGCGTGTTCTCGCTGATCGGGACGATGACCGCCATCTCTTCGATGTTCAGGACTGCCTTCTCCCATGCTGCGGCAGAAGTGCCTTTCAGACCGTTTTCGCCGTTGACAAAGTAACCGACCGGAACCATGTCAAGAACGCGGATGTGGTTCTTGCCGCTCGGTGCGTCCGGCAGACGGCGAGCGAGCCGCATGAAGATCGATTCCTCGATATCATGCTGGAAAATCTCATCATACAGACCTTCACGGAGCAGAGCTTCCGCGTCTGCGCGAGAAATCATGTTTGCCATATTTTATTTACCCTTTCCGAGAACTGCACGCAAGGCGGAATTGATGTCGTCATGTTGCCCCTTTGCGGGCTCGCCCTGCGCTTGCCGCATACCCGTTCTCTTCGGCTTTTCAACTGCGGCGGGGAATAAATAGGCTTTTTCGGTTTTCAATGCGTCAAGGGCTTCCTTAACGCCCGAAACCTTGCCGTCATCCTCGATCTTGATCTTGTTCCGATCGATCAGCGACAGCGCAACCGCCGGATCGACCAAGCCCATAGTCGAACCGACAGCCGTGACCTCTGCCGACAAAAGGCGTTCGTTTGCCTTTGCGAGCGCAGCGTCGATTTTCTTCTGCTGCTCGGCGGTCGGTGTGTTGTCCTTGTTCTTCCGCGCTTCCGACAGGATCGTCTTGACCTCTGTCTCGCTCATTCCGTATTGTTCCGCGAACGAACGGACGACACCGTTCTCTGCACGTTCCTGCCTCGCCGACAATGCGCTCATCAGCGAGTTCGTCAATGCTGCGTAGTCAATCGCGGGCTGCTGTGTGCCCTGCTGCTGCTCTTCCATTAGTCACCTTTCCGTTTTCAGTCCGTCGACCATAATTTCCGTACAATGCCCGTCGGCTATTCCATAAACCCTTTCGGGTATAATGTCAAAGAGCGCGGGGAGGATCATAAACCGCGCTCTATGGGAGGATCGGCGGGCTGCCACAAACCCGCCGATTTTGAGGGAGAACTATTCAATCACTTTTGTTCGGTCATATTGACGCTTGAACCCTGTTTGCTCAACGAAGTCCGTCAAGCGTCTGTTCCATGCCGCCAAGCGTTCGGCAGCTCGCAAGCTCGGAACGCCCGCCGCTTCGTCCGCGATCGCTTCCCGCTTCCACCTGCGGATGTTCCGTTCGATGTATCTCTGCGCTTGCGATGCTTCGTATTCGGTCAGCATCTCGCC
>JAHLAX010000241.1 GCA_020625875.1 bacterium | reverse complement strand
GGGACGAGTATATTTCAACTGAACGACTTAGTTTCATAAAAAGTTATGTCTCAATGAAAGTAAGAGTTATGTTTGATCCCCCTACAAGTTCTTTTGCTTTAGATGCCATAAACAAGCAAATTGCAGAGTATG
Source organism: bacterium (assembly GCA_020625875.1). Classification (GTDB taxonomy): domain Bacteria; phylum Bacillota; class Clostridia; order Oscillospirales; family Acutalibacteraceae; genus Ruminococcoides. The sequence continues at coordinate 1,999 of JAHLAX010000241.1, read as the reverse complement.
AGTGGAGAATTACTTCTGAAGTAGAATGCTATGGACAGGAGGATTAAGGGATGAACGAATTTTATCCAAATTACATGGTCCATTCCGGCATTCTCGGACAAAAATGGGGGCAAAGAAATGGCCCACCGTACCCGTTATCTACTTCCCAGCATACAGCGGTAACTAAAAGTGCTGGAAGTGAGCAAAGATTTGCAGCCTTACAAAGAGGCGGTGGCTCAGCAGCTTCTCTGCATACAAGTAATGCTAAGAAGGCTACCGGTGCAGCAAAACTTATTAACAAAGTAACCAAAATGGATACTTCTGCATTAAAGATCAAATCTAAAGATGACTTACAAACAGCGAAGAAATATTTTGCTACTTATGCTCTTGGAAAGAATGAGATTGATACTATTCTGAAGACAAATACTAAGATGAGTAGAATCCAAACTTCTAAAGAGATGGAAGAATTCCCGTTTTACGCAACGTATAAGAAGCATGATGTTCGAATGTATGAAGGTTTATTTGGAAAGAATCTTAAGGACAGAGCCATTGCTGCTGCAAAAGCTTCCGGTGATGCTGAGAAAATAACCAAGGCTAAAAACATGGAAGTATACCGAGTAGAACTGAAGAACACGAAAGGCTTGAAGGTACCTTCTGACGAAAGTGCAGGAAAGATTACTGCAGGACTTCTTAAGGATAAGGAATTCAAAGAGAATCTTAGAGGTTCTATTGAGGATTCTAAATCAAAAATGAGAAGACCTTCACAACAGATGCTGTTTAAGAGCGCTGAAAAAGCTCTTGATAAGCATCCAGAACCTGGCTTGGATAGCAAGGATAAAAAGAACTTATACAAAGCGTTAAACCTTACCCTTACAAACCATAACGATCAGGAAGTTGCAATGCAAAAGACTTTCTATGACGCTATGAAAAAGAAAGGTTATGGTGCTTTGGTTGATACAAATGATCAGGAGTATAGTTCATATCACGCTAAGAGACCTATGATTGTGTTTGATACTAAGTCTACAGCGGTTGATAACATTCATACTCTTGATGAGAAACGAGTAAACAGATTAAACAAGATTTACAACACAGAAAGATACGCAAAAGAAGCTATTGAGCAGACATTTGGCACACCTATGCGGTATCTGCAAGACAAATACTATTAAGGAGGATTCACAATGTATTATGCAATTGACGATGATATGACTCAACTTGAGCATCATGGTATCCTCGGACAGAAATGGGGTGTCAGACGTTTCCAGAAAGCTGATGGATCACTTACTGCTCAGGGTAAAGCCAGATACGACGGAGATTCTTCAAACGGTTCTCAAAATGCCGGTCCAAAAAGAGGAATCAGCGGCGACACGATTAAGAAAGCAGCTCTTATTGGAGCAGGCGTTGCTGTAGGTGCGGCATTGGTTGCAAATCCAACTACAAGAGCAGCCCTTGCTAAGTATGGGAAGACAGCTTTATCCAATCTTCCGAATGCTGCAGCAAAAGTTGGTGGTGCTGTTGGTAAGGGAGCGGCTAAAATTGTAAACAAAACCGGTGAAAGAGCAAGTAAAGTTGGCGACGCCATGATTGATGCTGCATTGGTTTCTGTTGGCGGAATAGCTATTTCCAAAATTAATGAGAAATACGCAGATAGTGAAGGCGATAGCGAATCCACCAGAAATGCAAAGAAGATTATACGTGACACTACAAAAGCAGGAATAGAATCTGCAACTAAGAGTAACGGTAGTTCTTCATCAAGCAACAATAGCAAAGGCGGTAACGTTGGTAAGGATGTAACTGATAAGCTTGGTGCACCTTCAAAGAAGAGCATCGATAAACAGAGTGCTGAATGGCAGAATCTGTTTAAAGATTCAAGTGGTAACCAGCTTGATGCCGAGACCAGAGGAACGATTAAAGCTTTAGCTTCTCAGGGGTATGACATGGATCAGATTATGAAGTATAAGAAAGAATTTGGTCATGGTGACATTCATGAGTGGATAGATAGTATTATCTCCGATCCGACAAG
>JAHLAX010000100.1 GCA_020625875.1 bacterium | reverse complement strand
GGTGGCCTTAGCAGTTGTGTCGGATACATAGGACATCAGGCTGTAGTCGGGAACAACCAGGGAGCCGTCCTTCATCAGGAACCGCACGGGAACCTGGGCGGAGTTGCCAATCACGAGGGCCAAGCCACCGCCAACAACCACGAGGCTGTCCACGTCCTGAGTCACATCGCCGTTGGGAACGTACACCCAGTAGGCAAGTTCGGACAGGCCGCAATCCACGCAGATGGCTTCGGAGGCATCGGGATCATACGCAAGAGCCGTGCCGGAGAGGACGGTTGTGGCGTTGGAGGTCTGGGAGCCATCAGTATCCGCCTTGGCGCTGAACTGCATGCGGGGGATGATGCAATACAGCCAACCAACCAGGGAACCCTGGGAGGAAGCGGAAGTGTTCTCGGTGGAGTACACGGCGATCTGCATGGTCACATGCTTCACAGCGGGGTTGAACACGCTGTACGCCTTGACCTGCTGCGCAGAGGGGTTGGCGATCCAGTAATAGACCTTGTACTTGGTGCTGGCAGTGGCGGTGAAACCAACCACTTCCTTGGAGGAGTTGACTTCGTAGGCGGTAGCGCCTGTGTCAACATAGGCGATAGCTTTGCTGAAGCCCTGCGGGGCAACGGCGGAATTGGTCAGCGTCAGGGTGTCGCTGTTGGCCGTAATGACCTCGCAAACCGGGGCAGCCGCATTGTAGGTGACAGACGAGCCGAGCTGCATGGCACGGGCGGTCATGGAGAAGTCGGCAGTGGTCAGTTCCAGGTTCACCGCACTGTCAGAGGGGAGCTGGATGGCAATCGCGTTGCCGAGGCCAGCACGAAGCTCGTTCATATTGACAGCAGTGGTGAGCTGGCTTGTCTGGACCTTATTGGACTGGAAATCGATGTTCCCGGTAGCAGGGTCAGTCACGATTACGTTGCAAGTACCCTTGGCGTACAGATACTTGTTATTGAGTTGAATCATATCTTGACTCCTTATGTGTTTTGGGTGGGGGCGGTGTCGGATTCTTCGATCTGCGCATGATGCTCTCGTTGCAAGGATTCCATAGAGATCAGCCCTGCAAACTCGTCTTTTGCCTTTTCAAACATCCAAGTTGGATACGGATTGCCGTTCTTGAATTTTGCGCCCTGGCTTTCTGCGATGGAAGAAAGGAAATATCCATACCTTCTGCGCAACGCTCTGGCCTCATCCTCGAACTCCTTTATCGGCCAATCCAAAAGGTCCTTTCTTCGTAGGCCCTTTGCGCTTGCTACGCTTGTCATGTAGTCAGAGATGTTATAATCCAATTTCACACCACTGGCATTTTGCATGTCATTTTCCGCTTCAACCAAGTCAGGGTTGTCGGCTTCATCAGGCAGTTCCGCCCCGTTTTGTTCTGCGATCAGTTTTCGAATCTGCATGAACTCCATTGGAGTTATGTCATGCTCCTGACCGTCTTTGACGATGCGTATGTTGGTTAAGGTCTGCGGAGACGCGGATTGCCCCATCGCCTGTATCTCGTCCCCTTCGGATAACCGCAAGGAAAGGAACAAGATGCTCAACAGGGCGTCCCATATCCCGTCTGAACCGAAACCGTTGTTAGACTTTGCGCTGTGGTCCAATGCCCATACGCATTGAAGGTAGGTCATGCAAGCAAAGGCCGCAGGGAGTGTCCCCTGGCGCAAACAGAGAACAGGCTTTAATGCTTGCCATTTGTCCAAATCTGCTACCTTTAGCGGGTAGTAGACAAGGCCGTTCAATTCTATTGGCTCGTATTTTAGAAGGGCCTCTTTTTTATTCTTAAAGGGGTGTATAGCTTCACTCATTTTATACCCCGAATTGCCGTTTAGTCCGTGTTCGGCGTGTTCTCAGGCTTGTCACCCATGTAGGACAGGCCCAACACAAGCTGATAACCGACATTGTGCTGATCGTCCGTAATGTACCGGATAGCGCACTCGGCGTTCTGTCGGCGGTCGAAATAGAATGTGCCTACGCCGCCGATGTTCACGCCTGAAAGTGCCTCTACGATTGCCGTTGCGATAGCCCACGAACGGGATGCCGCACTGTCCTTTGTGTTGGAATCATAGGAAGTGTTGCACAGGATACGGAAACAAACGGAGATGTCTGACCGATATGTGTTCGTGGCATCCACGAATCCCATGAAAGCGTAGAGCCGCGTCTGCGCATTCTCCTGCGCTTCCGTGATGGCTATCTGCGGGAATATCCTGTACCCTTTATCTGTAGTAGGATTGGCTGGTCTTGACGGGTCAAATATGAGAGATAGCTTCTGTTCGGGAGTCGGAGTCTCTTGGTCTAACGGCCTCGATACGTCATGGAACAGATACTTAGCGATCCGCACACGGGGGCATCTGTTGTCCGTGAACGGCGTGTGATTCGCCGCCGGCATGTCGATAAGGTAGAACAGGACTTTCCGCAACAGGTCATCTGCGTTCGGCAGCGTGTTGTAGGCATTTATCCTGCGGTACGGTTCGTACCAGTTCTCAAACTCCATCGGCCTCCGCCTCCTGATTTTCGGTGGGCTGCTCTTCTTCAGCCTTTTCCTTTGGGAGATTATCGATGGCGGTCCTGATCTCGTCTGCGGCTGTTTCGCTCACAACGGATTTCAGGAACCAGGCCATTCTCCCAAGCAGGTCATTCTCGATCTGCAACACCTGCTCGATCTCGATGCTGACCATCCGCACGAATGCGTGATAATCGTTCAGAATGTCATAGCACTTGTCGGCAACAGCCTTGTCTTTGCTCCGCTTCAGTCGGTCAAGCTGCGCTTCGAAATTACTCCACGCATCCGCTTCGTCAGCGGCCATGAGGTACGGGACAGGCTCGTTCGTCTTGGAGTCATGCACGGGATCGTAGTCCTTTCCCATGTATTCCTTTACGAACACGCCGATCTTGTACTGAGTTTCGCGCATCGTGTTCCGCTGAGTGATGTCAGGGAGCGGGATAGAGTTCTCTCCGTTTTCCAAAACGGAAATCTTCTGCTTGTCCGTGCTGAACTCAGCGATGTACCGTGCGAGGGTGTACTTCAGAACCAGGGGGATGAACGCCTTTGCGTTCAGGACATCCTGCTCAGTGATATTGACCTTATCCATATCGGCTCACCTCTTAAAACGGGATGTCATCGGAAGAAATATCCGTGAACCCTTCCTGCGCAGGATGCGGCTTGTCGGGGTCTTCGGTCTTCTTTTCGCTCCTATTCGAAGACAGGAACTCCACTTCGTCCGCATTCACATCAAGGGACACTTTCAGAAGCCCGTCT
>JAHLAX010000138.1 GCA_020625875.1 bacterium | reverse complement strand
GTCAGCCTGGTATAAGCTGGCATCTGGAACCAGAACATCGATAGGCTGTCCACCATTGGAGTTTTCAAAGTTTTCTGAACTTGAACCGTCGATAGTTGGAGGACTACCAGCATTGATATACACTTTGCTTAATTTAGGACAACTGGCACAGAAACCGCCTTTAATTTCTGTTATGTTAGGGCTTACTGTCAATTCTTCCAAGTTAGCCAAATCCCTCACCATATTGGTACCTAAAGTTGTGTCCTCGATATTCATCAAATCCAAGGTTGAAATAGCGTCAGAATGAACAAATAAGCTTTCAATAGGAGACTCCCAGGAATTATTTGGCTGGTTGCCCCAAACCCACTGTACCGTATAGGTGCCATATCCACTGGTCAACAAACTGGCTGGAATATAAAGGTGGTCTCTTTCTGTAGGTGAAACCTCAACCATCAAGTGGCCATTGCTGTCATAAATCATAACCAAATAGAATCTTTCTGTATCAAAGTTAGCCCATCTGTATATATAGAATCCTTTGTCTCCGCTGGCATAAGTGAATGTACCTGTTGCCGTACTGAATCCCAAAACATTGTTAGGGGCATTTGTATATCCAGCACTGGTGAAAGCCGCCCTATAAGAGACTACGTCGCTTGCTGGCACAAATATGTGGCTGTCGCAATCATTCATACCATTAGCCAAATCCAAAGTTGTTGGGCAACTTCCAAAGAAACAAGGAGTACCATTTCCGTAACCGAAACCGTGGAATTTGTCGAGGGTCTTAGGCAACATATACCCACGCGCATAAGTTTTTATTGCACCTACTGGCACTTCATCAACACCTTCTGGTATACGGCATTTACCATTAATGAAAAGTAGTTTATTGTTGTTGTCGTCTATAATATATCGGCCTTCTGAATCAGAACTGTAATTCTGGTTATTGCTGTCTATATACAAAGAATCGTAGTTAAATGACGTACTTACACCAAATCCACTGTTTGCTGGCAAATAATAATTACCATTGTCAAGTCCATTAAGAGTGCAATTTTCTGGTAAAATATAGAAACCATTTCCATTATTGTTTGAAATATTGAAAAAGCCCAGTGTCGTACCTGTGTATTTGGACAAATCCACATATCTCAATCCAGCGACATATCTGAAAGTATCGTCTGGTATGCTGTTTGCATTTGCTTTCAAAACAACCTTTACGGTGTGTGTACCCAAATCAAATTTATGATAAGAAACCACATTCTGTTGCAATACACCGTCAATATACATTTTGTCAATATTATTGGAAAAGCCATTCTGATTGAACCATAACCTGTAATCGTCGCTTGGATTTGTTCCAAGTGTGTAAAATTCAGAATAGAATACATCATTGTTGATTGTGTAATACATTGTCACAGAACTCTCACTTGAACCTGATACATTAACTGTAACAGTACCCAAACCGTCATATCCTGCATCGGCTGTATAAGTGCCATCCATGGTAACATTTTTATTCTGTAAATTAATTGCTGGTGCTGGGACATTTACCGTAACTGAGCTGAAACCCTGTACTGGTGCTGTCGGTGTATAGGTAGTGTTCTGTGTTGCATTAAGCGTAGTTAAATTAGGCTGTACATTAACATTAACCTCATTATATCCATCCACTGGTGCCGTAGGTGTATAAGTACCATTGTTTGTCACATTCAAAGTCTGTAAATTGGCACTGCCTCCACCTGGGACATTAACAATAACTTTATTCCATCCCTTGCCTTCAGGGGCTTCATATGTATCATTGATAGTTATAGTTTTGTCTTCCAGTGTAATATCCCCGATACTTTTTACAAAATCAGGGTATTTGTCGATGGTTGCATTAGGGTCAACTTTGACAGCCTTGGATTCAATCGCACTGCGTAAATCGATTTTAGCTACCTGGATTCTCTTCAATTCTTCTTCTATTGTTGTTGCCATAACTTAAATAAAATTAAATAGTTATTAATACATTGTTGATATCTCCAAGTACATTGTCGATAGTTTCCCTCATAACCTTGGTCGTGACAAATCCATCATCACCCGTGGTTATCAAATACATCTCGCCACTGGCATTGAAAGCGAACTGCGAGGCTCTAGCCTTTACACTGATAGCATCATTCTGGTCTATTGCGATACCTTTACCTTCCGTATACGTGGAACCGCCTCCAGTTTCGTAAAATATTAAATCATTCCATCTGGTGGAGCCGTCACCCATCTTAAATTTCTTCTGGGTTTCATCATAACCGATTTCACCAGATTCCAAGGTAGGATTAACCGTAGCCCAGTTGGTGCTGGTATCCCTTCTATTATAAAATCTTTTATTTTCGACTGCCATAATATTAATTTTATTTTAAAATATTAATCTCTATTTATTTCGATAGTTTTGCCAGGTCCATTATATCAGCGTGTATCTCTTTGTTCAAAGTTTTGGCTATTATATCAGCGGCCCTCTGTTTCATATTCGCTGAATCCATTCTTTGTAGTGTTGTCTTTAATGGATGCTTTCCGTGGTGGTCCGTACCATAATATCCTAATTTATGAATTTTACGGTAAATAGCCCACGCCAGCTGTTCCTGTGTCGGTGCCTTTCCTCCATTCCTTGGCTGTCCTGTTATGCCTTTGGCCCTCACCCAGTTCAATATGCTCTGGTATACCTTTTCAGGGTCTTCCCTCCTTACACTGGGCAATCTCCCTTCCTCGACATAATAATAGTAGTCGGGTAATATAAACTGCATCTTTATCTCATTCTCACTGTCACCCTGCACCCACGTGGCTGTGGAATTCATCAAGCCCTTGTTATGACCAATAGCCTGTATTGCATTGATTTCCTGGTGGTACATTGCAATGCATTCATCAGCTAAATCGTATAGGGCCGTCAAATCCAAATCCGTAATCTTCATATATTAAAATTCAATCTAATTTTTATTGAAAGTCTGAATAGTGTGTATAAACAATCTCCATACCGTCGTCGCCAGTGGTGTTCAATATATCCATATCAAGCTCAGTCTCTGTCCAAGGCTCGGCAAATTGTACTGGCCTTATCTGTGTAATCCTTTTCTCCAATAACAATCTGTAATCCCCTAGCGGTCTCTCGGCGTATCCTTCAGCAATACTTCTACTGTCACCAAAGAACTGGTATACCCTTATACAGGAATTACCTTTGAAAGTAAGTCCCCTTGCTATGATGGCACATTGCCTTGCCGATGTGTGC
>JAHLAX010000063.1 GCA_020625875.1 bacterium | reverse complement strand
TTAAGCAAGATATTCAATTTTGGTATCAATATTTTGAAAGCGTACTTTTGACGCCTAGTAGTGATTACTAAATACAAAATATCTATAAATAACGGCTCTTACGAGTCTGATTAAAAAGTTGTTGTATACGCACGCATACATATACATTTATATAGTAACTTAAATTCACTAAAAAGTCAATACATTTTTTAGGCATCCCTTGGGGGAAGGCTAAACAAAAAACAAAAGGCTTCCCGAAGGAAGCCTTTGAGTTTTAACTTATTCAGCTATTAGCCGAGTTCAGCGAAATACTTGATTGTGCGAACCATCTGGCTTGTGTAGCTGTTCTCGTTGTCATACCAAGAAACAACCTGAACCTCATAGAGGTCGTCGCCGATGGGAGCAACCATTGTCTGAGTAGCGTCGAACAGTGAGCCGTAAGTCATACCGATAATATCGCTCGATACGATGGGATCCTCGTTGTAGCCGAAGCTAGCGGAAGCGGCAGCCTTCATAGCGGCGTTGATACCCTCAACTGTAACGTCCTTGCCCTTAACAACAGCTGTGAGGATTGTTGTTGAACCTGTGGGAACAGGAACACGCTGAGCTGAGCCGATGAGCTTGCCGTTGAGCTCGGGAATAACAAGACCGATAGCCTTGGCAGCGCCTGTTGAGTTAGGAACGATGTTGGCAGCGCCTGCGCGCGCTCTTCTCATATCGCCCTTTCTGTGAGGACCGTCAAGAATCATCTGGTCGCCTGTATAAGCGTGGATTGTGCTCATGATACCGCTCTGGATAGCAGCGTACTTGTTAAGAGTATCAGCCATGGGAGCGAGGCAGTTTGTTGTACATGAAGCAGCAGAGATGATTTTGTCATCAGCTGTGAGGATACCTTCGTTAACTGAGAATACAACTGTGGGAAGATCGTTGCCCGCGGGAGCGGAGATAACAACCTTCTTAGCGCCTGCGTCGATATGAGCCTGGCTCTTAGCCTTTGAGCAATAGAAACCTGTGCACTCGAGAACAACGTCTACGCCGATCTCGCCCCAGGGAAGCTCAGCAGCATTGGGCTTAGCGTAAATTGTGATTTCCTTACCATCAACGATGATGGAGTTCTCGCCTGCCTCTACAGTGTGGAGATTCTCACCGATAGCACCGCAATAGCCCTTCTGAGCTGTGTCGTACTTAAGCAGGTTAGCAAGCATTTTGGGATCTGTAAGATCGTTGATAGCAACAACCTCATAACCCTCCGCGCCAAACATCTGTCTGAACGCGAGACGGCCGATACGGCCGAAACCATTAATAGCAACTTTTACTGACATAGTAAAGCCCTCCTTGATAAAATTTGGTCAATTTAATTATATTGTATTTTTGTTTCAATTGCAAGCGTTTTTTAAAAAAAGATTGGAGCTTAGCCTTTCCTCGGGGGAAGGCTATACAAAAACGGCTCCCTCGTGGTAGCGTTGCTCCCGCCGCCGGTGGCGGATTAAGGGAGCAAAAGCGCTGTGCAAAATAAGGAGTTGAAGGACAGCGCTCCAAGCTGTCCGCGCAACGACTATATTTTGTACGGGAGAGGGAGCTGGCGCCGCAGGCGACTGAGGGAGGGGTTTGAATCTATTATTGGTGGCGGCTTCGCCGCATTTATACAATCCTCAGTCAGCTGCGCTGACAGCTCCTTTAGCCAAAGGAGCCTGACAAAAACGGCTCCCGAAATGGGAGCCGTTCCGTTATTATCCTGAGATAATTACATTTTCATACGCGTAACGTAAGAATTCATACGCTGTGCGCATCAATGTTCTTACATGAAGTGAGAGAAATCAGCCAGTGTGCCGAATGTCTGGGTCGCGTTATCCTTATTCGACAATGAAGGATTGGTGTTAGTCTCTGTAGAAGCACAGAGAACGTCAACCTTTGTGAGTTCCTCTACTGTAATTACAGGAGAAGTGTATAAAGTTTTCATAATAGTTTCTCCTCCTTATTAAGCTTTGTATGTGGCAAGAATGCCATCATAGGTAATTGTGTTAACGTAATTAGCGTAGTATGTTTTTCCGCCGGTTACAACGTAGAAACGTGCAGCAACCTTATCGCCATCCTGCATATTGTTAACAGCGAGTGTTACAAATGTGTTGTCAACATTTGCGATACCCTTGTTGTATGTACCTGTGCAGTCGATTGTCTTTTCGCCGTTGCCGCCGTTCTTCTTCATGAATGAGAAGTTGGTGTTGCCCTGCTCAAATGTCTTCTGACCATCTGTAACCTTAGCTACTACATAGCCGTACTCTTCTGCGCCAACAATAAAGTCTCTGTTAACTTTAGTAAGGATACGAACACCGTTGTCAGCGTCACCCTGAACAGCCTTTTCCTGGAAGCCTTCGATGTAAACGCCGTTGCTCTTAAGAACGTCTGTCGCAACCGCGAGAGTCTTTTTGCCGCCTACGGAGCTGCTTACTACTTCATAACCGTCAGGAACAGCAACATTAGCGTTGCTTGTAAATACAACCTGATTAGCGTTGAGAGGCTTATTCTCTAAGCCGCACTCAGCGTTTACAGCGTTAACTGTAGCGTCGTCTACTGTTACGCAAACCTTCTTAGCAACATCAACGTTGATCTCGTCAACAACCGCGCCGCCGCTGAGAGCAGCTGTAGCCTTCGCGCCGTTGAAGTACATCTGATCATAAGTACCGCCGTTAACCTTAACATTCGCGGCACCGCCAACCCATACGGAAGAACCGTTAGCGTTGGGCCAATCAGGATCTACAGTAATTGTGTTGCCTGTAATTGTACAATCGTTAAGTGTGAGCTGTGTGCCGCCGAACGCGTTGATTGCCCCTGCGTAATCATCATTGTTCTTAAAGTTTGTGATTGTAACATTTGTGAGAGTAATCTCGTTAGTGTTGGCACCGCCAGAAGCTGTGTAACCTACAACAGCTCTCTTAGCCTTGTTGCCGCCATCCAGAGTTACGTCACTTAATGTAACCTTAACTGTGTTGCCAGTCGGGAAGAAGAGGTTTTTGCCCTCTGTGCCTTCGCCTGCTGTGATTGTGTAGCCCTGTCCAACAAGCTCAAAGTCAGCGTTTACAGCAAGTCTGTAGTCTGTGGCATGGCTTGTGTTATACTCAACCTCAGTAAGAGTATCACCTGTGATTGTGATGTTGTCGCCGAGGATGAATTTGCCGCCTGTCGCAGCAGCAGCCTTAAGATCAGCAGCTGTCATGATAACATTATCCTGTGTTACGCCAACATACTCAACATCGCCAATAGTAATGCTTTCAACACCAGCGTCAACATAAGAAGCGTCAACGCCGCCTACAAAGTTACCGCCTTCGATGAAACCTTCAGCCGCGTCTAAGGAAGAATCCTTAACAGGAGTTGAAACAGCGGAAGCGTTGTCATCTTTAGCCTCAAAGACACCGTCATTGATTGTGACTGTGGGAAGAGCGCCACCGTTATAAGCGGAACCTGCGTGCTCGATTACGATAGCGTCGCCTGTAGCGTAACAGCCGTTGCCGTTATACTGATATTCAGTAGCTGTGCCTGTACCAGTGAATGTACCGCCGTTGATTTCAACTGAACCGCCCTTTACATAAAGAGCTGTTGTACCTGTTACGTCTGTGTTGTCAAATGTAACGTCAGCCTGTCCGGGAAGATATACAGCAACATTATTTGATGTGAGTGTGCTGTCCTTAACTGTGATTGTAGCGTTCTTTGTTGAAGAGCCGTTTGTGGCGAGAGCGAAGTCATTGCCGCCGTTGATTGTAGAATTCTCGATAACTACGTTCTGGTGCTCTTTAAGAATAGCTACACAGTTTCCGTCGATAACAGCATTCTTGATTGTGATATCGTTGTAATTAGCCGAAGCCTGAATAGCAGATGTTGCAGCTGGGTTACAAACTACTTTACCGCCGCCAACGCTGTCGATAAGAGTGAATTTTTTGGGCGAAGCAGCTGAACCGCCTCTGCAGATGTTAAAAGCGTAATCAGGCGCTGTTGATGTTAAAGTATGTCCGTTAAGATCGAATACAATTTCAGATGCAAACAAATGCTGTGTCATTCTGGCTGTCTGAGTAATGTCAGCAAGTAGCTTGTATGTACCCGCGTTAAGTGTGTTTAAGCTAGTCGGATAAGATACCGCACCGCTGGTGCTTGTATATTCAACTGCTCCAGCCGCATAAGCCGCAACTGTGCCAACGCCAACAACGACCATTGTAGCAACCATCATTACCGCGAGGATAAGAGAAACTACTTTTTTTGTCATTCTCATTGGAAAAATCATTCCTTTCATTTTCTTAAAATCATTGGAAAAGTCTATAATCGGTTTTCAGCAACAATCCGTAATATCTGACCACACGGAAAAATTAAATGAGAAAGGAGAAATGAGAAAGGAAAATTAATTTATCCGCATATTACTTGCTATTTAAAGCAGGACATCTATGCTCTATCCGATTATATGTCGTAATCGTATATTACGCGTCGATATACGATTACAGCTCTTTGGTATAATGAGAAATATACCAGAGTAATTATAACACAATTGCAACCTTTTTTTCAATGGCTTTTTCGTGGGTATATTATACAAAAATATGTGATAATGTTTAGCAAGGTTCAACAAAACGAATAACGTGTCCCCTTTTAAGGGGACCTGAATCGCTGCGAGTGCAGCGAGCCGATTCAGAGGGGTTGTATAGTTCAACTTGTTGAACGGTCCTCCTTATGAACATTCATAAGAAGGATAGATAATCCCCCAAAAATGACGGTCTAAGACCGTACCAATTTTGACCCCTTTAAAAAGGGGTACGGGCACAATGCTATCAAATTGCCTTATTTTATTAAATTTTAATAAAAAAACTGAAAAAAATTGCAAAAAATACTATATTTTGACTTGAATTTGCTAATAATATTTGATATGATATATTATGTATAATAGGATTTTAGCATTTAAGTGATTAGTTATTAAACGGGTGCGGGTGTCCCGCCATCCACTTACCACTTATCACTTACCACTTACCACTTAAAGAAGGAGGGTCGATATGGGCTACAGCTTAAACGATGAACGCACCGCGCTGGAACTTTTCCACGACGGTGACGCCGTGCGCGCTCAGGAGCTTTTGGGCGCTCATATAGTTGAATGGGACGGCAGGAGCGGCGTGGTTTTCCGCGTATGGGCGCCGAACGCCCTGACGGTTTCTGTTATCGGTCCGTTCAACGATTGGAACAATATGTCCAATTTTATGTATAAAATCGGCGAGCACGGCGTTTGGGAGCTTTTTATTGAGGGGCTCTCTGAGTTCACGCGCTATAAGTTCTGTATCGAAACCCCATGGTTTGAGAAGATTATAAAATCAGACCCGTTCGCGTTCCATACCGAAACACGCCCTGACAATACATCTATAGTATATAATCCCGACAGTTACGAATGGGACGACCACGAGTGGATAAAGTTCAAGGAAGAACATCACCACACCGAGCTGCCGATGAATATATATGAAATCCAGGCGGGCTCATGGCGCAAATATGAGGACGGCAACTTCTTCAGCTATCGCAAGCTCGCCGAGGAGATTATCCCCTATGTTAAGGATATGGGCTACACTCACATCGAGTTTATGCCGATTACCGAGTATCCGCTCGACGACAGCTGGGGCTATCAGGTTACGGGCTACTTTGCCCCGACTTCGCGTTTTGGCGAGCCTAACGACTTAAAATATTTTATTGACCAATGCCACCAGAACGGCATCGGCGTTATATTGGACTGGGTTCCCGCTCACTTTCCCAAGGACGACCACGGTCTCGGGCGCTTTGACGGCACCTGCTGTTATGAGTACGAGGGCGAGCGCAAGGGTGAGCACAAAGAATGGGGTACCTATATATTCAATTTCGCGCGCAAGGAGGTCGTGAGCTTCCTTGTATCGAGCGCGATGTACTGGATAGAGAACTTCCATTTTGACGGCATCCGCGTTGACGCTGTCGCCTCGATGCTCTATCTCGACTATAACCGCCCTAAAGGTCAGTGGGACCCCAACGACGAGGGCGGCAAGGAAAATATTGAAGCGGTAGAGTTTATCAAAAAGATGAATACCGCCGTGCATCTGCACAATCCCAACGCGATGATGATTGCCGAGGAGAGCACCTCGTGGCCGCTTGTTTCGGCTCCCGTTGAGCAGGGCGGACTGGGCTTTGACTATAAGTGGAATATGGGCTGGATGAACGATATGCTCCACTATATGTCACTCGACCCGCTGTGGAGACCTTTTAACCACGACAGCCTGACGTTCAGCTTCTTCTACGCTTTTTCAGAAAAGTTTATTCTGCCTATTTCTCACGACGAGGTAGTCTACGGCAAGCACTCGCTTATCGACAAAATGCCGGGCGACCCCGCTCAGAAATACGCTTCGGTGCGTGTGTTTATCGCGTATATGATGGCGCATCCCGGCAAAAAGCTGATATTTATGGGCAGCGAAATCGGTCAGGAAAAGGAATGGGACTTCCGCGAGGAGCTTGACTGGGGTATTCTCAATGACCAGAATCACAAGATGCTCAACGAGTTTTATCACGACATCAACAATTTTTATATTAACAACAAGCCACTGTATGAGGTCGACTTCAAGTGGGAAGGCTTCAACTGGATTCACCACGACGACTATACCAAGAGCGTTATAGCGTTCAGGCGTATCGCCAAGGACGGCGAGGAACTAATTATTCTGTGTAACTTCCAGCCCTTCAAGCACGAGGGCTACCATATCGGCGTGCCCGAATACGGCATTTATGACGAGGTTTTCAGCACCGATGATCCGCGCTACGGCGGCTCGGGCGTACTCAACGGCAAGGGTATCGAAACCACCGACATAGCCATTCACGGCTGTGAGCAGTCAATCAAAATTACCGTTCCGCCGCTCAGCGTAGCGTACTTTAAGCTCAGAGAGAAGAAAGAGCGCCCAAAAAAGGAAGAAAAGCCAAAGAAAAAGGCAGCTAAGAAGATTCCGAAAAAATTAAAGAAGTAAAAAGCCACTTCCCCCAAGGGAAGGCTTAAATCCATTTAAAAAATTGGAGGTAATAAATATGATACCTAAACAAAAAGTCGTAGCTATGGTGCTCGCGGGCGGACAAGGCTCCCGCCTCGGCGTGCTTACCAAGAAGCTTGCGAAACCCGCTGTTCCGTTTGGTGGAAAGTACAGGATTATTGACTTTCCGCTGTCAAACTGCATCAACTCGGGTATTGAGGCTGTGGGTATTCTCACACAGTATCAGCCGCTTGTGCTCAACGAGTATATCGGCAACGGTCAGCCCTGGGATCTCGACGGTATGCACTCGGGCGCCAACTGCCTGAGCCCGTATGAGGCTATCGGCGGCAAGGACTGGTACTCGGGCACGGCAAACGCCATTTATCAGAATATCAGCTACATTGACAGGTATAACCCCGACTATGTGCTGATTCTGTCGGGCGACCATATCTACAAGATGGACTATAACGAGATGCTTGAATTTCACAAGAAGAACAACGCGGCGTGCACAATCGCGGCGATTGACGTTCCCAAGGAAGAAGCCTCGCGCTTCGGCATTCTCAACACCAACCCCGACGGCTCAATCTATGAGTTCGACGAGAAGCCCGCTCACCCCAAGAGCACAAACGCTTCTATGGGTATTTACATTTTCAGCTGGAAAGAGCTCAGAAAATACCTCACTGAAGACGCCAACGACCCAGACTCCTCCAATGACTTCGGCAAGAACGTGCTCCCCGCTATGCTCAACGCGGGCGAGAGAATGTTTGCCTTCCCGTTTGAGGGTTACTGGAAAGACGTCGGCACAATCGACAGCCTGTGGGAGGCTAATATGGATTTGCTCGACCCGAACGTCAGCCTCGACCTAAGCGACGTTTGCTCGCGCAACCCGATGATGCCCCCGCACTACATAGCGGACGATGTAAAAATTCAGAACTCGCTTATCGCTGACGGTTGTAATGTCGCGGGCGATCTTGAGTTCTCGATACTGTTCGCGGGTGTTAAGGTCGGCAAAGGCGCTACAATTAACTCCTCAATTATTATGCCCGGCGCTGTTATAGGCGAAGGCGCTAAGGTTTCGTACGCAATTGTCGCTGAGAACGCCGTAATCGGCAAGAACGCCGTAGTCGGCGCCGAGCCCTCGGCTGTACCCAACCGCGACGACTGGGGCGTTACCGTAATCGGCGACAACCTCACTATCGGCGAGGGCGCGGTAATACCTCCCAAAGCTATGATAGACAAAGATACGGAGGTGGCTAAGTAATGAAAAGTAATGACGTTTTAGGCATAATCTATTCAGACTCCTGCGCCGAAACCATGACCGAGCTCAACGCTCACCGCACAACCGCCAGTATCCCGATTGGCGGCAAATACAGAATGATTGACTTCGTTCTCTCGAATATGTCAAACTCCAACGTCAACAATGTTGGTATTATTGCCAAGAGCGGTTTTATGTCGCTTATGGACCACATCGGCTCGGGCAGCGCGTGGGATCTCTCGAAAAAGCGCAGCGGTATCACAATCCTGCCTCCTTACGCGGGCGTAAACTTCGCCAACAAGGTTGAGACGCTCTATCAGATAAGAGGAGTTTTTGAGGACGCCAGAGAAAACTACGTGCTCATTTCCGAGAGCAACGTAATTTGCAACATCGACTACACCGAGCTGTTCTATCTGCATTCGGTAAACAAGGCGGACATAACCCTTTTATATAAGAATATGCCTGTTCCCGAAAAGCTCACCCCGATGACAATTCAGCATGATGAAGTCGGCAAGGTTGAAAAGGTACTTGTTCAGCCCCAGACAAGGGGCAACTGCAACCTGTATCTCGGCTCGCTGATTATGAGCAAAAAGCTCTTCCTCGAGCTTATCACCAAGGCTATGGCTGAAAACGAGCTGAACTTTGACCGCCTTATTCAGAAGTGGGTTGACGAATACAGTGTATACGCTTATGAGTGCCCGTCGCATGTTTCTGTCATCAGCTCAATGAACGATTATTTCAAGTTCAATATGGCTCTTATGGACGGCAATTTGAGAGACGAGCTGTTCTGTTATGACCGCCCGATTTATACCAAGGTCAGGGACGACGCTCCGTGTAAGTACGGACTCAACTCCAGCGTTAAGAACTCTCTGGTATCTCAGGGCTGCTTTATCGAGGGCGAGGTTGAGAACTGCGTTATCTCGAAGGGCGTTCACATTGCCGAGGGCGCAAAGGTTTCTAACTGCATCATTATGCAGGACACCAAAATCGGCTCGGGCTGTGAACTCAGCTACGTTGTAATTGACAAGGACGTAGAGATTACCAACAAAAAATCCCTTAAGGGTACAGATACATATCCGATTCATATTGCTAAGAAATCAGTAATCGATTAGGGTATAAAAAGGAGGACAAACCTATGAAAATACTTTATTGCGCGTCAGAAGCTAACCCGTTCGCGGGTTCGGGCGGACTTGCCGATGTTGCGGGCAGCCTGCCGCACGCTCTCTGTCGCAAAGGACAGGACTGCAGAATCGTTATGCCGCTTTACGGTACAATTCCGCAGGACCTCAAAAACCAGATGAACTTCATCGCGAACTTTACAGTTCCCGTTGCGTGGAGACATCAGTACTGCGGACTGTTCTGGGCTCGCTGGAACGACTGCACATACTACTTCCTCGACAACGAGTATTACTTTAAGAGAGGCACTCTCTACGGTTCTTATGACGACGCCGAGAGGTTCGCGTTCTTCTCAAGAGCTATCCTTGAGATGCTCCCCTATATCGACTTCCATCCCGATATTATCCACACCAACGACTGGCAGACAGCCTTGGTTCCCACATATTACTACCTGTTCTACTCCAAGAATCCGTGGTACGCCAACATCAAGAACATCTTTACTATCCACAACATTCAGTATCAGGGAATGTACGGCTGGGAAGTTAACACCGAATGTGTAGGTATTCCCGAGGGCGATACAAAGATCCTTGAAATGGACGGCAAGCTCAATATGGTTAAGGGCGCTATCGAGACAGCGGTTCGCGTTACAACTGTTTCGCCTACATACGCTCTCGAAATTCGCGACCCGTGGTACAGCTTTGGTCTTTATAACGAGCTGAATCTCCGCCACTGGAAGCTGTGCGGTATCAAGAACGGTCTTGACCTCGCAAGCTATGACCCTGCTACAGACTATCAGCTCTACGCTAACTACACCAAGGAGGATATGAGCGGCAAGGGCTACTGCAAGCAGAAGCTCCAGGAAAGACTATGCCTCGAGCAGAGATGGAACGCTCCTATCGTAGCTATGGTTACACGCCTTGTTGAGCACAAAGGTCTTGACCTTGTCAGAATGGGACTTGAAGAGCTTATGAACACCGAGGATATGCAGTTTGTAATTCTCGGCTCGGGCGATGAGGAATACGAGCAGTACTTCCGCGATATGCAGTGGAAGTATCCGGGCAGACTTTGCTTCTGTCAGGGCTTTGTTCCCGAGCTCGCGCGCAAGATTTACTCAGGCGCTGACATCTTCCTAATGCCCTCCAAGATGGAGCCCTGCGGTCTTTCACAGATGATCGCTCTGCGTTACGGCACAATCCCTGTAGTTCGTGAGACAGGCGGACTTAAAGACTCCGTATTTGACTCAGCCGACGGCTACGGCAACGGATTTACCTTTGCCAACTACTACACAGCTGACCTTCAGGGCGCTGTAAGAAGAGCTCTCCGCGGTATTCAGGACAACGAGGGCTGGCACCAGCTTATGTGGCGCGCCATGATGAGTGACAACAGCTGGGAGAGAAGCGCTCAGGATTACATCAACGTTTACGCCGATACACTCAATTGGGCGTAAGTCAGCAATCAGTATTCAGTAGTCAGTGGACAGTTGTTGTCGGAGAGAAATGTTTTATCTTCCGATAACTTCGTATCCCGACTGTAAAAAATGATATAAACTAATTTAACCCAAAGGTTACTGCGCTAACCTTTGGGTTAATTATTTGTATAAGATAATTTATAAATAGTTTGGGCATTAAACTTTTATATTAGCAGTATTTTGTTCTCGACCGTCACTGATCACTGACCGCTGACCACTGACCACTATTTTCTAAAGAATTTGAGGAAGTCGGGGAAGATATATCTCCAGTACTTTTCGTTGTGCATCGCTTTTTTGCAATAGGTTTCGTATATGTTTTTCTTCGGGTAGTTAATCTGCTTAAGGTTCTCGGGCATCGCCTTTGTGCCGCTGATAAGCTGGCTTTCGAGGTCGTTAGCCTCGCCGCAGTAGAGATAAACCTTGGGGAAATTGTCTTTGAATTTTTTACTCTTTAAGTATTTAACCCATGTATCGTTGTTATATAGTCCGAACGCGGGCGAAAGCGCGCCGATTGTGCCGAATTTTTCGGGATGCTCCATTCCGATATAAAAGCTCTCGATACCGCCGGAGGAGCTGCCGCAGATTGCCACGTTCTCGGGATTGGTCGCCACATTGTAGTTCTTCTCGACATACGGTACTACCTTATTAACCAAAAAATCCGAAAACTGCTTACCCTTTCCGTTCTCATAGGTTTCGGATTCGGTGGTAACCGTGCCAATATCGGGAGTGAGCTCCTTGTCACGGTTATCTGACGGATTCGCTATACCCACAATCACAGCGCCCTTGCCTGTGTTTTTCTCCATAGATTTAACGCTCTCATAAACACCCCACGAGCCGTACGAAGTCGCTCCTCGCTCAAAGAGATTCTGACCGTCTGTCATATAAATAACGGGATATTTATCTTTGGCTTTTTTATCATAGCCGTCAGGCGTACAAATATATACTTCCTTTTCGTAGCTGTCATATTTGAAAACCTTGACAGCGTAGTCGATAACGTCCTTCTCTTTTTCGTTTTCTGTGAACGGATAAATGCCGTGCGGAGAGTTGTACCAACCGCTGACATAATCATTGAACGCGAGCTCGTCCAAATCGCTGTCGTCACATGTAAAAATAACTTTATTGTACTTTTTTGTGTCGCCGTACAGCGCGTAGGTTGTGCTGTCGTCGCTTTTGCTAACCTGCTCGGGCTCAACAGTCTCTGTTTTTCCGTCAGCACCGATTAGCTTGGCGACCACTTTTTCGCTGTTCATATCATCACGGAACAGAACTTTGTGCCCCTCTTTCTTTTCACCGCAGGCGGTAAAAACCGCCGCGCAGATTATAATTGATAATAAAACACAGATTAATCTTTTCATTTTTTATCCTCCAATCCCATATGTCATTCAGAGGAACAACGTGACGAAGAATCTTTAAGATCCTTCGCTGCGCTCAGGATGACATAGGAGTGTTTTATATTTCATACAATCTCTTCGCGTTCTCTGCCGTAATATCGAGCAGTTCCTGAACGTCCATAGAGCGAACCTCGGCAATTTTCTCGGCGACATACGCGATGTTCCGACTGTCGTTGCGCTTGCCTCTGAACGGCACGGGGCTCATATATGGCGCGTCGGTCTCGAGCAAAAGCCTATATATCGGAACTTCTCTGGCACAGTCAATGCTGTGGCGGGCATTCTTAAAAGTGACCACGCCGCCAAGGCTGATGCTCATCCCGAGCCGCATAACCTCACGCATAAGCTCAACGCTCCCGCTGAAGCAGTGCATCAGCCCCTTTGGCTTATACTTTCTGAGCAAATCCATTGTGTCGCCGTGCGCCTCTCTGTCGTGTACCACTACAGGCGCGTCGAGCTCCTTTGAAAGCTTCAGCTGTTCCTCAAACACCCTGTTCTGCAAATCACGCGGGATGTCCCAGTGATAATCGAGCCCGATTTCGCCGATAGCAACACACTTGGGATGTTTTAAAAACTCAGTTATGCCGTCAAGGTAATTGTCGGGCATATTTTCAAGGTTTTCGGGATGAAAACCCGCGGTAAAGTAAATGTACGGATACTTTTCGGCGTAGCCTTTTATTATCTCGGCGGATTTCAAATCAACCGCGTTGCACACAACGCCCGATACTCCGCTTTCGGGAAGAATTTTTAACAGTTCTTCCCTGTCCTCGTCGAACCACGCGTCATCATAATGCGCGTGCGAATCAAAAATATTATTCATAATTTTCACCTTGTTGCCTTCCACCGGGGGGAAGGTGGTTTTTGCGTCAATTTATTGATGCAAAAATCGGATGAGGGTCGGCGTAAGTTAGTATTACATCAATATTGATACTTTAGTGCACCGACTTCTGTATTAATCCGACTTTGTTCAAACTTTGTTATAGTCTGTTTATCAGACGCTTGATAGAGAGGGATTTAGAAAAGTGGACCCTCTCCCGTCACCTCCAACAAGTTGTCGGCGACACCCTCCCCCAAGGGAGGGCAATTTACTTACCACTTACCACTTGTGGTCGGCTCAAATTTTGAGCCGACCACAACAAATCATACTATTTTACTTCCATTTTCGATTGCGTTGTCAACCGTAATCAGAGTGAGGCTGTCGCCTTTCTCGGCGGACAGAATCATTCCCTGACTCTCCACGCCGCAGAGCTTAACAGGCTTGAGGTTAGCCACAAACAGCACCTTTTTGCCGACAAGCTCCTCGGGCTTATAATACTGCGCGATGCCGCTGACGATAACGCGTCCGCCCATGCCGTCGTCAATATCGAACTTCAGAAGCTTCTTTGACTTTTTGACCTTTTCGCAGGCTTTGACCTCGCCCACACGGATATCGGACTTAGCAAAGTCGTCGATACCGATTTCGGGCTCGAGCTCAGCGATTTCTTCAATGGTCTTTTCGTCTTTTGCGTTCTCCTTCTGCATATCCTCAATCTGCTCATAGAGCTTTTTGGGGTCGATACGTACAAACAGCGGTGTTGCCTCGTTGAGGGTTGTGCCCGCCTTTACGCCGCCAAAGCTTTCGAGGCTGTCGTAGGACTTAACGTCACAGTTAGTCTGCTCAAAAATCGCCTTTGATGTATCGGGCATAAACGGCTGAATAAGAACCGCGATATAGCGGATACCCTCGAGCAGGTTGTACAGAACCGTACCGAGTCGCTCACGCTTGCTTTCGTCCTTGGCGAGCGCCCATGGCATTGTTTCGTCAATATATTTATTCAGGCGCTTCGCGAGGTTGATAATCGCCTCAAGAGCGTCGCTGATATGGAACACGTTAATCTGCTCGTCAACCTTTTTGACAGTGTCAAGGCAGAACTGCTCAATCTCGCTGTCGAGCTCCTCTTTAGCCGAAGGCTCCTGAACAACGCCGCCAAAGTATTTTTTGTTCATAGCGATTGTGCGGTTAACAAGATTGCCCAGAGTGTTCGCCAAATCGGAATTAAAGCGCTCGATAATTGTTTCATAGGTGATAGAGCCGTCGTTCGCGAAAGGCATCTCGGAGAGCAGATAGTAGCGCACAGCGTCAACACCTATAAGTTTGACCAGCTCGTCAGCGTAAATAACGTTGCCGCGGCTCTTGCTCATCTTGTCCTCACCGAACAGCAACCACGGATGACCGTAAACCTGCTTGGGCAAAGGCTCACCCAGAGCCATAAGCATAATGGGCCAATAGATTGTATGGAAGCGCACGATGTCCTTGCCGATGATATGAGCGTCGGCAGGCCAGAACTTTTTGTACTGCTCAGAGCTTCCGTCAGGGTCATAACCGATACCCGTGATATAGTTGGAAAGCGCGTCAATCCACACATAAACTACGTGGTCGGGGTCGAAGTCAACAGGAACGCCCCACTTGAAACTTGTACGCGAAACGCACAAATCCTGAAGACCGGGCTTGATGAAGTTGTTGAGCATCTCTTTTTTGCGGCTTTCGGGATAGATAAAGTCGGGATTGCTCTCGATATAATCCTCGAGCTGCTTCTGATATTTTGAGAGCTTAAAGAAATACGCTTCTTCCTTAGCGGGTTTAACCTCACGTCCGCAGTCGGGGCACTTGCCGTCAACGAGCTGGCTCTCGGTCCAGAAGCTCTCACACGGAGTGCAGTAAAGTCCCTCATAGCTGCCCTTGTAAATATCGCCCTGCTCATAGAGCTTCTTAAAAATCTTCTGAACAATCTTCTCGTGGTCAGCGTCGGTTGTACGAATAAATTTATCATATGATGTATTGAGCACATCGCAGATGTCGCGAATCTCGCCCGCCACCTTGTCAACATATTCCTTGGGAGTACAGTTCTCTGACTGAGCATACATCTCAATCTTCTGACCGTGCTCGTCGGTCCCTGTCTGGAAGAAAACGTCATAGCCCTGCATTCTCTTATAACGGGCAATAGCATCGGTCAAAACTATCTCGTAGCTGTTGCCGATATGAGGCTTGCGCGAGGTATACGCAATAGCCGTGGTTATATAATATTTTCCTTTACAATCCTTGCACATATTCGATTAACCTCCATAAAACTAAACTTTTATTATTTTAACACACGTATCAGAAAAAATCAATTTATATCACGAAATTTACCGCCCGACATAACATTACAATTAATACCCCTTGACAAAACACCATATAAAGGATATAATTATAGATACCGAAAGCAGTTCGGCATATATCGCGGAGTAGAGCAGTTGGTAGCTCGTCGGGCTCATAACCCGGAGGTCGTTGGTTCAAGTCCTTCCTCCGCAACCACTCGGAAACAGCTTAAACAGGGCGTTTAGGCTGTTTCCTTTTTTAGTCTGTTTTATCTCTTAAAACAGTATTTCCCCCTAATTTCCCCCTAAAGCTCCAAAAATAGCCTGATAAACCAAAAATTCAGGTGTTTAATATCATCATTTATTTATCGAAAAAAGACTGAGTATTATCGCATACCCAGTCTTTCTGTTTTATTCGTATTACTTTTTCTTGAATGTACCGTTTATATACAAATTAGCATTAGCTGACGGATTACGATAAGTTATTTTTGTCTTAGCGTTAATTGAGTTCTTCTTGAATTTGAGAATACAGTAACCTTTGTTAAACCATCCATCATTTTTAAAATACAGTTTTACAGAATTGTCCTTTATAGTTCCTGATACATTAGCATAAGCAACCCTATCATAAGTAATAAATTGAGTAAACAAGTATCCATATACTTTCCATATTTCGTTACTTTAATTGACTTGCAATGGTCAAGTAATTTTTCATCATTGTTTTTTCTGAAAACAATATCAGGATTTAGGCTCAATTAGAATACTCCTTGTATTATAGAGTAGTAGTTATTTGAGTCCCTCTCCAAGGACTGTATGCTATACTGTTGGAGATACTGTGGATTAGTTTAATCCTCCTACCGCAAGACGGTTACAGAAAGGCTCTAACCACAGTCTCTTTGTACAGTTGTTAATCAGTTAGATACCGCACGACGGTTTATGTGGAACAAGGTTACAATCGCAAAGAGTATTGTGG